>NZ_CP009438.1:3155000-3455000 GCF_000761215.1 Streptomyces glaucescens | reverse complement strand
ACCAGGCGCACCGGGTGCATCGGGTCGTCCAACGGGGTGCGGTCGAGGGCCGAGCGGGCGTACCGGACCGCTTCGTCCAGGGTGGTGGGGTCGGGGTGCCTGCGGGCGCGGCGCAGCAGGGCGTTGGCGAGGTTGGACTCGGTGCCGGCGTACTCGGGGTGGCCGGTCGGGAGGACGTCGAGGCAGCCGCGGTAGAGGGCGATCGCCTCGTCGACGTCCTCGGTCCGGCCGCGGTGGTCGAACGCCTCCTGCAACGACGTGGCCAGCGAGGACATATGGCGGGCCACCTCCGGGTCGCCCGGCGGGGAGGCGTCGACCGCCTGCCGTCCGCAGGCCAGTGACAGGTCGAGCTGTGCGGGGTCGTGCTCCCGCTCCCAGCTCAGCCGGTGCAGCATGCACAGCGCGGACAGGGCGGACGCGTGGTGCGGATCGGACCGCGGGTAGCGGTCCCTGGCCCGTCCGGCGGCCGTCACCGCGCCCCGCAGCAGCGTCACGTCCCCGGTCTGCCCGTACGCGAGCCGCAGCCGTTCGGCGACCTCCAGGGCGTCGTCGAACGGGCCCACCGCGGGCACCTCGGGCGTCGTGGACCTTCTCCGTCTGCCGAACCACCGGACCACAGTCGCCCCCCGCGTACGTGGATGCCCTGACACCTCCTACGAGATGTCCGAACTGCCGTGCCCCGAAACCGGATACGTCCCGCTTTGCTCGCCGCCGCCAGGATCCCGGCGGCCGCGCGGCCCGGGTGGCGCGGCCGGCCGCGGACGGCGCGGGCGAGCGCCGTCCGGGGGCGCGGGGCGGTGCGCGCCGTCCCGGCGTCAGGGCCCGGACGTCACGGGCACCCGCGCTCGCCGGCGGTCAGCGGCCGGGCGGGCCGCCCGGTGTCAGCGGTCCCGGCCACACGCGTAGGCGAGCGCCGGGACCAGCTCCTCGGCGTCCGGCAGCCAGCGGTTCGCCGGAGTCGGCCGGCACGCCCACTGCACGGCCCCCCGCGACCCGTACCGCGTGGGCGGCGCGGCCACGTAACCGCCCTCGCCCAGCGTCTCCAGGTCCAGCGTCGCCGGCGACCAGCCCAGGTGCCGCAGCAGCCCGGGCACCTTGGCCGCCGCCCCGGGCAGCACGAAGAACTGCATCCGCCGTGCCGGGGTCAACGTGACCGGTCCCAGGGTCAGTTCCATGCGCTCCAGGCGCGCCAGCGCGAGGAAGCCCGCCGTCTCGGGCACGTGGACGGTGTCGAAGGTGCGTCCCGTGGGCAGCAGGATCGACGCGTTCGGCCGCTGCTGCCACATGCGGCGCACGACGGTCGCGCTGCCGGTCGCCCGGGTCGCCCAGTCCGCGTCCGCGGGGTGCGCGCCGGGCTCGTCGCACAGGGTGTCGCCGCAGGAGCAGTGCTGTCGTCCGTCGACGGTCTCCAGCCAGGTGCCGGGGAACACCTCCCAGTGGCGATCCTCGGCGTAGCGAACGGCGGTCTCCAGCAGCGATGCGCCGCGCTGCTTCGGAATGTGTGCGGCTTCGGTGGCCGGGAGCGTCTCTTCCACGAAGGGCTCAACTCCCGTGCTCACCGCGGGTTACGGCCCTGGCCGCGCGCGGGGGAGGAGCACCGGTCCGGCGTCCGGGGCGCATGGGTGCATGGGTGGGGGCGCGCGCGGGGATCAGTGGCGGCCCGGGGGTAGCCAGGAGGGGAACGGGTGGGCAGGGTGCTGTTCACCCCGCCGGTCCGGGCAATCCGTGCATGCTCCGCGTTTTCGTGGCATGTCCGCATTTTCGGTACGACGGCGGGGCATTGATCTTCCCGACCGGACTCCACGCCACCGGCGGCGGGGTGCGGCCGGGGAAGACACGACAACCGGTGCACGGGCAGGCACCGCAGCCACAGGGGGTTACGCCATGGCCGCAAGGCCTCTCGTCGCGCGGCAGCCGAACGAACGGCTGCAGGCGCTCATCCAGGAGGCGGGGTGCTCGAACGCCGGGCTCGCCCGCCGGGTCAACATGTGCGGCGCCGAACACGGGCTCGACCTGCGCTACGACAAGACGTCCGTGGCGCGCTGGCTGCGCGGACAGCAGCCGCGCGGACGCGCCCCGGCGATCATCGCCGAGGCGCTGGGCCGCAAACTCGGCCGGACGGTCACGATCGACGAGATCGGCATGGCCAACGGCAAGAACCTCGCGTCGGGCGTCGGCCTCCAGTTCTCGCCGACGGTACTGGGAGCCATCGAGCAGGTCTGCGAGCTGTGGCGCAGCGACGTCGGGCGCCGCGACTTCCTGTCCGGTTCGTCCGTCGCCGCCTCGGCGCTGGTCGAGCCGAGCCGCGACTGGCTGATCTCGGCGCCCGACGCGCAGGTGGCGCGCTCGGCCGGTCCCCGCGTGGGCCGGTCGGACGTGGCCGCCGTGCGCTCCATGACCCAGGCGCTGGTCGACCTGGACCACCAGTACGGCAGCGGGCACGTCCGCCCGGTCGTCGTGCACTACCTCAACAGCGTGGTCTCCGGCCTGCTCGCCGGCTCCTACCGGGAGGCCGTGGGCCGCGAACTGTTCGCCGCCGTGGCGCGGTTGACCGAGCTGGCCGGGTACATGGCGGTGGACACCGGGCAGCCGGGCCTCGCCCAGCGCTACTACATCCAGGCGCTCCGGCTGGCCCAGGCGGCCGGCGACCGCGGCTACGGCGGCTATGTCCTCGCCGCCTCCATGAGCCATCTCGCCGCCCAGCTCGGCAACCCGCGCGAGATCGCCCAGTTGGCGCGGGCGGCGCAGGAGGGGGCACGGGGGCGCGTGACCCCGCGCGCGGAGGCCATGTTCCACGCGGCGGAGGCACGCGGCCACGCGCTGATGGGGGACGCGCGCGCCGCCCAGGAGGCGGTGGGCCGCGCGGTGGGCGCCATGGAGCGGGCGGACCCGTCCTCCGGGGACGATCCCGCCTGGATCGCCCACTTCGACGAGGCGTACCTCGCCGACGAACTCGCCCACTGCCACCGCGACCTCGGGCAGGCCGAGGCCGCCGCGCGGGCCGCTCGGCAGTCCCTGGACGGCCACCCCGAGTCCCGGGCCCGGCGGCGCGCGATCGGCTATGTGCTGCTCGCCACCGCCCAGGTGCAGCAGCGCGAGATCGAACAGGCCTGCCACACGGGGATGAAGGCCGTGGAACTCCTGGACACCCTGCGGTCCAACCGGGGCGCCGAGTACCTGGAGGACTTCCAGGCGCGCCTGGAGCCGTTCCGCGAGGAGGCGGTGGTGCGGGAGTTCGGGGCGCGGCTGGAACTCCAGCAGGCCGCGTGAGCGGCGAGGGCGGTGGAAGGGAGGTGACATAAGCCGCGCGCCGCCGGGCGGTCCTGTAACCGCCGTCACAGGGAACGGGATCGCGCCCCGTGCTGCGTGGCACCCGGCTCCGGGGACCCGGTAGCGTGAGCCGACGATTCCGAAGGTCCCCCATTCGTAGGAGTCCCGGTGACGCAGAGTGGACAGGGCGAGGAGCCCTCGGCGCAGCCCGCGCGCGAAGGCATCGTGCTGCCCTCCGACGGTGGCGAGCCCCTGCTGCCGGGCACGCAGGCAGGCCCCGCCGGCGGCCCGCTCCCGGCCCAGGCGCCGCCCGGCGGCCAGACCTGGGGCCAGCCCTGGGGACCCGGCCAGGAGCAGCACGCCCCGCAGCAGAACTGGCCGGCGCCGCCGGACCAGGGCTGGGGCGCCCCCCAGGGCGGCTACCCGGGGCCCCAGCCCGGCGCCGGTGCCCCGCCCGCCCAGGGCGCCGGCCCGCTGCCGCCCGAGGGCGCGGTGTCCCCCGCGTACGGCGGGGACCACGGGGCGTACGGCGGGAGCCCGGGGGCGTACGGCGGGGACCAGGGGGCGTACGGACCGGGTCAGGGGGCGTACGGCTCCGGCCAGGGGGCGTACGGCGCTCCCGCCCACCCGGCGCAGGACGGCACGAGCGGGGGATACCCCGGGCCGTCGGGTGCCGCGCCCGGGGCGTACCCCGGGGGTCCGGGTGCCACGGGCGGCGGGGCGCTGCCGCCGCACGGCGACGAGGGTGCCACGCAGTACATACCGCCGGTCGCCGGCGGTTCCGGCCTGCCCGGGGGCGGCCCCGGGGCGGCGGGCCAGGACAACGCCACCCAGTACCTGCCGCCCGTGCGGCCCGGGACGGCGTCCGCCGACGAGGGCGCGACCCAGTACCTGCCGCCGGTGACGCCGGGCGCGCTGCCGCCCGAGATGCCGGCCGCGGGGGCCCCGGAGCGGCCCGCCGAGACCACCCACTACCTGGGGCGTGCCCGCTCCGGCGGCGCGCCCGGCGCGGGCGGGCAGCCGCCGGCCGCCCCGCGGCCGGCCGGATCCGACGCCGACGCCACCCAGTACATCCCGCCCGTCGCCGGGGAGCGGCAGCCGCCCGCCGAGTTCGACAACCTCTTCCGCTCCGCCGACGCCCCCGAGGGCACCCGGCAGCTGCCCCGCGTCCAGGGGCCGCAGCCGTCCGCGCCCGCCTACGCCGAACCCGCGCCGAGCCGCGGCCGCGGTGGCCGTACCGGCTCCCGGCTGCCGGTGATCGCGGCGTGCGGCGTCGCCATCGCGGTGGTCGGCATCGGCGCGGGCGCGCTGCTCGGCAGCGGCGGCGACGAGGACTCCCCGGAGACGGTCTCCGCCACGGCACCGGCGAGCGCGTCCGCCCCGGCCTCCGCCTCCCCGTCCGCCTCGCCGTCCCCCGACCCGGCGGAGCAGCAGGCGGTCGCCCTGGACAAGCTGCTCGCCGACAGCGGTGCCAGCCGCACCGCGGTGATCAACGCGGTGAACGACGTCAAGTCGTGCAGCAACCTCACGCAGGCGGCGAAGGACCTGCGCGACGCGGCCAAGCAGCGCAACGCGCTGGTCACCCAGCTGTCCGGGCTGGCCGTCGACAAGCTGCCGGACCACGCGGCGCTGACCGCCGCGCTCACCGACGCCTGGAAGGCGTCCGCGTCCGCCGACAACCACTACGCGGCCTGGGCCGACCAGGTGGCCTCGCACAAGGGCAAGCTCTGCAAGAAGGGGCAGGCCCGCAGCACCGGCCAGACGGAGGCGGGCAACCGGGAGAGCGGCACCGCGACCACGCAGAAGGCGCAGGCCGCCAAGCTGTGGAACGCGATCGCGCGGACCTACGGACTGACCGAGCGCCAGCCCACCCAGCTGTGAGCAGGGGGACACCCCCTCGGGGGTGTCCTCAGCCGACCTCGGCGCCCTCCAGGGTGCGGGTCACGTCGACGAACCCCTCGCGGGCCGCGACCAGCCGCCCGTCGCGCACGACCTGGAGGGTGACGTCGGCGTTGACCAGGCGCGGGAAGCCCACCGAGGCCAGCTTGTCCTGGAACCGCCAGCGCAGGGTCGGCGTGAGCCCGCCCGTGCTGACCTCGATGCCGTCGTCCAGGGTGCGGCGCACCGTGCTCGCGGTCACCTCCTCGCCGTCCGGGACGGCCTCGACGACGGCCCGGAAGACGGTGTACGCGATCCAGCTCGTCTGCACTCCGGCGTCCGCCGGGTCGATCCGGGTGTCGGCGAAGGCCTGCTCCCGGATCACCCGCTTCATCCCGTCCCAGCGCTCGTCGGTCTCCACCGGGTACCAGCCGGTGATGTACGCCCCCTCGTACGGCCCCGACCGGCCGCCGGAGGCGTCGATCACGGTCTGGTCGACGCTGCCGAGCACGGTCCCGGTGCGGACCTCCGGGTAGTCCTGCCGGGCGCGGCGGAAGGAGTCCATGAAGGTGCTGGTGCGGTCGCCGAGCGCGGGCACCACACAGCCCCGCTCCGCCGGGTCGGAGGTCGCCCGCTCCAGCGCCCGCTCGGACCGGGCCGAGTACTCCGTGGCGTCCTCGGCGGCGCGCAGGTCGTCCGCCTTCCCGTGGCCGCCCGCCTTCAGCCCGGAGTCGATCAGGGTGGGCAGCTCGTCGCCCGCTATGGTGTCCGGCCGGACCAGGACGACCGGGCCGCAGCCGGCGGCCAGCTCCTTGCCGAGGCCGGCCAGCAGCGCGGGCTGGCCGCCGTTGACCGGGTAGGACATGGGGCTGGTGAACTCGTCGTTCGTCGCGCCGTAGCCGCCGATGTAGGGGATGCCGGCGCCCTCCAGGACCGGGAAGAAGGAGTCGGCGTACTGGCTGTAGGAGCCGACGACCGCGACCACGTCCTCCTTGACCGCCCGCCGGGCGCACTTCGCGGCCTCCACGCTGTCGTTGCGGTCGTTGCAGATCAGCACCTTGATCTTGCGGCCGTCGATACCGCCCTGGGCGTTCACGTGCCGGGCGTAGGCGAGGGCGAGGGCCGGAATGCCGGGCTTGTCGGCCGCGCCGGTCTCCAGCGGCGCCCAGGTCATCACGGTGATGGTGTCGTCCCCGGCGCCCCCCGTGACACCGGGGACGACACCACAGCCGGCGGCGAGTGACGTGCACGCCGCCATGGCCGCCACCGCGCGGGCACCCGCTCTGGTGGATCGGGCGAGGGCGGATCGGCCGATGATGGGGAGGAATGTGCTGCGGGTGCGCCGCCTGCCGGTCATGGCTCCGCACGATTCCGCCACATCGCTAACCTGGGAGTGACCTTCGGTCAACGAAGGGTGACGCGCAGGTGAATTACGGGGGCCCGTGAGCGGCTCGCTGAGGGGAACGTACGATCGATGACCGTGCAAGGTGTCCAAGGTTCGGAGAACTCTTCCCGTCGCGGCCGTCGCTCATCCACGATGGGTGGCATGCCACTGAACGACATGCCGTGGTGGCGCTGGCGCAGCAATGTGCGCTCCGCGCTGCACATGCTCTCCGACCCGGTGTTCCAGCGGGACGTCTGGCTGGCGGGTGTCGAGGGGTACGGGGACGTGACCGACGCCGTCTACCGGCTCGTCGAGGACACCTGGCTGGACCACTGGTCCGCCGAGAAGTACGTCGGCACGATCTTCCGCGACTCCCAGGAGGCGGCGCTCGTCGACACCGCCGTGCTCCGGGTGCTGCGGATCATGCACCAGGTGGGACCGGACGCCCCGGTGTCGTCGTACCTCCACCACCAGGACTGGCCGGAGGCGGTGCGGGCGGCCCGGGACGCGCACGTGCGGATGGCGGTGAGCGACGGGGACGACCCGGACGCGGCACCCCGCACGCTCGACGTGCTGCGCATCCTCACCCGCGTCGCGTGACGCACGGGGCGAGGTCCGGCTGACGGGACGGTTGCCTGCGGTGCGGCTCCTTGTGGGACCCTTTGCTGCATGAATGAGCAGCCCACCGGAGCCGCGGCCCCCGCCGAGCAGTACGTCCTCACCCTCTCCTGCCCCGACAAGCAGGGCATCGTGCACGCCGTGTCGAGCTACCTGTTCATGACCGGCTGCAACATCGTGGACAGCCAGCAGTTCGGTGACCAGGACACCGGGCTGTTCTTCATGCGCGTCCACTTCTCCGCGGAGACGCCGGTGACGGTGGACAAGCTGCGCGCCAGCTTCGCCGCGATCGGTGACTCCTTCCACATGGACTGGCAGATCCACCGGGCCGAGGAGCGGATGCGGGTCCTGCTGATGGTCAGCAAGTTCGGGCACTGCCTGAACGACCTGCTGTTCCGGGCCCGGATCGGGGCGCTGCCCGTGGACATCGCCGCGGTGGTGTCGAACCACACCGACTTCGCGGAACTGGTGGGGTCGTACGACGTCCCCTTCCACCACATCCCCGTGACCAAGGACACCAAGGCGGACGCGGAGGCGCGGCTGCTGGAGATCGTGCGCGAGCAGCGGGTCGAGCTGGTCGTGCTGGCCCGCTACATGCAGGTGCTCTCCGACGACCTGTGCAAGCAGCTCAGCGGACGGATCATCAACATCCACCACTCCTTCCTGCCGAGCTTCAAGGGAGCGAAGCCGTACCACCAGGCGCACGCGCGCGGCGTGAAGCTGATCGGCGCGACCGCGCACTACGTGACGGCGGACCTCGACGAGGGGCCGATCATCGAGCAGGAGGTCGAGCGGGTCGGCCACGACGTCACCCCCGACCAGCTGGTCGCCATCGGGCGCGACGTGGAGTGCCAGGCGCTCGCGCGCGCGGTGAAGTGGCACGCCGAGCACCGCATCCTGCTCAACGGGCGGCGCACGGTGGTGTTCGCCTAGCTAGGACCTGTCGTTCGGATCACCGGCGTCGCGGGGCCTGGCACGCGCATCCGCGGCGTTGTCGTCGGTCGCCGTGCAGCCGCACGCACCAGACCCCGCTCGGGTCGGTCGAGAGGCTCCGGACCTCAAGCCGGGCTGATCCGAACGAAAGGCCCTGGCCGCACCGGGGCACGGGGCCTTCGCCGCCGGCGGCCGGCCGGGTGCCGGCCGGCCGCGGTCGGCGGTGCCCGCGCCCGCCCCTACAGGCGGCTCAGCGAAGCCGCCGCGAGGAGCACGTCCCTGATGGCCCCGCGGTCGCCGTCCTGACCGGCCGCCGCCTCCTCCGGCGCCAGCCGCCCCGCGGCCAGCGCGCAGAACTCCACGCCCTCCAGGGCGACATGGGCCACCTCGTGGTCCGTGGAGGGGGCGGCCGCGGGCGAGTCCAGCGGGATCAGCCACTCGCCTCCGCCGGAGCCCTCGATCTCCAGGCGCAGGGTGCGGCCGGGTCCGCCCGCCTCGACGAGATGGCGGCCGGGCCGCGCGGGCGCCAGGCCCGACCGGCGGCGCTCGGCGAGGACCTGCGGCAGCATGCGGGCCGCGAGGTCGATCATGCGGTGCAGATGGCGGCCGGACGGCGCGGCGTAGGGGTAGTCCACGGCGTCCGCGATGTCCTCCGCGTGCACCCAGCACTCGAAGGCCCGGTCGACCAGCGCGTCGGGCAGCGGCAGGGAGAAGTCGGTGTACGACACCACGCGGCCCGCGCCGTCGCCGGTGAGGGCGACGGTCCGCACGATGCCGTGGCTCTGCTCCCGCCAGGGCCCGCGCACGGACCCGGCGTCCGGGAAACGGGAGGCGCGCCAGTACGCCTCCGTGCGCTGCGCCGGGGTGGGCGGCTGCGGACCGAGGCCGCCCAGCGGGTCGTCGAGTCCGAGGGCGAGCGCCACCAGCCCGTCGACCGCGAGGAGATGGGCGATGACCCCGGCGACGGTCGTCCGCCGGCTCGCGGGCGCCTTGCCGTCGTACCAGCGCAGCCGCACCGGCGCGTGCCACTCCGCGTCCCCGAAGTCCTGGAGCAGCGCGTCGAGCCGCGCGGTCTCCGCGTCGTAGGCGCCCGCCCACTCGGGGACCGGTATGCGGGGCGGGCGGCGGTCCAGACAGCTCTCCAGGACGCGGGTGCGCAGGGCGGGGTCCAGGTCGAGGGAGTCGGGCCGCTGGAGCAGTCCGACGGCCTCGCGCAGCCGCCGCGCCTCGTCGGCACAGCCTCCGCAGCGGCCGAGGTGGTCCTCGACGGCCGCGGTCTCCTGCGGGGAGCAGGCGGCCAGCGCCCAGGCACCCAGCAGTGACTTCAGGACGGCGTGGGGCAGTTCGGGCGGTGTCATGGCCGCGTGCAGCGCGTCGAGGGCGGGCAGGGGCAGGCCGCCGTCCTCCACGGCGGGACGGGGCTGCGGTATGCGGGCCGCGTGGCCGTCGTCCCCGCGCCGGCCGTCGCCGCGGCGGCCGGTCCCGGTCATGCCGCACCCCCGTACCCGGGCGGAGCGCCGGGGGTGCCGGAGTCGTGGGCGGTGGACAGCAGTTGGAGGCCGAGGCGGAGCCGGCGGCGGGCCTCGTCCTCGGTGACGTCGAGTGCGGCCGCGGTCTGGCGGTAGTCACGGCGCTGGAAGTAGGCGAGTTCCAGCGCGGCCCGCAGCGGCGCCGGCATGGCCTGGACGATGTAGTCGGCGCGGGCGGCGACGGCGGCGTGCCGGACCTTTCGTTCCAGTTCCTCGGAGGTGCCGTGCCCGTCGGCCAGTGCGGCGGCCTCGGTGGCGCGCAGGCGCTGCACGGCGAGGCGGTGGGTGAGGCCCGCGACCCAGGAGCGCAGGGGTCCCTGACCGGGGTCGTAGGTGCCGGGGGTGTTCCCAGATGTGGGCGAAGACCTCGCGGGTGACACCGTCGGCCGCGCGCCGGTCGCCGAGCACGCGGTGCGCGAGGCCGTGCACGAGGGTGGCGAAGCGGTCGTACAGCTCGCCCAGGGCGGCTGCCTCGCCGCGGGCGAGCCGCTGCTGCATCGCGCGGTCCCAGTGGGGTGGTGCGTCCTTTGTCGCCACAGGGCCCCCTCCCCTTGCGTCGGCGCCGGGTCCGGTCATGACTCCGGCGTGCGTCCACCGTGGTCCCGAATGTAGTCGGCGCGTCCGACAGCGCACTTCCTTTGCGGCAATGCGCGCCCCCGACGGGCCGCGAGTGGTAACGGACCTCCCTTTCTGGTGCGTACCCGACGCCATGGTGCTCAGACCTATATGAGTTCTGATCGAACAGGATCGAAGTCGACTGGAACAAGCCCTTTCCGATCGGTTCCCGTTTCCGGCCCGGTGTTTCAGGGAACGGCCGCTGGGCAGCCACGCTCAGAGAAGCGTAGGGACTGCTTCCGTTTCCGGGCGGTGATACCGGGAAGCTCCGGCGAACGAAGGACATGGTGGTGGCGCTCAATGTGACGGGTGACGAGCGGGGCGAGTGGGCCGTGCTCCATGTGTCGGGCGAGCTGGACCTGGTGACGTCGCCGCTGCTGCGTCAACGGGTGCACGACGTGGTGGCCGAGGGCCGCCACAGCCTCGTCCTGGACCTCTCCGAGGTCTTCTTCTGCGACTCCAGCGGCGTCGGGGTGCTCATCGCCACCCGCCGGCTGCTGCGCTCCTGCCAGGGCCGGCTGCGGCTGATACTCCCCGCGGAGGGCGCGGACGGGGGCGCCTCCCGCGCGGGCGCGGCCGGGCGTGGGGGCGGCGCGCACGTCAACCGCGTGCTGGGTGCCCTGGGCGTGCGCCGCCTGTTCGACGTCCAGCCCGACCTCGCCGCGGCCGTCTCGGAGGAGTCCCGCCCGCTGTCGGCCTGAACGCTTCGCCACACCCTCGTCCCGAAATTCCCCCGGTCTTGGCACAACCGTCGTTTTCCCGCTCCCGGAGCGCCGCCGCGTCGTACGCTCCGAGCGAGACGCACCTCCACGTGATGTAAGGCGGCCCGAGAAGACATGGTCAGCAGCGAGTACGAGCGCAGGATCGCGGCCAGGTTCGCCATCTTCGACCAGGACGGCAACGGCTCCATCGACCGCGAGGACTTCAACCGGGCGGCCAAGGCGCTGCTCGCGGAGTTCGGTACGGCCGCCCGGTCCGACAAGGGCCAGGCGCTGTACGGCGGCGCGGAAGCGTTCTGGCAGGGCATGGCGGGGATCGCGGACCGGGACGGTGATCAGCGCATCACCCGCGACGAGTTCGTGGGCGGGGCGGTGAAGCGGCTGCGGGACAACCCGGATCGGTTCGCGGAGATCGCCCGGCCCTTCCTGCACGCCGCCCTCGCCGTCGCCGACACGGACGGCGACGGCGCGGCGACCGTCGAGGACACCGCGCGGGCGCTGGCCGTGCTCGGCGCGCCCGAGGACACCGCCCGCGCGGCCGCCGCCGCACTCGACGCCGACGCGGACGGCAAGGTCGGCGAGGCGGACGTCGTGCCCGCCTTCGCGCGCTACTTCACCGTCTCCGAATAGCGCCCGCGCGCCCGGTGTCCGGGCACCTCGCGCGACCTCTCCCCGCGCGGGAGGGAGTCGTTCCCCCGGCCGCCCCGGCGGCCGTGAGGCGGAGCGCCCTCCCGCGGGCGCGGAGCCCACTCACCGCCCGTGGGCCGCGGCTTGGGCACCGGAAGTCCCAACCGGCCCTGCCCGCACGGAAGTCGGCAGACCCGTCGAAAGCGGTGCGGCGCGGCGCGCGAGGAGCCGCCCGCGCTCCGGCCCGCCGTGGTCGGCGCGTTGAGCGGGTACCGGCCGCGGTGCCGGGGAAGCGTGGCGGACGGCAGGGTTCCACGCCCGTCGATGTCACGGATCGTGGCATGCCGGTGTTACTCAGCGTCGATCTCGGGGGAGCAGCCGCGCGGGACCCGCCGTGTCCCGCTGCTCCGGCCCCCCTCCGGTACCTTGGGGCGGACGCGCCGCATTCCGGCTGTTCGACTCCCCGTGACGAGGGTCGCACAGTATGCCGCACGGGTACTCCTTCGCGCGGGAATATGCCCGAAGCGCTTGTTGGGGTGACGGTACGTCAACGAAGCTGTGCTGCAAGGGACTCACGTTCCGTGACCCTTGCTCTGGCCGTTGTTCTGGTCATGCGGAAAATGGCTACGATCGTGGCCCTCATGGGGCGCGAGCCTCGGTGTCCATCGGTTCGGATGGTGTGAGCGGTGCAGGTGCTTCAAGTGCAACTGGAGATCCGGCCCGACCCCGCTGAAGTGGGGCGGGCCCGGAGGTGGGCACGCGCGCGGCTCGCCGGGTCCGCGATAGCGGCCGACGAACCGCTCGCCGAGACGCTGGTCCTGATCGTCTCCGAACTGGTCACCAACGCCGTGGTGCACACCGGTTGCCCGGCCGTGCTGCGGCTGTGCCTGCCCCGGACCCCGGCCCCCGGCAGGGCGACGGTCCGCCTGGAGGTCGCCGACGGCAGTACCCGCGCGCCGGTGCCGCGCTGGGCCGAGTGCGAGGAGACCGGCGGGCGCGGCCTCGCGCTCGTCGACGGGCTCGCCGACCGCTGGGGATGGTGCCCGGAGGGCGCCGGCAAGCGCATCTGGTGCGAACTCGACCGCCGCGACGTGCCGGACGGAACGGCCCGGGCCTGTCCGGACGCCGGTGCGGTGGCGTACGAGGGGCTGGCCTTCGAAGCGGTGTGAGGCCGCACGGGGCACGGGGGCACGGGCTCCGGCGGACCGTGCGGGGCCATGGGGCGGTGCGCCGTGACGTGCTTCCGTGCGCGCCTCCGTCACACCGGACTTAAGTGACACATCACCGATTGGGTGTTGACGTCCCGTGTCCGTTTGATCACGCTTGTGGTCAGCGATTCGCCGCGAGGGGACGGCGAGGGCTCCCGTGACGGAAGCCCTCGGCGAGTGCGGGTCGTGAACCGGCGCCGGTCCCGCAAGGCCACGGGGGCCGAGGGGTGGGAGCGCCGGGGCCGGATGGCGGCGCGTGGTGCCGTGCTCGGGGCGGGCGCTCTCGCGCCGCCACCCGGACCTTCCCGACGGCCGAACCGGACTTGTTTCTCCACAGGCTGTGGACAACTTTTCGACACCCGGACCCCGCGTTCACGGCGAAGTCCGGTCCGGCGGGGCGCGGATGACCGTGCGGCGGGCCGTACGGGCCGGCCGTCCCGGCCTCCGCCCGGGTGTGGGCCGCCGGTTTTCCACAGGGGCGGGAAAACCGCTGGGGGTTGACGGTGCCACCCCCTACCGTCACCCGCATGACCTATCGCGAACTGGCCACCCGACCGGTCCTCACCTGGTCGCTCGTCGCCGTCGGCGCCCGCATGCCGGTGGCCATGGCGCCGCTGGCCGTGGTCTTCCTCGTGCGGGAACGGCCCGGTGGCTATTCGCTCGGGGCGCTGCTCGCGGCGGCGTACGTGCTCGGGGAGATCGTCGGGGCACCGGTGCTCGGCATGCGGGTACGGCCCGAGACGGCCCGGCGGCAGATGGCGGCCGGACTCGCCGCCGGGGCCGTCGGATTCGCCGGCCTCGGGACGCTGCCGCAGGCGCCCGCGGTGGTCCTGGCGGCGTGCGCCTTCCTCGCCGGGGCCGCGCCCGCCGCGTCGGCCGGCGGGCTGCGCTCCCTGCTCACCGGACGGCTCGTGCCGAAGCACGCCGTCACCCAGGCGCTGTCCGTCGAATCGATGCTGATGTCCGGGATCTGGGCGCTCTCCCCGGCCGCCGTCACCGGACTGGCCCTCGGCGTCGCACCCCGGGTGCCGCTGCTGCTCGCGGCCCTGCTGGTGCTCGCCGCCGCCGGCGGACTGTGGCTGCTGCCCGAGGGCTGGGACGTCGAGGAGGCCGCCGCCGAGGGCCGGTCGATGCTGCGGCTGCTCGCCGGGGCCTGGCCGGTGTACGTGACGGGCGCGGCCAGCATCGCCCTGCTCGCCCTCGCCGAACTCCTGCTGCCCGCCCTGCTCGAACACCGGGGGATCGGCGTCGGCTGGGCGGGTCCGCTGCTCAGCGGCTTCGCCCTCGGATCCGCCGTGGGCGCGTTCCTGTACGGGATGCGGTCCTGGCCGGGACGGCTGCGCACCCGCAGCGTGGTCCTGATGCTCGGGGTGTCGGGATGCGCGACGCTGATCGCCCTGCTGCCCGGCATCGCCGGGATCACGATCGCGCTGACCGCCGCGGGCATCCTCCAGGCCGGGGCGGTCATCACCCGCAACCTGGCGCTCCAGCAGGCCCTTCCGCCGAGCGCGCTGGCCGCGGGCTACTCGGTGATGTACGCGGCGGCCAGCGCCGGATACGCCGTGACCGGCTCGGCGGCCGGCGCCCTGCTCAAGGTGACGACTCCGGACCGGGCGATCCTGGCCGGGGTCGGCCTCACGCTGGTGCTGGTGGCCGTGGGCGCCTGGGGGGAGGCCCGGCTGGACCGGCGGGCCGTCGCGGCACCCGGGTCAGCCGCGCCCGGCCGGATCGGACCGGGGACCGCGGACGCGGTCGCCTCCGGCGGCGGGGCGGCCGACGGTGCCGCCGCTCCCCGGGCCGGGGACGCGCCGGGCGGTGGTCCCGCCGCCGAGGCCGGCGCGGTGGTGGCCGAGGGCGGTGTCGCTCCCGGCTCCGGTGGCCGGGCGGCGGCCGGGGGAGCCGTCGGCTCCGGCCCGGAAGGTCCGGCGGTATGCGGTGGGGGTGACGCCCAGCGCGGCCTGTAGGTGCTGGCGCATCGACTGGGCGGTGCCGAAGCCCGCGTCCCGGGCGACCTGGTCGACCGAGAGGTCCGTGGACTCCAGCAGGTACCGGGCGCGTTCGACGCGCTGCTGGGTGAGCCACTGGCCGGGGCTGACGCCGGTCTCCTCGCGGAAGCGCCGGGTGAAGGTGCGCACCGACATGGCCTCCTGCTCCGCCATGTCCCGAAGCTGGATCGGCTCGTGCAGACGGCCGAGCGCCCAGGCGCGGGCCGCGGTCGTGGTGGCCTGCTGCGGGTCGGGCACCGGGCGCTGGATGTACTGCGCCTGCCCGCCGTCACGGTGCGGCGGGACGACCGTGCGCCGGGCCACCTCGTTGGCGACGGCCGTGCCGTGGTCGCGGCGCACGATGTGCAGGCACAGGTCGATGCCGGCCGCGACGCCGGCCGAGGTCAGGACGTCGCCGTCGTCGATGAACAGCACGTCAGCGTCGACCCTGACCTTCGGGAACAGCCGCTGGAGGCGTTCCGCGTCGGCCCAGTGGGTGGTCGCCGGCCGGCCGTCGAGCCGGCCCGCGGCGGCCAGGACGTACACGCCGGTGCAGATGGAGGCGAGCCGGGTGCCGGGCCGGATGCGGTCCAGGGCGGCGGCCAGCTCCTCCGTCAGCACGCCCTCCTCGTAGACCGGGCCGAGTTCGTACGACGCCGGCACGATCACGGTGTCGGCGGTGGCCAGCGCCTCCGGGCCGTGCGCGACGTGGATGGCGAAGTCGGCGTCCGTCTCGACCGGGCCCGGCGGGCGCACGGAGCAGGTGACGACCTCGTAGACGTGCCGGCCCCGCGCGTCCCTGGGACGGCCGAAGATGCGGTGCGGGATGCCCAGTTCGAAGGGGAGCAGCCCGTCGAGGGCGAGGACGACGACGCGGTGCGGGCGGAACTCCCGGCCACCGCTCGGCTCACGGGTCATGGCCCGATCCTAGCGAATGCTGTCCCTCGGGCCACTCGCCCGTGTTCGCCCCGGGCCCGAAGCTCTATGACGTGAGCGAGACAACCGATGCGACCGCCGCCCGGAACACCGCCGGGCCCACCGCCCGGAACACCGCCGGGCACCGCGGTGGGGCACCCCGCCCCGCCCGCGCCCGCCGGATCCACCGCGCCTGGTTCGTCGCCGCCGTCACCTTCGTGACGATCATCGGCGCCGCCGCCTTCCGCTCCCTGCCGGGCCTGCTCATCGATCCGCTGCACCAGGACTTCGGCTGGTCACGCGGCACCATCGGCGCCGCCGTCTCCGTCAACCTGGCCCTCTACGGGCTCACCGCGCCGTTCGCGGCGGCCCTGATGGACCGCTTCGGCATCCGCCGCGTCGTCGCGGCCGCGCTGATCGTGATCGCGCTCGGCTCCGGGCTCACGGTGTGGATGACGGCCGCCTGGCAGCTCATGCTCTGCTGGGGCCTGCTCGTCGGCCTCGGCAGCGGCTCCATGGCGCTCGCCTTCGCCGCGACGGTCACCAACCGCTGGTTCACCGAGCGGCGCGGCCTGGTCACCGGCATCCTCACCGCCGCGTCCGCCTCCGGGCAGCTGATCTTCCTGCCGCTGCTGTCCTGGATCGTCGAGACCCACGACTGGCGCCCGGCCGCCGTCACCGTCGCCCTCGCCGCCCTCGCGGTCGTCCCCTTCGTCTGGCTGCTGCTGCGCGACCACCCGGCCGACGTGGGGCTGAAGCCGTACGGCGCGCGGGAGTTCGTGCCGAAGCCGCCGCCGGTTCCCGGGGCCGCGCGCCGGGCGCTCACCGTCCTCGCCCGGGCCGCCCGCACGGGCCCGTTCTGGCTGCTGGCCGGTACCTTCGCGATCTGCGGCGCCTCCACCAACGGACTGATCCAGACCCACTTCGTGCCCGCCGCCCACGACCACGGCATGCCCGTCACCGCCGCTGCCTCGCTGCTCGCGGTCATCGGGGTGTTCGACGTGGTCGGCACCATCGCCTCCGGCTGGTTCACCGACCGCTTCGACGCCCGCCGGCTGCTCGCGGTCTACTACGCCCTGCGCGGCGTCTCGCTGCTCTTCCTGCCGATGCTGCTCGGCCCGTCCGTGCACCCACCGATGATCTTCTTCATCGTCTTCTACGGCCTCGACTGGGTGGCCACCGTCCCGCCCACCGTCGCCCTGTGCCGGGAGCACTACGGCGAGGACAGCGCGATCGTCTTCGGCTGGGTGCTGGCCTCCCACCAGGTCGGCGCCGCCCTGGTCGCCTTCCTCGGCGGCGTGGCCCGCGACGTCTTCGGCGAGTACGACGTGGTCTGGTACGCGTCCGGCGCGCTGTGCGCGGCGGCGGCCCTGATGGCCCTGGTGATCCGCCGCCGGCCGGCCGCCGCGCGACTCGCGGCGGCCTGAGGGGCATTCCCCGTCGCGGGCAGCCCTGCCGTGAGCCCTCCCCGCCGGAGGGCTCGCGCACCGGGACACGTCGGGCCGGAGCGCAAGGGCGCCGGGCGGGACGTCACCCGGGCAGCCGCGACACCCGGTCCCCGGCCCCGCGGGCGACCGCCCTGGCGATCTTCTCCGCGTCCCTCGCCAGCTCCCGCAGCATGCCGCTGATCGGGTTGGTGTACCCGGTGAAGTACAGGCCGGGGGCCTGGCGCGGGGTGCGGGGGCCGTGCGCCACCGGGCGGCCGTGGGCGTCGAGCACGCCGAGATGGCCGACCAGGCCCTCCAGCGCGCGGACGTACCCGGTGGCGGCGATCACCGCGTCCGGGGCGATGCGGTCGCCGTCGGCGAGGACGACCTTGCCGCCCTCGAAGGAGTCCACGGCGGCGACGATCTCGACCTCGCCCCGGCGGACCGCGTCGATCAGGCCCACGTCCTGGACCGGGACGGCACCCTCGCGCTGGCGGCTGTAGAGCCCGGTGCCGGGGCGGGGCAGGCCGTGCGACGACAGGTCGGGCACACTGATCCGGGCCAGCGGCCGGGCCAGCGCGTCGACCAGGCGCACCGGGAGGCGGCGGGCCAGGACGCCGCTGTACTGCGCGGCCCACCCGGCCCTGGAGCGGCGGACGATGTGCGGGACGGTGCGCACGGCCAGCCGCACCCGCGCGGCCCCGCCCTCCACCAGGTCGACGGCGATCTCGGCGCCGGTGTTGCCGACGCCGACGACGAGGACGTCGCGGCCGGCGTACGGCGCGGCGTTGCGGTAGTCGCGGGAGTGCCGGAAGTCGCCGTTCCAGTCGGCGAGGCCGGGCCAGTCGGGGACGCGTGGGGTGTGGTTGTAGCCGGTGGCGACGACGACTGCGGCGCCGGTCAGCTCCCGGCCGCCGGTGGCGTGCAGCAGCCAGCCGGTGCCGTCGGGGGAGCGGTCGACGCGGGTCACCTCGACACCGGTCACCACGTCCAGCCGGTGGTGCTCGGCGTACTTCTCCAGGTAGCGCACCACGTCGTCGCGACAGACCCAGCGGCCGAAGCGGCGCGGCATCGGCAGTCCCGGAAGGCCGGACAGCCGGCGCGTGGTGTGCAGGTGGAGCCGGTCGTAGTGGCGCCGCCAGGAGGCGCCGACCCGGTCGGACCTCTCCAGCACCACGGCGCGTACGCCCCGGGCGCGCAGCGCGTACGCGGCGGCGAGACCGCCGGGGCCGCCGCCGATGACGTAGACCGGGTGCCGGCCGGGTGCGGCCGGGGCGGGTGCGGGGGCGTCGGGCGTGTGGTCGGCCATGTGGGGGAGCGTAATCACCTGCCCGGTTGATGGGTCTCGGTCAAGACCGGAATTGGTTGCGGATCGGTCACGGATGAGTGCGCGACGCCCCGCGCCGCACCGGGCGGGTCCGCACGGTTCAATGGCCGGATGACGCAGATACGCGAGCGCTCCCGGCCGTCCCCGCCCGCCCGGCCCGAACTGCACGGCGACGGCCTGTCCCTCGGCCCCTGGGACCCGGAGTCCGACGCGCACGCCGAGGCGTGGCTGCGCGGGCACACCGACCCGGAGTTCCTGCGCTGGAACACCCCGCTCGTCCCCGTCACCGACCGGGACAGCGCCCGTGCGTCGCTGCGCTCCAAGGCGCGGCAGGCGGCCGAGGGCAGCGCCGTGTCGTTCCGGGTCGCGGACGCGGACACCGGCACGATCCTCGGCCACATCGGCGTCCACCTGATCGACCGGTCGATGCGCTGCGCCCGCGTCGGCTACTGGGTCCTCCCCGAGGCCCGCGGCCGGCACGTCGCCGGCCGCGCCCTCGCCCTCGCCGCCCACTGGGCCTTCACGGACCTGGACCTGCACCGCCTGGAACTCGGCCACGCCCGCGGCCACGAGGCGTCCTGCCGCATCGCCGAACGCTGCGGCTTCCGCGCCGAGGGCACCCTGCGCGGCGCGATGTGGGAGGCGGGCGCCCGGGACGCCTTCCGCGACGTCCACCTGCACGCCCGGCTGGCGACGGACGAGGCGGACACCGCGCCGTGACACCCGCCGGCGACCGGCTCCGCCCACGGCTCGCCCCCAAGCCGGTCGCGGACCTCGCGCCGTACGACTCCGCGCGGCGCACCCGCCACGGCACCCCGCCCGGTCCCCCGCCTCACGGCCACAGCAGCCCCCGCCGCCAGCGGTCCTCCTCCCGCCGGTACACCAGCCGCACGTGCCGGCGGCGCGCGTCCCCCTGGAAGAACTCCACCTCGTCCGGCCGGAGCCGGTAGAGGGTCCACGTGGGCGCCGGGGTCCCCGGGTGCCGCTCGGCGCGGGCCCAGGCGGCCTCGGAGGCCGCCGTCAGATCGGCCAGGGAGGCCAGCGGCTCGCTCTGGCTGCCGGTCAGGGCGGCGGCGAGGGCACCGGTGGAGCGGGCGTGCAGGTCCGCCTGCGCGGCCTCGGGCGGGGCGGTGGAGACGGGGCCGCGGACGCGGACCTGGCGGCCCTGCGCGGGCCAGTAGAAGCCGAGGGCGGCGTACGGGCGGGCGGCGAGCTGGCGGCCCTTGCGGCTGCCGCGGTGACTGGCGAAGCTCCAGCCGTGCTCTTCGTCGGCGCCGTGCAGCATCACCGTACGGACGTCCGGCAGGCCGTGTTCGTCGGCGGTGGCCAGGGACATGGTGTGGGGCTCGGGCTGCCCGGCCGCCACCGCCTCGGCGAGCCAGGCCGTGAAGAGGGGGAGCGGGGCGGCGGGGGCGGTGGACGGGTCGAAGGCGGGGAGGGCGTCGACGTCCCACACCCGCAGCGACCGCAGCAGCGCGTGAAGATCCGGATCCGGTGCCATGGCCCGAGTATCCCCGCGGACGGGCGTCCCGGCGCACGGCGGTACGGCCGGGCGCCGTCAGAACGTGGCCAGGCGCTGGACCAGCAGGAACGCGCCGATCCCGAGCATCGCCGCGCCCGAGGTGCGGGTGACCGCGCGGGCGGCGGCCGGGCGGGCGCCGAGGACCGCGCGGGCCAGCAGGCCGACCGTGAGGTAGACGGCGGCGCAGCACGCCATGTGGAGCAGGCCGAGCACGGTGGTCTGCACCGGCACGGGCAGACGGGCGCCGTCCAGGGTGAGGAACTGGGGCAGCACCGACAGGTAGAGGAGCAGGCCCTTGGGGTTGAGGCCGCTGATCGTCGCACCGCGCAGGAAGGTGCGGCGGCGGCCGGCCGCGACCGCCCGCGGACCGTCCCCGGCGCCCGGTACGCCCGGCCGCCGCAGCACGCCCCAGCCCAGCCACACCAGGTACGCCGCCCCCGCCACGGTCAGCGCGGTGAGCACCGCCGGCGATCCGGCGACCAGCACCGCGAGCCCGGCCGCGGCGAGGACGGTGTGCAGGGCGTAGCCGGTGACGAGGCCCGCCACCGCGGGGACGGGCGAGCGGTCGCGCAGTCCGGCGGAGATGGCATACGCCCAGTCCGCACCCGGTACGCAGACCAGCAGCAGGTCCAGGGCGAGGAAGGAGAGCAGCGTTCCCGAGTCCATGGTGGGGACATTAGGCGGGAATGCGGCGAAAGTGTTGCCGATCTTTTCCCGGTTACTCGCACGGTGAGGCAGGATTTGCCGCATGGACGACGTGGACCGGAAAATCCTTGCCGAGCTGCAGCAGGACGGGCGGCTGACCGTGACCGAGCTGGCCGGGCGGGTGCGGCTCAGCGTCTCGCCGTGTCACCGGCGGCTGCGGGAACTGGAGCGGTCGGGCGCGATCAGCGGCTACCGGGCCGTCGTGGACCCGGCCGCGGTCGGGCTGACCTTCGAGGCGCTGGTCTTCGTCTCCATGCGGCAGGAGGACCGGGAGACGGTCGCCGGGTTCGAGCGGGCGCTGAGCGAGGTGCCGGAGGTGGTGGAGGCGCAGCGGCTGTTCGGTGAGCCGGACTACCTGCTGCGGGTGGTGGCCGCCGATCTGGCCGCCTACCAGCGGCTGTACGACGACCGGCTGGCCACGCTGCCGGGGGTGCAGCGGCTGACGTCGACGCTGGTGATGAAGCACGTGGTGCGGGACCGGCCGTTGCCCGCGTAGCACCGTGCGGGATTCCTCGCGTCCGGGGCGGCCCCGGTCGACCGCGCGTTCCCCGCACCCCCCGATGGGGTGCTTGACAGGACGTGGGGAAGGCGCGCGGTGGGCGTTACCTGGTGGGCTTCCTGCCGGTGATGGCCAGGTGGACCAACAGGGCCAGGTTCGGCTTGAGTTCGGCCTGCTTGACGCCCCAGGAGGAGAAGCCCTTCTGGTGGGAGGCCGCCGCCGCGAGCATCACGACGACCGATCCGGCGATCGCGGCCGGGTTGACGTCCTTGTCGACCTTTCCCTTGGCCTGCAGCCCGGCGACCGCGTCCGTGAGGGAGCCGTTCACCGAATTGAGGATCTTCATGCGGAGCTTGTAGAAGCGCTTGTCGCCCTCCGCCGCGCCGAGATCGACGACGCGCAGGATCGCGTCGTTCTTGCGCCAGAACTCCAGGAAGCCGTCGACGAGTTCCTGCGCGGTCTGCCAGCCCGCCTTGCCGACCCAGCTGCGTCCCTCGACGGTACCGGTCAACGCGGCGCCCTCGGCGGCCACTTGGTCGGCGATCTCCAGGACGGCGCCCTCGACGTCCGGGAAGTACTGGTAGAAGGTCGCGGGCGAGGTGCCCGCCTTCCGGGCGACATCGATGACCTTGACGTCCCGGTACGGAGAGGAGCTGAGCATCTCGCTGAGGCAGTCGAGCAGCTTCTGCCGCGTCGCCTGCCCACGCCGGCCGGCCACGCGGCCGTCGACGGTACGCACTTGTCCTGTCATGTCGTCAGCTTACCGAGGGGTGATCTGAGCGCGATTCGGCCGACTGCAAATGGGGTGCGCGGGGGCTCGGAGCGAGGTGTGCCTGGTGAGCGGGGTGCGGCAGCCGCCGCTACTTTGAGTGCATGGCCGAAAACAGGGCATCTGCTCACCAAGAGGGGTACACGGAGGGCGTCCCGTGCTGGCTCGACGCCCAGCTCGCCGACGTGGCGGCGGGCAAGCGCTTCTACGGTGAGCTCTTCGGGTGGACGTTCGAGGAGTCGTACGGCGGCAGTGTCTGGGCGCTCTCCGAGGGCGAGCCGGTCGCCGCGCTCGCACAGAAGACGGACGGGCGGCTGCCCACCGTCTGGACGGTGTACTTCGCCACCCCGGACGCCCAGGCCCTCGCCCGCCGCGTCCTGGCGGCCGGCGGGCAGGTGGTGACCGCGCCGATGCCGGTGGGCGGGCTGGGGACCGCGGCGCTCGCCACCGACCCGGAGGGTGCCGTCTTCGGCCTGTGGCAGCCGGGCACGCACCCGGGCTTCGGCCGCCGCCACGAGCCGGGCACGTTCGGCTGGGCGCAGCTCTACGCCCGTGACACCGCCGCCGTGAACACCTTCTACGGCGGTCTCTTCCACGACGCCCTGTTCGGCCCGGACGCCGATCCCGACTTCGGCCGGGCCCCGCTCACCGACGTCTTCCCCGCCCAGATGCCGCCGCACTTCCTGGTCCACTTCCGGGTGGCGGACTGCGAGGCCGCGCTCGCGGACGTGGCCCGGCTGGGCGGCCGGGTGCAGGCGGGCCCCTTCGAGGCGTCGTACGGCACGGTGGGCGTCGTCAGCGACGACCAGGGGGCGTCGTTCGCGGTGCTCCAGCGCTGAGCGGCCGCCGGCGAGCCGCAGGTCAAGCGGTGGGGCGGGGCCGACGCGCGAACCGTTTGCGGCATATGGGGTGAGACACCCCGTTTCTCACCGGGTTCGCAACGAGGGCCCGGGCCAGGAAGAATCGGGGTGCGTGCCGCCATGGCGGTGCGGTGGTGAGACGCTGCACGGGGTCGCGTGCACAAGTGGTGGCGCGGCTCGTACGGGGAGGTGGCAGGCAAGTGGTGGATCAGCTGACGCAGCACGATCCGCGGCGGATCGGGCCGTTCGAGGTGCTGGGACGGCTGGGGGCCGGCGGCATGGGGCTGGTCTATCTCGCGCGCTCGGCGTCCGGCCGGCGCGTGGCGATCAAGACGGTCCGCACCGAGCTGGCCGAGGACCAGCTCTTCCGGGTCCGCTTCACCCGTGAGGTGGAGGCGGCCCGGGCGGTCTCCGGGTTCTACACGGCGGCCGTGGTGGACGCCGATCCGCGTGCCGCGGTGCCGTGGCTGGCCACCGCCTACGTGCCCGCCCCCTCCCTCGAGGAGATAGTGAACGACTGCGGTCCGCTGCCCGCGCAGGCGGTGCGCTGGCTGGCGGCGGGCGTGGCGGAGGCGCTCCAGTCGATCCACGGCGCCGGGCTGGTGCACCGGGACCTCAAGCCGTCCAACGTGCTGGTCGTGGAGGACGGCCCGCGGGTGATCGACTTCGGTATCGCGTCCGGCGTGTCGAACACGCGTTTGACGATGACCAACGTCGCGGTCGGCACCCCCGCCTACATGTCGCCCGAGCAGGCGAAGGACTCCCGCAGCGTGACGGGCGCCTCCGACGTGTTCTCCCTCGGCTCCACCCTCGTCTTCGCCGCCACCGGTCACCCGCCCTTCCACGGGGCGAACCCCGTCGAGACGGTCTTCATGCTGCTGCGCGAGGGCCCCGACCTGGAGGGCCTCCCCGACGAGCTGCGCCCGCTGATCGAGTCCTGCATGCAGATGGACCCGGCGGCCCGCCCCACCCCCGCCGACCTCCAGGCCCAGCTCGCCCCGCACCTGTTCGGCTCCGGCTCCGACGACAGCGGTACGGCGTCGGCGTGGCTGCCCGAGAAGGCGGTCGCGCTCATCGAGACCCGCCGCGGCGGGCGCCCCGCGGCCAGGCCCGGCCACACCGGGCACGCGGCCGCGCACGGCGGTCACTCCGCCGTACCGCCGCCGCCGTCCCACGACCCCGTCGTCCCGTCGTCCGCCGGTCTGCCCCCGGGGCCGGCCGGGACGCCGGCCGGCTCCCCGGACGGGGGCCCGGTCCGGCTGCCCGGCGCCGCCGTGCCCATCGGGCCGGGGCCGCGCGTCGCCGACGCCCGCGCGGCCGCCGTCAAGGCGCCGCCGCCGGAGGCCGGGCTCGCCGCCTCCTGGTCCAAGCCGCGCCCCGGGGTGGGCGGCGCCGACCCGGCGGTGACCGCGCCGCCGGTGCCCGCCGCCCCGCCGGAACCGTCCCAGACGGGCTGGCGGCCCTGGCGTTTCCGCATGTCGAACGATGTCTGGGGCACCCCGGCCGTCGACGGCGACCTGGTGTACGTCACCTCCTTCGAGGTGCACGCCCTGGACGTGGCCACCGGCCGCCGCCGCTTCAAGACGCGGGACGTCGCCTGGTCGATGGCGGTCGCGGACGGCCGTATCCACGCCTCCGACGGGCCCACCCTGTTCGCCCTGGACGCGCGCGAGGGCGCCGATCTGTGGCGGCTGTCGACGGATGCCTGGGTGTACTCCCTCAAGGCCGAGCGGGGCACCGTCGTCACCGGCACCCGCGGTGGCGGCGTGCAGGCCTGGGAGGCCGCGAACGGCCGCAAGTTGTGGGAGATCACCGGCTGCCAGACCGACTTCGAGTCCCCGGAGGCGGGCCCGGCGCTGCACGACGGCACGGTGTACGTCTGGCAGGACGCCCGGCTGCGCGCCCTGGACGCCCGTACCGGTGACGAGCGCTGGTCGTACCCGATCGGCGACGCGGCCTCCTGCGGCGGTGTGCCCGTCCGGGTGGCGCCGGCCGCCGACGGCTACGTCTACCTCTCCGCGGGCACCCGCGTCCTGGCCGTCGACGTCGCGAGCGGCCACGTCCGCTGGCACTTCGAGGCCCCGGCGGTCTTCCTGTCGCCGCCCGCCTTCGCGCCCGGGCCGGCGGTTACCGGCGGCGGCGTCTACCTCGCCGACTACCTCGGCACGGTCTACGCCCTCGACGCCACCGACGGCCGCGACCGCTGGCGGATCGCCACCGAGGCGCGGGCGTCCGTGGAGCCCGTCCTGGTCGCCGCGGGCCACGTCCACGTGGGCAGCGGGACCGGCCTGTACACCCTGGACGCCGTCACCGGCACCCCCAAGTGGCGGTTCCAGGCGGGCGGCGACATCGTCGGCTCCCCGGCGGTGGCGGAGGGGCGCATCCACTTCGGCTCCACGGACCATCTGCTGTACACGCTGAAGGCCGACGACGGCCGGCTGCGCTGGAAGCTGGCCACCGGCGGCGAGATCACCGGTTCCCCGGTGGTCAGGGACGGCATCGTCTACGCGTGCAGCAAGGACCGCTGCGTCTACGCACTGGACGCCGAGAAGGGCACGGGCACCGCGCGCACCGCGTGAGGGGTGCCCTGCCGGTACCGGGGGACGGCCGTCGTGCGGACTCGGAAGGGGTTCCGGACGGCGGCCGTCGCTCTCGGTGAGCGGTCGGGGACTCCGCCCCACCGCTCTGACGCCGACGCTACGCCCGGCGGGCCCGGGCCGCCAGGTGAATTCCTCTCGATGTCGTGTTCATGTCAAGCAAGGGAAGCCGCCCGGACCGGGCCATCCGCCGCGGACGGCGCGGCACCCGCCGCGGACGGCGGCGCGGCACCCGGCGCGGCCCCGGGCACGCCTCGGCCGCGACGGCTCCCCCTCCGCGCCGCCGCGGCCGATCCCCCGTGCGCGAGCGTCAGACCGGCTCGTCCGTCGCGTGGACGTTGCCGTTCGTGGTGTCGCCGGTGCTCTCCTTGAGCTTGGCGGGCTCGCTGGTGGCGTGGACGTTCTTCAGGGCGACGGGCTCGCCGGTGGCGTGCACGTTGTCCGTGGTGGCGTCGGCGGTCGGCTCACCCGTCGCGTGGACGTTCTCGGTGCTGCTCTCGCTCATGTCGCTGGCTCCCCTGTGATGTGGTGCGTTCGTGGACGGAACCGCCCGGCAACCCCCCCGCGGGCTGCCGGGCGGACCGTCGGGCCGGTTCACCCTAAGGCCCGGCCGCCGGCCGGTGCGTCCGCCTCCCCCCGAGGCGACGGCTCGACACGCCCAAGAGTGCCGGGAGGCGATAAACGAACGATGAACGCCGGCGGGCGGTCGCCGGCTCAGGCCGTCGTCACCGGCGCCAGCAGGCCCCTGACCTCGGCGGCCTCGGGAGCCCCCAGCGTCTCGAAGATCTCCAGGGCCTCCCGCCAGCAGACCTGGGCCCGGTCCCGCTGCCCGATGCCGTCGAGGGCGCGGCCCAGAGCCGTGAGGACGTTGCCGTGCCGCCAGTCGCCGCCGATGCCCCGCAGCAGCGACAGCGCCGTCTCGGCGTTCACCGCGGCACCCGCCGGCCGTCCGGCCGCGAGGTCCAGCTCCGCCAGCCGGAACAGGGTCATGCCCTCCCACAGCCGCTGGCGGCTGTCCCGGAACACGCGCAGGGCCTCCTCCAGGCAGTCGGTCGCCTCGGCCAGCCGCCCGCTGCGGGTCAGCGCGAGGCCCAGGGCGTAGCGCCCGTTGGCCCCCTTCAGCGCGTGGCCCATGTCGTCGTACATGGCCGCCCCCTCACGCGCCAGGGCGACCGCGCTGTCGATCCGCCCGGTGGCCAGGTGGATGCGTGAGAGGTTGCACAGGGCGCTGGCCTCGCCCGGCCGGTCGCCCAGCCGGCGGAAGCTGTCGATGGCCCGGGTGAAGTGCGCCTCGCCCTCCTCGTGGCGGCTCTGGTAGAGCGCGACGACCCCGCAGATGTTGGAGGCCCAGCACCCGGTGAGCGGATCGGCGGCGTCCCGGGCCAGCCGCACGGCCCGCTCGGCCTCCTCCAGGGCCACGTCGAACCGGCTGCCGCTGATGTGGTGCACGAAGGCGAGCGCGGTCAGCGCACGCGCCTCCGCGCGCGGGTCGCCGGCCTGCTGCGCCACGTCCCGCAGCAGGGCGGCGACCGCCTCGTACTCCTTGGAGTTGGCGCCCGACTCGGCCAGGTCGACGGCGGCCCACAGGACGTCGACGGCACGCCGCAGGGTCTCGCGCCGGGCGGCCTGGCGCACGCACGCCAGCAGGGAGACGGCCTCCGCGTAGAGCCAGTCCCGCGCCGCGTGGCGGTCCGCGAACGCCAGGCCCGGGTACCGGGCCGGTTCCAGGTGTTCGACCAGCCGGTCCCCGGGACGTTCGAGCAGGTACACGCCCGCGACGGTGGAGAGGTAGAAGTCCAGCAACCGGGACAGGGCCGCCTCCCGCTCGCTCGGCGGTTCCTCGTCCCGTTCCGCGCACGCACGCGCGTAGAGCCGTACGAGGTCGTGGTACCGGTAGCGGCCCGGCGCCGCCGATTCGAGCAGCGACATGTCGACGAGGGACTCCAGCAGGTCCTCCGTCTCCTCCGCCGGGAGGTCCAGCACCGCCGCTGCCGCCGCCAGCGAGATGTCCGGGCCGTCCGCGAGGCCGAGGAGGCGGAAGGCGCGGGCCTGGGCCGGTTCGAGCTGTCCGTAGCCGAGTTCGAAGGTGGCCTTGACGGCGAGGTCACCGGCCTGGAGTTCGTCGAGGCGGCGGCGCTCGTCGCCGAGTTTGGCGGCGAGCACCGAGACCGTCCAGGTGCGGCGGGCCGCGAGGCGGGAGGCGGCGATGCGGATGGCGAGGGGCAGGAAGCCGCAGGCGGCCACGACGTCGAGGGCGGCCTCCCGCTCGGAGGCGACCCGCTCCTCGCCGACGATCTTCGTGAAGAGGGCCAGCGCCTCGTCCGGCGACATGACGTCCAGGTCGACGAGGTGGGCGCCGGCGAGGTCGACCATGCGCACCCGGGAGGTGACGAGGGCGGCGCAGCCGGAGGTGCCGGGCAGCAGGGGGCGCACCTGCGCGGCGTCCTTGGCGTTGTCGAGGAGGATCAGCACGCGGCGCCCGTCGAGGACGGAGCGGTACAGCGCCGAGCGCTCCTCCAGGGAGTCGGGGATGGCGGAGTCCGCCGTGCCGAGGGCGCGCAGGAAGGAGCCGAGGACCGTCTCGGGTTCCGCGGCGCGCGGTCCGGTGCCCTGGAGGTCGACGTAGAGCTGGCCGTCGGGGAAGGCGGGGCGGGCCTGGTGGGCGACGTGGACGGCGAGGGTGGTCTTGCCGACGCCGCCGATGCCGGCGAGTGCCGACACGGCCATCACCCCCGTCTCGGAGGCGGCCAGCACCTCGCTCAGCTCGGAGACGGAGCAGGCGCGGCCGGTGAAGTCCGGGACGGTCGCGGGCAGTTGCGCCGGGCGTACGGGGACCGCGGCGGGTTCGGCGGGCGGCGCTGAGGGCTCGGCGAGGCCGGGGTCCGCGCGCAGGATGCGCTGCTGGAGTTCGCGCAGGCCGGGGCGGGGGTCGACGCCGAGTTCGTCGGCGAGGAGGCGGCGGGTGTCGGCGTAGACGGCGAGGGCCTCGGCCTGGCGTCCGCTGCGGTACAGCGCCAGCATCAGCAGTTCGCGCAGGCGCTCGCGCAGCGGGTGCGCGGCGGTGAGCGCGGTCAGTTCGGAGACCGCCTCCGCGTGGCAGCCCTGTTCGAGGTCCATGTCGAGGCGGGACTCCAGGAGCTGGAGCCGCCACTCCTCCAGACGGACGCGCTGGGCCTCGGCGTAGGGGCCGGGGACGCCGGCCAGGGTCTCGCCGTCCCAGAGGGCGAGGGCCTGGCCGAGGGCGTCGCGGGCCTGGCACAGGTCCCCGGCCGCCTTGGCCTTCTCGGCCCGCGCGGCCAGGTCCTGCGCGGTGGCGAGGTCGAGCGCGCCCTCGCCGAGGCCGCGGACGGCGTAGCCACCGGACTCGCTGACGAGGACGCCGGGGTCCAGTGCCTTGCGCAGCCGCGAGGCGTAGGTGCGGACGGCGGCGAGGGCCTGGGAGGGCGGGGCCTCGCCCCACAGGGCGTCGATCAGCTCGGCGGCGGTGGCCGTGCGGCCCTCGCGCAGCAGCAGGGCCGCCAGCAGGGCGCGTTGCTGGGGCGATCCGGTGCCGAGCGGTTCGTCGCCGCGCCAGGCGCGTACCGGCCCGAGCACGCCGAAGCGCAGCGCCGCCGGTTCCACCGGGTCCGGACGCCTCTGCGCCGGCACTCGCGGTACCCCGTCCATCGCCGTCCCCCTAGACATCCTGAACAACTCTGTCAGTTTGCCTTGTTCACGGCGGATGCGTCAGCCGCGCGAGATGCCGATCACAGCCCGATTCCGCCGGAACGGCGGGCGGTTCACGGCTCCCTCACGACGTCTCCGCAGCACCACCGGGGTTGACCGGCCGTCAGCTTCCCCGCGTCGCGTCCGGAGTGAACTCGCTTCCGTACGGCGCCCCGTGGCCGCGCCGTGTGCCCGCCCTGTGCGGGGAGTGTGATCCGGCCATGGAGGCGCGTCACCGGCGTGCTAGCCTCCCCGCGGTCTTGATCGACACAGTCACACGGGGGAAGTCGATGGCCTCTTCGGACGGCTACCAGCTCAAGAAGTCCGGCATGTCCGGTCAGGCGAACGAGCTGGACGGCGCGGGCGACGACACGGGGAAGATCCGCACGGCGATCGCGCCCGGCGCCTGCTACGCCTCGGACGCGCTGGGCGGCACCGACGCCGCCGCGGCCGTCAACCGGTTCATCGCCGCGTGGGGCGCGGAGGCCCGCACGCTGGAGGCGGCCCTGCACGAGCTGGCCGGAAAGGTACGGCTGGCCAAGGGCGCGTACGGCGACAGCGACGGCCTGGTCCGCACCTCGGCGAGCAACGTCACCGTCGCCGACGGCGAACTGAGCACCATGCCCGCCTTCGCCGGGCGCCCGTCGGCCCTCGCGGGCTACTGAGCACCGTACGGCGACCGGGACGACAGGGCGGAAACAGGCGATGACGGGATTCATGAGGCCCGCGGACTCCCCGGCCGGGCGGCGCGCGTGGCTGGCCGGGCTGTGCGAGGACATCCCCAGGGCCGAGAGCAAGAACGACCTGCTCGACATGATCGACAGCGCGCTGTCCGTGTCCGAACCCGAGGGCAGCCCGGCGACGCTCGAATCGCTGAGCAGGCGCTACCGCGACCAGATCGACAACGCGGGCGGCGTCCACGACCGCGTGCAGCGGGTGGCCGGAAAGGGACTGCCCGACGTCTGGGTCGGCGACACCGGCGTGCTCGCCTCCGACGCGGTCCTCGCCGCCGGACGTGCCGTGCTGCAGATGGCCGAGGCCTTCCAGGGCGGCGCGAACGCGCTGCTGCGGCTCGCCGACGCGCTCGGTGAGGCGCAGCGGCAGGACGCCGAGGGGCGCGGGCGGATGGGACAGGCCAAGAGCACCCTCGGCGGCCGGGACGGCTTCTTCGACGACCTGCACGAGGACGACGAGGAGGAGTGGGACCGGCTGACCGCCCGCGCCTACGCCTCCGACGGCATCAACCTGATGCACCAGGCCGCCGTCACCGCCGAGGAGGCCGTCCGGGTCGCCGCCCGCGACCTCAACAAGTGGGCGGCCGAGGCGCGCGCCGGGAAGATGGACACCGGCGAACTCACCGCCGTCGACAAGCTGATGCTCGCCGACACCGGCGCCGCGAACGCCCCCACCGAGCTGAACGAGATCCTCAGCTCCAGCGACCTGGAGCGCGCCGGCCGCCGCATGGACCAGCTCAGCGGCGCCGACGCGGCGGCCATGGAGCGCATGCTGTCGCAGGCGGGCAGCGCGGAGGAGCGGGCCTACCTGATGAAGGCCCTGGCCGCGGGCCACGGCGTCAAGGAGATCGAGACCTTCCAGGGCAAGATCAACGGCAAGGACCCGGAGTGGCTGCGCCGCCATCTGACCCCGGTGGTCACCGCCGAGGACAGCATGGACGACGAGGGCCTCGCCCAGGACGGCTCCAACAACAACAAGGACACCGTCCTCTTCCACGACCAGGCGTGGATCCAGGGCGGTGACGGTTCCGAGGGCACCTGCGTGGCCTCCTCCACCGTCAACGCCCGCGCCATGCTCGACCCGATCTACGCCCTCGGCCTCACCGGCGGCCCCAGCGGCCAGGAGGACGACCCCGACGCGTTCCGGGATCGGCTGGTCGCCGAGCAGCACCGGCTGCACGAGGAGGGCGACGGCGGCGACGACTGGAACGGCATGGGCCAGGAGGGCCAGGAACGCATCGCCGACTCCACCCTCGGCAGCGCCACCGGCGACGACTACCGCCGCCACGACCTCGACAGCGACGACGAGCGCCGGGCCGTCCTCGACGACGTCCAGCGGGCGGTCGCCGAGGGCCGGCCGGTCCCGGTCGACGTCTCGGGCGACGAGGGCGCCCACGCGATGATGATCATCGGCCAGGAGGGTGACATGCTCCAGATCTACAACCCCTGGGGCACCACCACCTGGGTCAGCGAGGACGACTTCGTCAACGGCAACATGGGCAAGGCTTCCAACAGTGAACTCAACAACGCGTACCAGGTCTATGTCCCCGAGTAGGGCGTTCGGCGGCGCCGCGTCCCGCGCCGGGGCGGCGGGCGCGGCGGCGGCCCTGCTCCTGCTGTCCGCCTGCGGGACGGGCGACGGCGAGCCCACCAGCCACCCCACGCAGGACCGCACCATCACCGCGTCGGTGGGGGAGAGGTTCACCCTCACCGTCGACGAGAACGCCTCCACCCGCTCGCACTGGTACCTGGTCGACCCGGAGCCGGACGCCTCGGTGGTCCGCGCCGAGGGCCGGGAGAGCGAGTCCGCGTCGGACTCCGGAGAGGTGGTCGCGGGCGGCGGCAGCCGCCTCACCTTCACCTTCGAGGCGACCGGCGAGGGCAGCACCGAGATCGTGCTGCTGCACTGCACGTTCAACAGCACCTGCGACACCGGCGACGGCAGCCCCGCCCCGACGCCGACGACGGGCGGCGCCGCGCCGGCCGAGCCGGAGCGGGTCACCTACCGGGTCACGGTGGGCTGAGCCGTGGACACCACCTCGCGCACCGAGGACGAGCTGGCCGGCCTCGACATCGCCGCCCTCCTCCGCTACGGCGTCACCGCCCCGCGGGGCCCGATGCGCACGTCCCTCTTCGGCGACGGCGCGGTGGGCGCGGCGGTCCTCCTCGGCCGCCTGGGCACCGAGCCGCGCTCGGTCGCGTTCCTCGCGGAGACCGTCCGGGCGGGCGGTCTCGCGCACGCGCTGACCCTGCCCGAGCCGCTGCCCCGGCCGGAGGCGGCCGGCCTCGTCCGCGACTGGCTGGCGGCCGCCGCCTCCCTCGCGGGCGGTGTGCGGGCGGACGACACCGCCGCGCGCTGGCTGCGCGCGGTCGCGTCGGTCATCGAGCTGCGGCAGTCGGTCCGCCGCTGAGGCGACAGCCCGCCGGGACCGCCGGCCGGGTCACCGCCACGGGTGTGACCGACCAGTCGGTATGGACAGATGGCCCGCGCCCCGGTACAGATGGGTCATGCGCATCGCCGTCACCATCTTCCTCACCGACGAGACGATCACCCCGACCCGGCTCGCACGCGAGCTGGAGGAACGGGGCTTCGCCGGGCTCTACCTGCCCGAGCACACCCACATCCCCGTGGAACGGACCACCCCCTACCCGGCGGGCGGCGAGCTGCCCCGCGAGTACGGCCGCACCCTCGACCCGTTCGTCGCCCTCGGCCAGGCGGCCGCCGTCACCCGGACCCTGGGCCTCGGCACCGGCATCACGCTCGTCGCCCAGCACGACCCGATCGACCTGGCCAAGCAGATCGCGACCGTCGACCACCTCTCCGGCGGCCGGCTCACCCTCGGCCTCGGCTTCGGCTGGAACGTGGAGGAGGCCGCCGACCACGGCGTGCACTGGCGCACCCGCCGCGAGCTCGTCCGCGACCGGATGGCCCTCATGCGCGCCCTGTGGGCCGAGGAACCGACGTCCTACGCAGGGGAGTTCGGGTCCGTGCGCGCCAGCCACGCCCACCCCAAGCCGGTACAGAAGCCCCGCGGGCCGGTCGTCGGGCCGCGCACCCTGATCGGCGGCGCCGCCGGACCGAAGCTCTTCGCCCACATCTGCGAGTACGCCGACGGCTGGCTGCCCATCGGCGGGCGCGGCCTGTCCACCACCCTGCCCGCGCTGCGCACCGCCTGGGCCGACGCCGGCCGCGACCCGGCCGCCCTCCAGGTCGTCCCGTACGCCGTGCACCCCACCCCGGGCAAGCTCGCCCACTACGCCGAACTCGGCATCGAGGAAGCCGTACTCCAGCTCCCGCCCGCCGGGGAGGCCGAGGTGCTGCGCACCCTGGACGAGTACGCGCCGTACGTCACCGAACGGGCCGGGTGACCCGGACAGGTCCTGATCAGCGCGATCGTATGCTCGGAGGATGACGACTTCCGCGACCTCCGGAACGGGCCCCACCGAGAACTCCATGCGTCGCGCCCTCAGACGCGCCCGGGACGGCGTCGCCCTCGATGTCCGCGAGGCGGCGGTGCTGCTCCAGGCCCGCGGCGAGCACCTCGACGACCTCGCCGCCTCCGCCGCCCGGGTCCGCGACGCGGGCCTGGCGGCGGCGGGCCGCCCCGGCGTCATCACCTACTCCAAGAGCGTCTTCATCCCCCTCACCCGGCTGTGCCGGGACAAGTGCCACTACTGCACCTTCGTCACCGTCCCCGGCAAGCTGCGCCGCGCCGGGCACGGGATGTTCATGTCCCCCGACGAGGTCCTGGACATCGCCCGCAAGGGTGCCGCCGCCGGCTGCAAGGAAGCCCTCATCACCCTCGGCGACAAGCCCGAGGACCGCTGGCCCGAGGCCCGCGAGTGGCTGGACGCGCACGGCTACGACGACACCATCGCCTACGTCCGCGCCGTCTCCATCCGCATCCTGGAGGAGACCGGTCTGCTCCCGCACCTCAACCCCGGCGTCATGAGCTGGACCGACTTCCAGCGGCTGAAGCCCGTGGCGCCGTCCATGGGCATGATGCTGGAGACGACGGCGACCCGCCTGTGGTCCGAGCCCGGCGGCCCCCACCACGGCTCCCCGGACAAGGAACCCGCCGTCCGGCTGCGCGTCCTGGAGGACGCGGGCCGCTCCTCGGTCCCCTTCACCTCCGGGCTCCTCATCGGCATCGGCGAGACGTACGAGGAGCGCGCGGAGTCCCTGTTCGCGCTGCGGAAGGTGTCCCGCGCCTACCACGGCATCCAGGAACTGATCATCCAGAACTTCCGCGCCAAGCCCGACACCGCGATGCGGGGCATGCCGGACGCCGAACTCGACGAACTGGTCGCCACCGTCGCCGTCGCCCGCCACATCATGGGCCCCAGCGCCTGCCTGCAGGCCCCGCCCAACCTCGTCGACGACGAGTACGAGCGGCTGATCGGCGCGGGCATCGACGACTGGGGCGGGGTGTCCCCGCTCACCATCGACCACGTCAACCCCGAACGCCCCTGGCCGCAGATCGAACGCCTCGCCGAACGGTCCCGCGCCGCGGGCTTCGAACTGCGCGAACGCCTCTGCGTCTACCCGGAGTTCGTCCGCCGCGGCGAACCCTGGCTGGACCCGCGCCTGCTCCCGCACGTCCGCGCGCTCGCGGACCCGGACAGCGGCCTGGCCCGGGAGGACGCCGTCGTGGAGGGCCGCCCCTGGCAGGAGCCCGACGAGGTCTTCACCGCCACCGGCCGCACCGACCTGCACACCGCCATCGACACCGAGGGCCGCACCGCCGACCGCCGCGAGGACTTCGACGAGGTCTACGGCGACTGGGGCGCCCTGCGCGAGGCGGCGGCCCCCGGCATGGTCCCCGAGCGCATCGACACGGACGTACGCCAGGCGCTGCGCGTCGCGGCCGACGACCCCACCCGGCTCACCGACGCCGAGGCCCTCGCCCTGCTCCACGCGGACGGCCCCGCGCTGGACGCGCTCTGCCGGGTCGCCGACGACGTCCGCAAGTCGGCGGTCGGCGACGACGTGACGTACATCGTCACCAGGAACATCAACTTCACCAACGTCTGCTACACCGGCTGCCGCTTCTGCGCCTTCGCCCAGCGCCGCACCGACGCCGACGCCTACACCCTCTCCCTCGGCCAGGTCGCCGACCGCGCCCAGCAGGCGTGGGAGGTCGGCGCGGTCGAGGTCTGCATGCAGGGCGGCATCCACCCGGACCTGCCGGGCACCGCCTACTTCGACATCGCGCGGGCCGTCAAGGAACGGGTCCCCGGCATGCACGTCCACGCCTTCTCCCCGATGGAGGTGGTGAACGGCGCGACCCGCACCGGCCTGTCGATCCGCGAGTGGCTGACCGCCGCGAAGGAGGCGGGCCTGGACTCCCTCCCCGGCACCGCCGCGGAGATCCTCGACGACGAGGTCCGCTGGATCCTCACCAAGGGCAAGCTGCCGGCGGCGACCTGGATCGAGGTGATCACCACGGCCCACGAACTGGGCCTGCGCTCCTCCTCGACGATGATGTACGGCCACGTCGACCAGCCCCGCCACTGGCTCGGCCACCTCCGCACCCTGGCCGGCATCCAGCAACGCACCGGTGGCTTCACCGAGTTCGTCACCCTGCCCTTCATCCACACCAACGCGCCCGTCTACCTGGCGGGCATCGCCCGCCCCGGCCCGACCCTGCGCGACAACCGCGCCGTGACGGCGATGGCCCGCCTCCTGCTCCACCCCTGGATCCCCAACATCCAGACGAGCTGGGTGAAGCTGGGCACGGAGGGCGCGGCGGAGATGCTCCGCTCCGGCGCCAACGACCTCGGCGGCACCCTCATGGAGGAGACCATCTCCCGCATGGCGGGCTCCTCGTACGGCTCGTACAAGTCGGTCAAGGACCTCGTCGCGGTCGCGCGGGCAGCGGGCCGCCCGGCCAAGCCGCGCACCACCCTCTACGGCGAGGTCCCCGAGGAGCGCCGCCGCGCGGCCGAGGCCTCCGACGGCCACCTGCCGGAGCTGCTGCCGGTGCTGGACTGAGAACGGCCGGCGGGCGGACCGCGCACGGCCTCGCAGTAGGATGATCCGACCCCTCGGTGTCGCCCGGCGCCGGGGCCGGATTGCTGAGGAGATGCGTGCCCGTGCCTGCCCGCCGGCTTCCCTCGTGGGCCTGGGTGACCGGTCTGACCACCGGGGCGATAGCGGTGGTCGCCGTCCTCGCGGTCCAGGCCACCGACGGCACCCGTCCGGTCGCCACGGCGACCACCCCGACCCCGTCGGCGACGGCGACCGCCACACCCAAGCCGACGGCGACGGCCCCCACCGCCGTGCCCGACGACTCCGGCACCGGCCGCCGCATCGTCTACTCCCTCTCCCAGAACCGGGTCTGGCTGATCGACGCCAGCGACAGCCCCCGCCGCACCTTCACCGTCTGGCCGGGCACCGTCGACCCGGACCCGGGCACCTACACGGTGGGCACCCGGTCCGAGCCCGCCACCACCGGCTCGGACGGCGTCCGCATCGAGCACATCGTCTACTTCGCGGCGAAGTCCGGCGTGAACATCGCCTTCTCCCACGCGGTCGACGGCGCCTCCCCGCCCCCCGCCTCCGGCGCCCGGACGGGCGGCATCCGCACCAACCGCACCGACGGCGAGGCCCTGTGGGCGTTCGCCACGACCGGGACGACGGTCACGGTCGTCAAGTGACCCCGGCCCGGCTCACGGGTGCATCCGGGCGCCCTTGAGCACCTTGTCGACCGCGTTGCGCGGCCCGTACACGGCGAGCCCCACCAGATCCAGCTGATCACCGGGAACGGCCCGCACGGCGGCCCGGTTGTCGCGGTCGTTGCCGGTGGCGAAGAGGTCGGACGTGAACACCGCTCGCGGCAGCGCACGCGCCACGGCCCTCCCGTGCGCGGCGGTGAGCACCTCCTTCGCCCCCTCCAGCACCAGCACCGGCTGCCGGAACATCGGCAGGTAGGGGGTGCCGTCGGCGTTGGCGTACGCCTCCCCGATCACCTCCGGGACCTCGGTGCCGAGCCCGCTGACCAGGAAGGCGGTCACGTTCAGCCGCTGCCACGGAGCGAGGTCGTCCCGCAGCAGGACGGCGATCTTGGTGTCGAAACGTACAGGCGTGCTCTCGATGGTCATGCTCCCGAGCCTGCCGCCCGCGCCACCCGGCCGTCTTGTACGTTCCTTGCATGGTCCGCGTCCCGAAGATCACCGCGTGGCGCCCGCAGGTGCCGGGCGTCACCGAGGTCTTCCACGCCCACTTCACCGAGCACGCCTACCCCATGCACGTCCACGACGTGTGGACCCTGCTGATCGTCGACGACGGCGCCGTGCGCTACGACCTCGACCGCCGCGAGCACGGCACCCCGCACGACACGGTCACCCTGCTGCCGCCGCAGGTCCCGCACAACGGCGAACCCGCCACCGCGGACGGCTTCCGCAAACGCGTCCTCTACCTGGACCGGACGCATCTGGACGAGACCTTCATCGGACCGGCCGTCGACGCCCCCGACATGGCCGACCCGTTCCTGCGCCACCGCGTCGCCCAGCTCCACGCGGCGCTCGCGCACCCGGGCGACGCACTGGAGGCCGAGAGCCGCCTGGCCCTGATCACCGACCGCCTGCGCGCCACCCTCCGCCCCCGCCTCAGGACGCCGGTGGCACCGCCGGCGCGGAGCGTCGCCCACGACCTCCGCGACCTCCTGGACGAACGCCTCCGCCCCGGCGTGACCCTGGACGAGGCGGCGCGGCTGGTCCACGCCCACCCCGCCCACCTCGTCCGCTCCTTCAGCTCGGCGTTCGGCATCGCGCCCCACCAGTACCTGACGGCCCGCCGTACCGACCGCGCCCGGCGCCTGCTGCTGGCCGGCCGCCGCCCGGCGGAGGTGGCGGCCGAGGTCGGCTTCCACGACCAGGCCCACCTGACCCGCCACTTCACACGCCTGGTGGGCACGACCCCGGGCCGTTACGCGGCCGGTTCCCGCCCCACCGCCCCCGGCAGGTGATTGACGACGAGCACGACCCCGCTGAGCAGGAAGATCCGGGTGGCGGCGTCCAGCCCGTTCCAGTCGCCTGACTGCCACATGGCGAACCACTCGCCGCCGATCCCGATGAACCCGACGCCGAACAGCAGCATCACCATGAGCAGCCCGTACGTGGCGAACCGCCGCCCCCGCACGTGCTCGCCCCGGGCCCAGAACCACGTCCCGCCGATCAGCACGAGCGCGGCCAGCGTCTCCCACACGATGATCGCGACGTAGGCGGCGTTCTGAAGCGCCTCACTCGTGATCGCCCGCCACATCAGATCCTCGTCCTTGAACGTCGTATCCATGGCGAGCACGTGCTGCACGAACGCCTGATTGGTCCCGAAGTCGGTGATGTTCCCGAAGGCGACCAAGGCCATGTAGAGAGCGACGGTCCCGGTCAGCAGCGTGGCGGCGAGCGAAAGGGCGCCGCGCGAGGTTGTGGTGGACATGGCGCCCATCTTGCCGCGCGGAACGCCACGATCCGTAGTGATTGAGCCACCCGGCACCCCCCGGACCCAGAGTCAGGGCACGTTCGGCCTCCCGCGGGCGTCCTTCCCGATCGAGGCGACCCCGGCCTGCCCCAACTGCTCCCCGGCTCCGCCCACCGACCCACTGGACCCTTCAGGCCACCCACCCCCGCACCCCACGCCCCGGCCCACCGGCGCAAAGCCGCCAAGCCCACCGGCACCCCCCGAGACGCCACCGCGCCCCCTCTCCGGCCGGCTCCTCACCCCACTCCGAACCCGACCCACCTGGGGACCCCGCCTTCCCCGGCCGCCCGCTCGCTTCTCTCCCGTGCTGGAGCGAGCCGAGTAAAGGGTGGCCCGCAGGGCCATCGGCGCAGCCGACGCGGAACGCAGCGCAGCGGAGTGCAGCGCCCTTTACTCGGCTCGCGGAAGCACGACACTGACCAAGAAGCGGGCGGCCCCCACGGCCACCTCACAACGCCGGGCGACCACGACTCCCTCACCGCTGCCCCAATCCCAGAGCGGCGCGGATCTCGCCCAGCATGTACTCGGGGCGGTGGAAGACGTCCTCCGCGGTGAAGCGGAGCAGGAGGCGGACCGCCGGGCACTGTGCGATCTGGTTGAAGCGGGCGACGTCCCGGCGGTGGGAGTCGCGGGTGCCGTGATAGGCGTAGCCCTCGATCTCGACGGCCAGCCCCTCGGCCCGGAAGAGGAAGTCCAGAACCACTCGACGACCGGCCGGGGTGATCAACTCCGCCTGGCTCTCGGGGCGGAGACCGGCGTCGTACATGCGCAGCCGCGCGATCGACTCGGCCGGTGATCCGGCGCGCGGGTCGCACAGCCGCAGCCACTCGCAGGCCCGCACCGTTCCCGTGCCCACGGGTGAGCCGTCGAGCGCGACGGCGACCGCCTGGAGGGACGTGAGCGGAGCCCGCCGAGTCCGTCCGACCCGGCGGTAGCCGAGCGCGGAGTCCACGGCGGCCACGGCATGGTCCCTCGGTCCAGCCCTCAGCAGGTCGGTGACTGTACGCAGTGGACTCGTGGCCCGGAAGCCCTGGCGCCAGACCACCTCGGACGGGGCGAGGCGCATGCGGTGCACCCGGACACCGGTGCTCTTGCGCCGCAACGTGAGCCCCGGGTCGATGAACTCGACCGGCCGTTCCTCGGCCCGGATGAGGGTGTCCATCAGCCACAGGTCGGCGGCGGACCAGTGGCTCACGACGAGCCGGGGCTCGCTGAGCTGCATCGACCGCAGCCTGCACACGGGGTCGGCGTCCCGCCCCGGTTCGACCCACACCCCGTGCCTGAGCCGCGCCCATCCCTCGGACCGCAGCGCCCGCGTGAGACTGCGCCTGGGCCACCCGGCCGCCAGGGCACGCGAGGTGAGCAGCAGACCTCCCTCGGCCAGCTCCCTCAGTGCGGTCCTTTCCATCCGCCCAAGGTCGCAGACTTCCCGTCGCTCACGCGTGCCCTGTGGACAACCGGCGTCACTCGCAGAAGCCGGACAGGAAGGCGGCCCACGCCTTCGGAGTGAGGGCGAGCTGGGGGCCGGAGGTGTCCTTGGAGTCGCGTACGTGGACGGAGGCGTGGGCCTGGGAGACGGCGACCTCGACGCATTCAGGACCTTCGTTGCTGCTGTAGCTGCTCTTGAACCACTCCAGGGTGGGGGTCATGTCTCGTCTCCCAGTACCTTCTTGATGAACGTCAGCGAATCCCGGGGCGTGAGCGCCTGCGCCCGGATCATTCCATAGTTCATTTCCAGGACCTGGACCTCGCGTGGATCACTGATCAGCCGGCTGAGGAACTGGACCTCCAAGTGCCCCAAGGTTGTGCCGTCAGGCAGTTTCAGCAGCTGGAGGGAGCCACCCATACCCGCGTGGTCCTCACGGTGCGTGGGCATCACCTGGATCACCGCGTGCCTCGACGTACCGATCTCCAACAGATGTTCGAGCTGTCGTCGCAGGACCATTTTGCCCCCGATCGGCCGCCGAAGCGTCACCTCTTCCTGGACAAAGGTGATCTGCGCATGAGGTGTGCGCTCGAAGACGGACTTGCGTGCCATCCGGGCAGCGACGTGCCGGTCGATTTCGTCCTCCGTGTAGGGAGGGCGCCGCATCGCGTATAGCTCACGTGCGTACTCCGGGGTTTGCAGCAGGCCGTGGATGTGGTGACTCGCATAGGCGCCCAAGTCCACCGCCTCCCCCTCCAACTTCGCCAAGTCCCGTACCTTCTTCGGATACCGGGCCCGCTCCACGTCCTCCTTCATGGAAGCGAGCTTCCCGCCCGCCCCCAGCACCTCATCCGCCTTGTCCAGGAATTCCGGCTTCGGGATCCGCCGCCCCCGCTCCACGGAGGACACCATCTCCTCGCCGTACCCGATGGCGGCGGCCAACTCGGCCTGCTTCAGTCCCGCTTGGTCCCGCCACGCCCTGATCTGCCGGCCGACGACCCTGAGCACGGCCTCCGCCTCTTCGTCCTCCACGTCTTTCCCTCCTGACGTACCAGCCGTACGGCGCCCCCACGCGCCCGTACAGTCACTGTCTGTGCCTGCGCGGTCACTGGTCAGCGTAGGGAAGCGCGGCCACGCTGGGTGACGTGAACCACGAATTCGCCGTGCAGCTCTCCGCCACCAAAAGGGGCGCCCGCCTCGCCCGACTCCTCACGGAACGCCAACTCCACGACTGGGGCGAGCCGTACGAGGACGCGGCGCAGGTGGTGGCGGAGCTGGCCTCCAACGCCGTGCTCCACGGCCGGGTCCCGGGCCGGGACTTCCGTCTGCGTCTGCGGCTCCGTCCCGACCGCACCCTCCGTATCGAGCTGACCGACGCGCGGGGCGACCGGGTCCCGCGTGTCCCGGACCCGGTGGACGACACCGCGGAGTCCGGCAGGGGGCTGCGCATCGTGACGGCGTACGCGGCCCGCTGGGGTGTGGAGGAGGCGCCGCCCGGCGCCAAGACCGTGTGGGCTGAAATGGCACCGCGTCGCGGCCGGACGTGACCCGGTGACGCCCGACGCCAAAGACCAAGAACCGGGGGAAAGAACCGGACCCTCCCCTGCCGTCCCCGTCGATCACTCGCCGGAGTGAATATGCCCAACTGAACTGGCGTCCGGCACCACTTGTGGTGCAGCGTCAGTCGCGACAACCCCAGACACGCCTCACATGCATCGGCCCTCGCCGGGACTGCCATCCCAGTGCGAGGGCCTGATCACCAAGGAAGAAAGCCGCTTCCCGATGACTGAGCAGCACCCTAACGCGCATGCGCGTGCCGCGTCCGGCCGTTACTCGTCCGGAGTACAGCACGTCAACGAGCCTCACCACGACCACTTCACCGTGGTCGGGAACCACCTCGCCCAGCACCCCGAGCTGTCGCTGACGGCGATCGGCCTGGCGACGCACATCCAGTCGCTGCCCGCCGGGACCCCGATCGGCATCAAGACGCTGGCGGCGAAGTTCCCCGAGGGGGAGATCCGCATCGCGGCGGCGCTGCGCGAGCTGGAGGAGCACGGCTACCTCGCACGCCTCAAGGAGCGTCTTCAATCGGGCCGAGTCGTGACCCGGACGGTCTCGTACAACAGGCCCCGCCCGGCGGTGACGGCCGCCGCGGATCCGGCCACGGCTCCCGCTTCCCCCGAACGCAGGCCCCCCGCCCCCGAGCGCAGGCCCCCCGCCCCCGCCCCGCAGCCCTCCGCCGCCACCGATCTCCTCACGCGCCTCCGCGCCCACGACTCGCGCCTCCTGCTGAGCGAGCGGGACGTGCACCGCCTGGCCCCGGCGGTCACGGCCTGGCTGGACAGGGGCGTGCCCGCCACCGCCGTGGAGCGCACCCTCACAGCCGGCCTCCCCGAGGACCCCATCCGCCACCCGGCGGCCTTCCTGTCCCGCCGCCTCACCACTCTCCTGCCGCCGCCCCTTCCTCCGGCCCTCCAGCCGTCGACCACCGGACCCCGCCAGAACCCCCGCCCGAACCCCCTGCAGACGTGCGACGGCTGCGAGCGGGCCTTCCGCGCCCCGCAACCGGGCCGCTGCCGGGACTGCCGCACGCCAGGTGTGGCGGCTTAGCCCGGCACCGGGAGCGAGGAAGCCAGCCGCTGACGAGCCCTGCCGCAACCCGCTTCCTCCCCGTGCCCCGACACGCCTGCCTCCGTCTGCAGCGTCACCCGGTACGGCTGAAAGCCGTCGATTCGCCCCCTGAGCCCCACCACCCCCGTTCGATTACAGTGCTCGCGTCGTAGCGGAGCGGGCGGTTCGCCGGGAGGTCTAGGTGGGTGCGACAGCCGGGCCTGTCTGGGGGCGGGCCGAGCAGCAGGACTTCCGGAGCAGGGTGCGCGGCACGCTGCTGGGCGTGGCCGTCGGCGACGCGCTGGGGGCGCCGGTCGACCGGATGGGGATCGAGGAGATACGGGAGGCGTACGGCCCGGAGGGGATCGTGGACCTCGTACCCGCCTACGGCCGGCGCGGCGCGGTCACCCACCTCACCCAGCTCACCCTGTTCAGCGTGGACGGCCTGATACGCGCCCAGGTGCGCCGGGACACCGGAGCCTGGCACCCGCCGACCGATCTGCACCGGGCGTATCTGCGCTGGGCGGCCACCCAGCGGGACTGGGGTCCCGACGAGCGGCGCGCGGAGGACGGGTGGCTGGCCCGGGAGGAGTGGCTGTACGCCCGCCGGGGGCCGTCCCGCTCGCTGCTGGCCGGCTTCGGTGACGAGCGGATGGGCACGCTGGAGGCGCCCAAGAATCCCGGCGAGGCCGGTCCCGAGGCCGCCGCGCGTTCCGCGCCGTTCGGGCTGCTCGTCGGCTGGGAACCGCAGCTCGTCGCCCAGCTCGCGGTGGAGTGCGCGGCGCAGAGCCACGGGCACCCGGCCGCCACTCTGTCCGCCGGCGCGTACGCGGTCGTCGTCCACGGGCTGGCCCGCGGCGAGAGCCTCGACGGTGCCGTGCAGCACGCGCTGGCGACGCTGGCGGCGCGGCCGGGGCACGAGCCGGTGTCGGACGCGTTGCAGCGTGCCCTGGGCGCCGTACGGCAGGGCATGCCCACCCCGGGCAGGGTGGAGGAGCTGGCCGGCGGCGGCACCGCCGAGGGCATCCTGTCCGCCGCCGTCTACTGCTCCCTCGTCGGCGAGGACGTGCGCCACGGCCTCCGGCTGGCCGCCAACCACGGCGGTCCCTCCGCCGCGGCCACCGCGCTCACCGGCGGCCTGCTCGGCGCCCTGCACGGCGAGACGGCCCTCCCCCCGGCCTGGCTGGCCGAACTGGAGGGCCGTCCCACGATCCTGGAACTCGCCGACGACTTCGCCATGGAGATGACCCAGGGGCCCGCGCTGCACGGCCCGGCGGGGGCGTCCCCCGCGTGGCTGACCCGGTACCCCCGGGCCTGATCCGGCCGGACCGGCTCCGAGGGCGGGTCAGTCCTTGACCGTCACGCCCGGCGCCCCGCCCTGCTGTGCCGGGACCGCCGCCGCGGCGCCCGCCGCGCCCGGGCCGTCGTCGTCCGTGTTGATGCGCTCGATGATGGCCAGGCGCTCCGGGGTGTCCTCCGGCTTGAGGTAGCCGACGAGGACGTAGAGGACCAGGGAGACGGCGAGCGGGATGGAGACCTGGTACTGGAGGGGGACGCCGCCGTCGACGTTCCAGTGGACGGGGTAGTTCACCAGCCAGAAGACGAACAGGCCGGTGGCCCAGCTGACGAGGGCCGCGGTGGGGCCGGAGCGGCGGAAGGGGCGGAGCAGGCCGAGCATCATGGGGATGGCCATGGGGCCCATCAGGCCGGCGACCCACTTGATGACGACGGTGATGATGTCGCCGAAGGTGGGGGAGTTGACCTGGGTGGCCGCCGCCATGGAGAGGCCGAGGAAGACGACGGTGGTGATGCGGGCGACCCGCAGGCCCTGCCCCTCGCTCCAGGCCCGGGCGCGCCGCCACACCACCGGTGCGCAGTCCCTGGTGAACACCGCGGCGATGGCGTTGGCGTCGGAGGAGCACATGGCCATGGTGTGGGAGAAGAAGCCGACGATGACGAGGCCCAGCAGGCCGTGCGGGAGGAGCTGTTCGGTCATCAGGCCGTAGGAGTCGGAGCCGTCGGCCTTCTGCGACTCGACCAGCAGCGGGGACATCCACATGGGGAAGAAGAGGACCAGCGGCCAGACCAGCCACAGGACGGCCGACAGGCGGGCCGAGCGGGCGGCCTCGTGCGCGTTGGACGTGGCCATGTAGCGCTGGGCCTGGTTGAGCATGCCGCCGTTGTACTCGAAGAGCTTGATGAAGAGGAAGGCCAGCAGGAACACCGTGCCGTAGGGGCCGACCAGCGGTTCGCCGTGGCCCTGGAGTTCGGGCTCGTCCCAGGCGCCGAGGAAGCCGATGCCCTTGTCGTTGAGCTCCATGACGACGGCGACGAACATGGCGATGCCGGCCAGGAACTGGATGACGAACTGGCCGAGTTCCGTCAGCGCGTCCGCCCACAGGCCGCCGATCGTGCAGTAGACGGCGGTGATGGTGCCGGTGATGAGGATGCCCTGGTTCAGGGAGATGCCGGTGAAGACCGACAGCAGGGTGGCGATGGCCGCCCATTTCGCGCCGACGTCCACGATCTTCAGCAGCATTCCGGACCAGGCCAGTGCCTGCTGGGTCTTGAGGTCGTAGCGGTTTTTCAGGTACTCCAGCGGCGAGGCCACGTGGAGCCGGGAGCGCAGCCGGTTGATCCGCGGGGCGAACAGCTTCGAGCCGATGGCGATGCCCAGGGCGATGGGGAACGACCAGGTGACGAAGGACGTGACGCCGTAGGTGTAGGCGATGCCCGCGTAGCCCGTGAACATCACCGCGCTGTAGCCGGACATGTGGTGCGAGATGCCCGACAGCCACCAGGGCATCTTGCCGCCCGCGGTGAAGAAGTCGCTGACGTTGTCCACGCGTTTGTGCGACCAGACGCCGATGGCCACCATCACGCCGAAGTAGCCGATGAGCACGGCCCAGTCGAGACTGTTCATGTGCCACCCTTCCAGGGTCCGCCCGGGGTCCGCCTTGTGAACGGCCCGCTCATCGTGAGTGGGCTGACAGGGGCGCGACAAGGAACGGGAAGGTCAAGGGCTGGCAAAATAGTTCTGCACGATGACCGGCGTTCATGAACATGAACAAAGGAAAAGGGCCGACGGAACCGTCGGCCCTTCCTCGTTCCGACGACGTCAGCGCACCGCGCCGGCCGCCGCGAGGGTCCCGCTCGCGCCGCTCACCGCAGCTCCTCCGGGCACGGCGTCCCGCGCGGCCAGTCGTACGGCGAGGCCAGCCGGTAGGTGCCCGCGCGGGGCGCGAGGAGCATCGTCCACCTGTCGCCCTCCTCGTCCTCCTCCGTCTCCATCAGGCAGCCGTTGACGTTCTCGTACGTCTTCGGCTCGCCCTCGGGACGGTTCTCGGACTCCTCCGTCTCGCGCGGCCCCTCGACCCCCTTGCCCTCCTCGTCGACCAGCTTCAGCCACGGCGAGTAGGGGACGCGGATCAGCACCCGGCCCGGCTCGGCGACCCGCAGGGTCATCTCGCCCTGCTCGGCGCGCTCCACGGTGGCCGGTGGATCGGCGAGCGGGGCGGGGTCCTTGACCCGGAACAGCTGCCAGTTCGCGTCGCCCCAGATCTGCTCCAGGTACGGCAGCCCCCGCTGCACCAGCTCGCGTTCGCGCTGCCCGCCGTCACCGTCCGGCTCGTCCTTCGGCAGCACCACGAAGTGCACCGCCCAGCGCTTGAGCCACAGGTGGTAGTTGGCCGAGTTCAGGGTGTCGTCGTAGAAGAGCGGGTTGCGCTCCATGTCGGCCTGGCGGTTCCAGCCGCGGGCCAGGTTGATGTACGGGGCGAGCGCGGACGCCTCGCGGTGCGAGCGGGCCGGGACCACCTCGACGCGGCCCTTGCCGGCGCCGACCTCCTGCAACTCGTTGACGAGCGGGGCCAGCTCACGGGCCCAGGAGGCACGCGGCGTGGTGCGCACCACGTCGTCGGCCGACTTGAAGCCTATCCACGCGACGAACCCGACGACGGCGACGACGAGCGCGTACCACTTGCGTGAGCGCGGCACCGTGAACGGCAGCGCCGCCACCAGCGCCACACCCGCGAACAGCATCGCGAGCCGCGTGATGTTCGAGCCGATCTGCGAGCTGATCAGCCAGACCAGCAGCACGGAGAGGCAGTAGACCGCGGAGGTGATCCGCACGGTGGTCCACTCCCGCGGGACGAACAGGAAGACCAGCAGCGCGTACAGCATGGGCAGCCCGGCCGAGCCGAACGACATCGGCTGGGTGCCGGAGAACGGGAACGCCAGGGCGGAGACCGCGACCACCGCCACCGGTCCCAGCCCGAGCGCCCAGGCGCCCGGCCGCCGCCTCTGGAGGAACAGCGCCACCGCCACCAGGCCCACGAACAGGCCCGCGACCGGTGACGACATGGTGGCCAGCGCGGCCAGCGGCGCCGCGCACAGCGCCTTCGCCCAGCGCTTGTGGCGCCAGCGGTGGGGCCAGCAGAACACCGCCGCGACGGCCGCGAGGGCGAACAGGGTGCCGAGGCCGAAGGTGACCCGGCCCGAGGCGGCGTTGCCGAGCAGTCCGAACACACCCGCGAGCGCGGGCCACAGCGGTTTGCGCACCACCCGGCTGCGGATCAGGATCAGCGTCAGCAGGCCCGCTGACAGCGTCCCGGCGATCATCATCGTCGTCCGGACGCCGAGCACCGACATCAGGTACGGCGACACCACGCTGTACGAGACCGGGTGCATCCCGCCGTACCAGGCGAGGTTGTACGCGGAGTCCGGGTGCCGGCCGACGAACTCCGCCCAGGCGTCCTGCGCCGCGAGATCGCCACCGCTGTTCGCGAACGTGAAGAACCAGACGATGTGCAGCACGCCGGCCACGGCCGTGACGAAGAGCACCGGGTGCCGCAGCACCCGGTCACGGACGGCGTGCACCGCCGGACGCCGCTCCGCCCGCTGCTGCTCCTGCTCGTGCTGCTGTTCCCGCTCAGGCCGGTCCGGAGGCTGCGAGGCGCCCCCGGGTACGCGTATTCGCGGGCCGTCTCCCGGGCCCGGACCGGTGTCGTCGGTGCGTGTCGGCTCCGCAGTGGCCACCTGAAGGCACTCCCCGTGTCCCGTTCTTCTGTTCTCGGCCGCGTGGTCCGTTCGCCGACCGTTCCCTGGAGGGTCTCCGGGAGTTCCCGTCCGCTTCCCCCACGCGGGCGGCCTGTCCCGATTCGTGACGCTAGCACGCACCCCGCCGGGAGGCTCCCTCGTGGGTCCCGGCGGGGTGCGCGCATGCCGTGTGATCAGCCGATACGGGTCACCTTGTCCATGAAGCCCGGCTCGGCCAGATCGTCCCCGAGGGCGACCGGCACCTTCACGGCACCCGCGGTCGCCCCGTCACCGACGGTGAGCGTGCCGACCTTCGTCCCCGCCTTCGCCGTGTGCGGCAGCTCGTCCGCGGCGAACGACAGCTTCACCGTGAGCCCGGCCCAGCCGACCGCGGTCACGTCCTGCGTGGCGACCACCGGCGTACGGCCGCCCAGACCGTCGTCCACGTAGCCGACGACGTCGCCCTTCTTCAGGATCGTCGCCGACTCCAGCGCGTCCTGCGCGGCCCGGATGAGCTGGTCGCCCGCGGACAGGGCGCCCTGGAGGATGGTGTTGTCCTTGCCGCCCGGGGGCTGGCGCACGACCGCGCCGACGATGGTGTGGGTCTCGCCGCCGATCTCCTTCTTCGCCGCGAACACCAGGTTGCCGAGGGCGGAGGTGGTGGTGCCGGTCTTGATGCCGACGACGTTGTTGCTGCCGACCAGCTCGTTCCAGTTGCGGCGGTTGACGCCCTTGTAGTCGTCGTACGACATCATCGCGGCGACCTCGCGGAACGCGGGCAGCGTCATCGCGGCCTTGGCGAGCTTCACCTGGTCCACGGCCGTGCTGACCGTGGTGTCGTTCAGGCCCGAGGGGTCGGTGTACGTCGTGTTGGTCATGCCGAGGTCCTTCGCGGTGGCGTTCATCTTCGCCACGAAGTCCTTCTCCGCGCCCGCGTCCCAACGGGCCAGCAGCCGCGCCACATTGTTCGCGGACGCGATGAGGATGCTCTCCAGGGCCTCGCGCTCGGAGATCCGGTCGCCCGCGAAGACGTCGACCGTCGACTCCTGGCCGGCGTCCGACTGCTCCTCCGCCGCCTGGTCGATCTTGATCATCGGACCCTCCTCGCCGCTCTTCAGCGGGTGCTCGCGGAGGATCACGTACGCCGTCATGACCTTGGCGACACTCGCGATCGGCACCGGCTTCTGCTCGCCGGACGAACCGAACGTGCCGATGCCCTGGACGTCGAGGGCGGCCTGGCCCTCCTGCGGCCACGGGATACCGGCCTTGGAGCCGTCGAAGGTGTAGCTGTCCTCGGCGGTGAGCTCGAGGGTGGGCGTCGGCAGCGGACGCACCGACTGGATCACCGCGACCACGACCACCAGCAGCAGCACCAGCGGCGTCCAGATCTTCACCCGGCGCACGGCCGTGCGCAGCGGCGTCTGCGGAGGCGGCGGCGTGTTCGTCAGCTCCGCCAGCAGGTCGAGCGGCGGCTTCGGCGGCAGCGGCTGCTGGGTGGTCCGCTCCGGGCCGATCTGGGGCACGGCGGCGGTGACGTCGGCCGGGGTGACGGGGCCCGCGGGCGCGGCCGGTGCGGCCCGTCCGGCCGGCTTCGCGGGCGCGGCCGTACGGGGCTTGCGCGCCGCCGGGTCGTCCAGCTCCTTCAGCGCGACGAACGTGCTGGTCCGCTCGGCTTCCTTCTCGCCGCCCCCACGCTTCGCCGGGTCACCGGCGGGCTCCTTCGCCCCCTCGGCGGACGCCTCGGGCCCGTCGGCGGACTTCTTGCCCTCGTCGGCGGGCTTCTCGGCCTGGGCGGCGGGCTTCTCGGCCTGGGCGGCGGGCTTCTCGGCCTGAGCGGCGGGCTTCTCGGCCTCCTCGGGCTGCTTCGGCTCCTCGGCGGGCTTCGCCTTGGCGGCGTCGCCCAGCTTCAGCATGGTGGTGGGCTGGTCGACCGCGGGCTTCGGCGGCCGTACGGCCTTGAAGACGGTGGTGGGCTGGTCGACGGGCGTCTCGTCGTCCGACCCGGCCCGGGAGGAGTCCTCGCCGGAGCCCTTGCCGGCGCCGACGTCGGCCTCGCTCTCGTCCGCGTCGGTGTCCTCGGCCACCCGAGCCGAACCGGCACCGGTCTCCGCGGAATCCGCGGTGTCGGTGTCGGTGTCGGTGTCGGCGTCGGCTCCGGTGTCCGTGTCGGCTCCGGTGTCCGTGGCGGCGTCGTCGTCGGCCCCGGGCTCGGCGCTGCTCGCGTCCGAGTCCGCGCCCGATTCCGCGTCCGCATCCGTGTCCGCGTCATCGGCCGTGACCCCGGCGTCCGCCCCGGCCTTCTCGGACTCCTGCGCGGCCCCGTCCGCACCCGCGTCGGCGGCGGCCGATGACTGCTCGTCACCCTCGGCCCGTGCGCCGCCCTCGGCGTCGCCCGCGTCCTCGTCCCCGGCCTTCGCCGGGGCCCCGGCGACCGCGCCGGGCTCATCCTTCGCGGTCCCACCCGCCGCGGTGTCGTCCTCCGCGGCGTCGGCCTGCGTGCCCTCGGCCTCCGCCGGCCCGGTGCCGCCGGACCCCTTCGAGGACTCCGGTCCGTCGGACGGGGGCTCGTCCGCCGAGCGGACCCATGCCGCCACCGCGGCGCGCAACTCCCGTTCGTCCTTCTTCCCGGCGGCCTCGGCCGCGCCCTTGCGGGCCTCCGCGAGGTCCTTCGCCGAGAGGATCCGCGTTGCCGTGTCGACACCCGCCCGGGCCACGGCGAGGCGCGGATCGTCCGCCTCCCGCCTGGCCTCGGGAACCGGACCCGCGCTCCCCGACGTCGGTTCTGCCGACGACTCGCGCTGCTTCGACCTGTCGGGGGACTCGCCCGCCACCGATGCCTCCTCCATGCCGCACGTTCCCGTGCGCCTACCGAACCGAACCACCGCCCGGACACCCGGCCACCACGGTGTCCGAACCATGTACCAGTGTCCTGTGTGCGGGTTAAACCCAAGCGGTAGACGAGAACGACATACCTACCGGTTCCCTTACGAACCGGTCACGCACCCTCGACAGACCAATGTGAGAGGGGTCACCCTGTCATTCATCCACGCGGGGAGGCATGGATGGGCAGGAGCCGCAGAACACTTCCGGAGGAGCTTCTGCTGCTGGCGTTGGACCCGACCACGGGTACCACCGCACAGCCGCAGTCGCTCGACCTGGGTCTGGCCGGAGCACAGCTAGTGGAGCTGGCGCTGGCCGGACGGATAGCCCCAGACGGGGATCGTATCGCCGTGGTGGTACCACGGCCGACAGGAGATCCGACACTGGACTGCGCGTTGGAGCTGCTGCGAAGGCGCGGCGCTCCGGTACGGGCCGTCCACTGGATCGGCGGGCCGCGTCTCGGGCTCCGCCAGACGTACCTCTCGCATCTGGAGCGGTGCGGCATGGTGCATGCCGTCGAGGGCCAGATGTGCGGGGTGTTGCCGACGACTCGCTACCAGGCGACGGACAACGCCATCAGCCGGGAGATCAGGGCCCGGCTGGATTCCGCGATCCGCACCGGCGTACCGCCGGACCCGCGGACCGCGGCGCTCGCCGCCCTGGCGCACGCGGTGGGGCTCGGCAAGCACCTGTACCCGGGGAACGAGGGACGCTCGTCCCGCTCCCGGCTGCGGGACCTGATCAGGCACGACCCCATGGGCGGCCTCGTGGCGCACGCCGTGATGGACGTCCAGAACGGCGTGGCGGCCCAGCCGCGCCGTGCCGCGGCGGGACCGGCAGGCCGGCAGGCCACCGGAGCCAGGGCGGCCGAACCCGCACGCGGGGTTCCGGCCCAGCCGCACCGCGGCAGCATGGCACGCGCCGTGGCCCACTGAGCCGCCGTCCGGCGGCGGCCGGTTCGGCGGACACTCGGTACCACGGCGGCACGGCGAACACGAGCCCGGTTCGGGAGCCGCGAGCCGCGCGGGGTGACGGAACGCGTCGTTCGGACGACGCGCGCGTCCGTCACCCCGCGCGGACGCATGTGTGCCCGCGGAGGCATGTGCCTGGGCACGCGTGTGTGCCCTGACGCATGCGCCCGGGGGATCTGGCGTGTACCCGCCGCATATCCGGGGTTTCCCAGCGGTAGGAACCGGCTTGGTGGCAGTCTGCTCAACAGCAGATACGCAAAGTTGCAGCAGCCGGAGGTGCACGTCCCGTGGCGTCCAATGTCAATCCCACCGTCAGGCGGCGCCGGCTGGGCCAGGAGTTGCGCAGGCTCCGTGAGCTCAAGGGCATGACGGCCGAAGAGGTGGCGGAGCGGCTGCTGGTGTCGCAGTCGAAGATCAGCCGTCTGGAGAACGGCCGCCGCAGCATCAGCCAGCGCGATGTGCGCGACCTGTGCGGGGTCTACGAGGTGGAGGACCACCGGATCGTCGATTCGCTGATGCAGATGGCGAAGGACTCGCGGCAGCAGGGCTGGTGGCACTCCTTCGGAGACATCCCGTACAGCGTCTACATCGGCCTGGAGACCGACGCGGCCAGCCTGCGGGTGTACGACCCGCAGGTGGTGCCCGGCCTGCTCCAGACCCGCGGCTACGCGGAGGCGCTGATCCAGGGCGCCCTGCCGGAGGCGACACCGGCCGACATCGACAAGCGGGTGCAGGCCAGACTGCGGCGGCAGGAACGTATTGCCGCCGAGGAGAACCCGCTGCGGCTGTGGGCGGTGCTCGACGAGGCGGCGGTGCGCCGCGAGGTCGGCGGCAAGCAGGTGATGATCGAGCAGCTCGAGTACCTGCTGGAGATGTCCCAGTTGCCGCACGTCACCGTGCAGTTGATCCCGTTCCAGATGGGCGCCCACCCCGGGGTGAGCGGGCAGTACGCCATCCTGGAGTTCCCGGACGCCGCCGATTCGAGCGTCGTCTACATCGAGGGCGTCACCAGCGATCTCTACCTGGAGAAGGCGCAGGATGTCCAGAAATATGCAGTGATGTACGAGCACTTGCGGGCGCAGGCGCTGAATGTAGAGCAAACCCGGGAATACATCGCCGAAGTGGTGAAGGAATACGCCGGTCTGCGGTGAGGCGCCGCAAAGTACACCGTGGCCCCGATCGGGCGGAAGAGCCCATTGGAATATGCCATCCGGTCGAGTGAATAGTCGCTCCGGACTTCCGCGTGGGCGAGTAGCGTCGATCACGCCATCGAGCAAGAACGTTGGCGTGAAGGCACCAACTCAGCAACCGGTAACTGGAGCGAAAATGGCGATCAAGCAGGGCGCGACGGACACGTGGGTCAAGTCCTCCTACTCGCAGGGCAACGGCGCGTGCGTCGAGATCAAGTCCCCGGTTCCGTCGGCCATGGCCGTCCGGGACTCCAAGGTCCGGCGGGGCCCGGTGCTGGCCTTCCCCGCCACCGCCTGGAACACCTTCGTGGCGTCGGTCAAGGCGTAAGGCGCCCGCACCGCCCGCGGGGTACGAGCGACACCCCGGCACCACCCCAGAGCCCTCTCGACGAGCCCGCCGTCCTTGCCGAGGGGGCTCGGCTCGTGCCCGCCCGGGCCACCGCCGAACCCCCGGCCGGACCGGCTCAGCCGAGCTGCGCCTCGATCGCGGCGACGACCTCCGGCGACTCCGGCTCGACCTGCGGGGAGAAGCGGGCGACGACACTGCCGTCCCGGCCGATCAGGAACTTCTCGAAGTTCCAGCGGATGTCCCCGCTGTGCCCCTCCGCGTCCGCGAAGCCGGTCAGCCGCTCGTACAGGGGATGCCGGTTCTCGCCGTTGACCTCGACCTTCTCGGTCATCGGGAAGGTCACGCCGTAGGTCGCGGAGCAGAACTCGGCGATCTCCTCGGCGCTGCCGGGCTCCTGGCCCATGAACTGGTTGCACGGCACGCCGAGCACGGTGAAGCCCCGCTCCGCGTACCGCTCCTGGAGCCGCTCCAGGCCGGCGTACTGCGGGGTCAGGCCACACTTGGAGGCCACGTTCACCACGAGCACGGCCTGCCCGGCGTACTGCTTGAGGTCGGCGGCGCCGCCCTGGAGTGCGTCGATGCCGACGTCGAGGGGGGATGCGTTGGTCGTCATACGGCGGATGCTAACTCCGCCGGCCCGCGGCAGCCCCGTCCGGCACCTCCCCGGCGCCCGGCACGAGCCCTTCGCCGGCCGCCGCCCGTACGAGGACGTCGCCCGCCGCCGTCCGGGCGTACAGCACCGAGCGTCCCGACCGCCGCCCCTCCACCAGGCCCGCGTCCCGCAGCACCCGCAGATGCCGTCCCACCGAGCCGAGACCCTGCCCGGTCAGGGCGGTCAGCTGGGTGGTGCTCAGGGGTGAGCCGAGGAGGACGAGGACCGTCGCGCGGGCCCGGCCGAGCAGGGCGCCGAGACGCGCGGGCACCGGCCGGGCCCGCTCCCCGGCGAGCGGGCCGGCGCACGGGTAGACGAGGGCGTACCGCTGCCGCTCCGGCTCCTCCCAGCTCACCCAGCCGGTGCGGGGCGTGACCGGGACGAGCACCAGCTCGGCCCCGGAGACGTCCCGCGGCGGGTACTCGTGGAGATTGACCTGGAACCGGTTGGCGCCGAGCCAGCGGGTGCCGGGCCGCAGCGCGTCCAGCACCGCCGCCCAGCCGCCCTGGCTCATCCGCGCGGTCCGGGCCACCACATCGGCCTCCAGGACGCGCCGGCGCCGGGACCAGTACGGCCGTACGGCCTCGGTCCACACATGGGTGAGCAGCGCCGCCGCGCGCTGCGGCAGATCGTCGCGGTCCAGCTCGGCGGGGAGCGGACCGCCCAGGGACATGCGCAGGTGGCCGCGGGCGGCCGCCGGGTCGGTGGCGCGGATCCGGGCGGCGGCCCGCGTGAAGTCCTCGCCGTCCAGCGGGGTCGGGGTGAAGAAGTCGGCGATCCAGTCCCGGCCGAGTCCGGCGCGCACCAGCAGCGCGGTCACCGGGTCGGCGGCCAGACGGGCGCGGTAGCCGGGGAGGTGGGCGCGCAGCCAGGCCTGCTCGCCGGGGTGCCGGCCGCTCGCGGTGTGCAGCAGCCGCAGGCTCGCGAAGGTCTCGGCGTACGGCGAGATCAGGAACCGGCTGCGGGCGAGGGTGTCGGCGTCGACCTGCCACCAGCCCATCGGTCCCCTCCTCGTTCCGCCGGTCGTTTCGCCGGTGCGCGAAACAATAACGGGGCGGCCGCGGGCGCCGCAGACTCCGGGCATGCGCACACCTTCCGGCTATTCAGGTCTGTTCCGCACACCGGAGTTCACTCCGCTCTTCCTGTCCACCGCCGCCCAGACCGCCGCCCAGACGCTCGGCGGACTGGCGCTCGGCACCCAGGTGTTCCGGGCGACCGGGTCGCCGCTGCTGGCGGCGGTGAGCATGTTCGGCCCCTCGCTCGCCCAGGTCGTCGGCGCCACCTTCCTGATGTCCGGGGCGGACCGGCTGCCGCCCCGGGCCACCCTCACCGGCGTGGCGCTGGCGTTCGCGGCCGGCACGGCGGTGCTCGCGGTGCCGGGACTGCCCGTCCAGGCGGTCCTCGCGGTCGTCCTCGTCCAGGGGCTGGTCGCCTCGCTGGGCGGGGGCGTGCGGTGGGGCCTGCTCACCGAGATCCTGTCCAAGGAGCGCTACCTGCTGGGGCGCTCGCTCTTCGGCATGACGAGCGGCCTCGCGCAGATCGCGGGCTTCGCGACGGGCGGCGTGCTGGTCGCGGCCCTGTCCCCGCGCCCCGCGCTGCTGCTGGCGGCGCTGCTGTACGCCGGGGCCGCACTCGGACTGCGGCTGGGTCTCACGGCCCGCCCGCCGCGCGCGTCCGGCCGTCCCTCGGTACGGGCCACCTGGCGGGCCAACGCGCTGCTGTGGTCGTCACCCGCACGCCGGTGCGTGTACCTCGCCCTGTGGGTGCCCAACGGGCTGATCGTCGGCTGCGAGTCGCTGTACGTCTCCTACGCGCCCGAAGCCGCCGGCACCCTGTTCGCCTGCGCGGCGCTCGGCATGTTCGCCGGGGACGTGACGATCGGCCGGCTGCTGTCCCCGGCGCGCCGGGCCCGGCTCGGGGTACCGCTGCTGCTGCTCCTGGCCGGGCCGTACCTGCTCTTCGCCCTGCGACCGCCGGTGCCGGTCGCCGCCGTGCTGGTGCTGGTGGCGTCCGCCGGGTTCGGGGCGAGTCTGGTGCAGCAGGAGCGGCTGGTGGCCCTCACGCCCGACGAACTCTCCGGGCACGCCCTCGGGTTGCACTCCGCCGGCATGCTCACGATGCAGGGGGCCAGCGCGGCCCTGGCGGGCGCGCTGGCCGAACTCACCTCACCGGGCGCGGCGATGACGGCGACGGCGGCGGCGTCGGTCACGGTGACGGCGGCGCTGGCACGGGGGCTGCGTACGGCGCGGACGGACAACGGCGTGGGCGAGGCGGCCACCGAAACGCCCGTGCACGCCCCTGCCGACCTGCCCCCGCACACCACCACCGACGCGCCCCCGACCCGCTGAACGCGGCCGCACCCGCTCCCTCCGCCGCCCCCGCGTACCCGCGGCCCAGCCGCACCGCGGCACCCAGCAGCACGCCGGCCGCGCCGCGACGGCACCCACGCGGGCGCGGACCCGCTACACCGTCCCGCCCCGCTTCCTCCCGCCCCGCACGACCCGGTCCCGGCACACCCACCGCCCGGCCAGGCCCACCGCGAGCGCCACGAGCAGAGCACCGGCGTCGATGACATGCGGCAGCCCGGGAAAGAAGCCGAAGAGGGCCACCGGCCCCGCCAGCCCCCCGAGGAACCCGACGATCCCGGCCCGCCGGCGCCGCGTCCCGCGGTCCCCGCCCGGTCTCCGCCTCCGCTGGTCGATCATGAACGGCCCCCTCCAAGGGTGCGGTGACACCGACTCGCGCGCCACGCTCCGTCGACGCGGCTGCGGGGGCACACGCCTGGTCCCGACGAGCCGAGGTCCGCGGGGAGTCGGCCGAGCGCCGTCGTCTCACCGGCTCAGGTGACCGGGCGGGCGGTGGGCTGACCTCGTCGTGTCCAGGGGGTGTCGAGGGGCGCGTACGACCTCGGGGGGAGGCGGGGGTGCCGGGCGGGGGAGGCGGGCTCGCCCGCCCGGGGGACGCGGGGGCGGGGGGCGGGCCGGGAGACTGCCGGGGCGGGGGAGTCGCCGGGCGACGGGAGGCGTGGGGCATGGTGGCGGGCAGCGAGCGGGGTGTGGCGGGGCGGGGGCCCGCGCGGTGGGCGGTGCGGGCGGCCTGGGCCGTGCCGGTCGGGCTGCTGCCGTCCTCGCTGTGGCGGGTCGCGGTCGCCTTCGACGCGGGGCACACGACGGCCGAGCGCGTGTACATGCTGGTGCTGAGCTGCCTGACCGTGGGACTCGGGTGTCTGACCGTGGGCCTGGTGCGTCCGTGGGGTGAGGTGTTCCCGCGCCGGCTGCCCGGGGTCGGCGGCCGGGCGGTGCCGGCCCGCGCCGTCACCGTCGTCGCCCGGACCGGCGGCGTGCTGCTGGTGCTGCTCACCCTGTACGGCGCCCTCAACGCGGTCTTCGGGTTCGTCGGGGAGGGGCCCCGGCTCATCGGCCAGGAGCGGGAGTTCGACAAGCCGGACGCCTGGGTGGGCTGGCTCTACCTGCCCGCCGCCCCGTGGGGGTTCCTGCTGCTCGCCGTCACGGCGGACTACGCCGGGCGGACGCGGGCCGCGACCCCCGCGCGCCGCCGCTGACGGACGCCGCGCCGCCCCCGTACGGCCGCCCCCTTGCCCGCACCTATCGTTTCTCGATAGATTCAAATCGAGGAACGATAGGTGCTGTCGTAGGGCAGCGTCATGAAGGAGGGAAGGCGATGGGACGACTGACGGTCCTGGCGCTGCGCGCCGTGCTCGGGGCGCTGCTCGCCGGCTCGGTGTTCGTGCAGGCGGTGATGGTGCCGCTGCTGGCCGCCGACCTGCGCGACTTCGGTCTGCGCACGCCGGTCGTGGTGATCGTGCTCCTGGGGGTCGTGGCGGCCCAGGTGGTCCTGGTCTGCGTATGGCGGCTGGTGACGATGGTGCGGCGGGGGACGGTCTTCTCCCACGGCGCCTTCCGCTACGTCCACACGGTGATCGGCGCGGTGACGGCCGCAGCGCTCCTGGTCTTCGCGCTCGGCGTCGTCCTGGCCCCGGGCGAGGACGTGGCCCCGGGGGTCGTGCTGCTGATCGGCGGAGTCGGTGTGGCCGTCCTGGGCGTGGCCCTCATCGTGCTCGTGCTGCGCATGCTCCTCGCCCAGGCCGTGGACCGCGACGCCGAGGCGGCCCGGATGCGGGCCGAGCTCGCCGAGGTGATCTGATGCCGATCGTCGTCGACATCGACGTCATGCTCGCCCGCCGCAAGATGTCCGTGGGTGAACTCGCCGAACGCGTCGGCATCACCCCCGCCAACCTGGCCGTCCTGAAGAACGGCCGCGCCAAGGCGGTCCGCTTCACGACCCTCGCCGCACTGTGCGAGGTGCTGGGCTGCCAGCCGGGTGACCTGCTGCGGTGGGAGCCGGACGAGCGGGGCGCCGAAGCGCGGCCAGGGGGGCCGGCGGCCGCCGAGGAGGCGGTGGAGGCGTAGCCGCCGTCACGGTTCACTCTTGACCGCCATGTACTTTGCGTCGCAAAGTTGATTCACGGCGGGCGGCGCGCATGCGGTCCGCTCCTCAGCGCGCCGCCGGGCGCCGACCACAGGGGGACACATGGGGACATCCGCACCGAGCGGGGCGGCATCCGGGCCGGGGACGGACGCGGCCGGCCTGCTCGCCGCGACGGAAGGGCTGCGGGCCAGGACCCGCAGCCGCACGAACGGCGCGTGGATCACCCTCCTCGGCCTCGGAACGCTCGCGCTGGCAGCCGCCCCGATCGCCCGTCACGCCTTCAACTTCGGTGCGCACGGACGCGACATCGGCTCCTACCCCGCCTTCGCCTACGCCGAGCTGTCCGGCCTGTGCGTGGTCCACGAACCGGGAACCCCCTGCCTGGAGGGCGAGTTCGACGGTGCCGTGCTGCGCTTCGTGGCCTGGGGGGCCTGGTTCGCGCTGCTGCCGCTCGCGTGGTTCCTCGTCGCCCGCTGGTACCGCCTGCGCGGCGAGTCCCGCGGCGTCGTCCCCCGGCGGCGCGTGTGGGTCACCGCGATCGCCGTGGCCACCGCGGTGATCACGACGGCCCTGGCCGCGCTCCTGTTCGGCAGGAACCAGCCCTGGGAGGCCGTGCTGCTGGAGAACCGCTACGCGTCCCCGTGGTACCTGGTCGGAGTCGGCCTCCTCGCCCTCGGCGTCGCCGAGCGCAGCGCCGTCACCGTGGCGGCCGGCATCGCCCACGCCTCGCTGCTCACCGCGTACCTGGGAGCATCCTGGGGCACCGGCTGGCTCCCCTGGCACCACCCCGCCGACCCCGGCTGGGCCGACGGGCCGCAGGCCAAGGCGCTCCTGCTCGCCGCCGTCCTGCTCCTCGCCGGCCTGGGCGAGCGGACGGTGGCCCGCCGCCGGGGCACGACCGGCCCGACCGGTGCGGTTACGGTCGTCCCATGACCGTCGACGACCCGACCGCCGCGCAGGACGACCAGGAGGGACCGCATCCCACCCGGGCCCTGGACGACACCGTCCACCAGCGGGTACGACTCGGTGTCCTCACCATCGCCCACGAGGCCGACCGGGTCGACTTCGGCTTCCTGAAGGAGCAACTGGCCGTCACCGACGGCAACCTCTCCCGGCACCTGAGGGTCCTGGAGGACTCCGGACTGATCACCGTGGAGAAGGGCTACGCCGGCCGGCGCCCCCGCACCTGGGTCGCCCTGACCCGGGAGGGCGCCCACGCCCTGGACGCCGAACTGCGCGCCCTGCGCGCCCTGGTGCGGCGCCTGGAGACTCCCCGGGACGGGACCTGAGCGGCGGGGGCGCGCGCCGCTCGGCGCCGCCGCCGACGTGTCCGGTGCCGCCGGGAGCGGGTGCCGAAGGCCCCGGACCGTGTGCGGTCCGGGGCCTTCGCGCCGGCACCCCGGATCGGTTCTGTCCGGAGTCGGGGACCGGGGTGTAGCTTTCCGGTCCCATCTTGGTGGTTTCCGGTCGGAACAAGAGTCAACTCTTGGCAGCTACACCTGATTCCGATCGACAATGCCTCAGAGGTGGGGCTGGGGTCACTGCGTGGTGCGGCTGAGTACGCCACTCACGTTCAGGACCTCGTGGCACCCCTGCGCCTGACGGCCGGACGCCGGTGTACCGGGCTTCTCGCAGGTCACTTCGACGGTCACGGTGTCGTTCTCGGGGATCTTGATGGGGGTCACCCAGTGGTAGTCCTGGTTGCGGAAGGTCTCCAGCGCGATCGTGGTCACCTTGCGGTCGCCGAACGTGATCGTCAGCAGCCCCTCGTCGCCCTGGAAATTGGCGACAACGATGTCCGTCACCCCGAACACACTGCCCTCGGGCACCCGGTACGTACCGGTCTTGGTCTCCCCGCCGGACGTCTGCACGTCGATGGTCTCGGAGCTCTGCCGGCCACCGCCGGCCGAGGTGCCGTCGCCGGCCGAGGTGCCGTCGCCCGACCCGGACGGTGCCCCCGACCCCTGACCGCCGCCCGCACCGGTGCCGCCGCCCGCACCGGTGCCGGTGCCCGCACCGGTGTCGGTGCCGGTGCCGGCACCCGTGCCGGAGCCCGGGGCCCGGCCCGCTGCCCCCTCCTCCCCGGCGGGTGTGGGACGCGGCTGGACCGCCTCGGTGGCGGCCTCCCTGGCGGCGCTGCGCACCGCCGGGCGGACCAGCGCGAACCAGGCGAGCAGCAGGGCGAGCAGCGCCGCGAGCACCACGAGCAGCCACCTGGGGAAAACCGGGATCTGGACGAACTCGGCGTCCAGCGGCGCCCGGACGGCGGGCTCGTCCTGTCGCGTCTCCTCCTGGTCACCCGTCTCCGTGGTGTCCACGGTGAACGGCCACACCACGGGGGCGCCGAACCACACCGGCTTGCCCGTGCGGACACGCAGGCCGACCTCCGCCGACTCCCCGGGCTCCAGCGTGCGCTCCGCCGGAGTGAAGGCGAACCCCAGCTCCTCGCCCGCCTGGCCGGCGGTGAAGCCCACCCCGACCGGCGAGTTGCCCTGGTTGCGGACGGCCAGCCGGTAGCGGCCGCGCAGCCAGCCGCGGCGGCGGCGCGGGGTCAGCTCGGTGTGCAGCTCGCGGAACTCCCCGACGTGCACGGTGGTTTCGAGGACCTGCACCGACTCGGGGTGCTCGGCCGGCAGGACCCGTACCCCGAGGGGCAGCTCACCGGCCCTGACCTCCGGGGAACGCGGCGGCGTCAGCCGGAGCGTCACCGTCTCGGAGGTGCCGGGGTACAGGGAGACCCGTGCCGGTTCCACGGTGGTCCAGGCGGCGCAGTCCCCGACGACCTCCAGGCTGTACGCCTCGACGATGTCGCTGTCGTTGCGGACCGTGAGCACGGCCGTGGCGGTGTCCCCCGGCGCCACGGTCACTTCCGGAATGCCGAGTCCGGGCGCACCGGGACGGGAAGAGGCTGCAGAAGGCGTCACGCCGCCACGGTAGGACCGCGTCCGGGCCGTCACGACAGGCGCGAGGGCAACGTCCGGGCAGTCGCGGTGCCCGGAGGTGACACCCGCCCCCGGCACCGGGGAGCCGCGGTCACGGCCCGCCGGCCCGCGCGGGCCGCCGGACGAGCGCCCGTGGCGCGTCCGCCGCCGCGAGGGCGCCGGTCCGCGCGCCGCCCTCCGGCACCCGCCCCGCTGCCCGTCCGCCCGCTTCCCCGCCTCCTGTTCCCCCGCTCCCGTACCGCCCCGTCACGCATCCCATCAGACAGGTAAAACCGTCATGCCCACTCAAGAGAAGGCCGGACCGCCCATGTCCGCCACCACCTCACATGTGCCCACCCCGGCCTGGCCCATGCGCGGGACCTCCCGTTCCGAACGGCCCGAGCGGGTGACCGTGGCCGTCTACGCCGCCGACCCGGTCCTGCGCCTGGGCGTCGTCCAGCAGCTCCGCCAGCGCCCCGAGATCGATCTGCTCGCCGACGCCCACGCCGGGGGCGCGGAGGTCTCGCTGGTGGTCGTCGACCACGTCGACGACGACGTGGCGGCCCTGCTGCACCGGCTGCGGCACAACAGCGCCACCCGCACCGGCCTGGTGGTCGCCACCCTCGGGACCGGCTCGCTGCAACGCGTCATCGAGTGCGGTGTGGCGGCGGTGCTGCGGCGCGCCGAAGCCGACCAGGACCAACTGCTGCGCCTGGTGCTGGCCATCGCCAACGGCGAGGGAGTGCTGCCCGGCGACCTGCTCGGCAAGTTACTCACCCACGTGGGCAGCCTCCAGCGCGCGGCGCTCGACTCGCGGGCCGTGTCCCTGTCCACGCTGACCACGCGTGAGGCGGACATGCTGCGCATGGTGTCGGAGGGCCTGGACACCGCGGAGATCGCCCGCAAGACGGCGTACTCCGAGCGGACCGTCAAGAACGTGCTCCACGAGATCATCACGCGGCTGCAGCTGCGCAACCGGGCCCACGCGGTCGGCTACGCGCTGCGCAACGGGCTGATCTGACGGCCGCTCCGGCCGGCCGGGAACGGGCGCTGCCCGAAAGCGCACCGCACGCTTCCCCCGGGTATGGCCCCGCCGCCCTGCCGGGCCGCGCGCGGTCCGCCGCAGGGTGGCGGGGGCACATCCGGGTGCCGCACCAGACTGCGAGGGGAACCGTGATGAGAAGCGCTGGCCCCGGCGGGCGGTACCGCCCGGGACGGCTCGGCCTGGCGGTGCTGTTGCTGGTGCCGCTGCTCGCGGCGACCGCGGCCGCCGGGCAGGACGACGCGGACGCCCCGCCGCGGGTGGCCGAAGCCGCGGGCACCCGGGACACCGCGGCCACCCGGATCACCTACGCCGGCACCCGGCACCGCAGCCTCGGCGAGGCCGCGACCACCACCTCCAGCACCCCGCTGTTCGGCACGGGCCCGGCCCACTTCGACGTCCAGCCGTCCGCCCTGGGCGACCGGCTGGTCTTCGCGAGCCGCCGCGACGAGCGCAACCCGCAGATCTACCTGCGGTCCGCCGACGGCTCCGTACGCCGCCTCACCAAGGGAATGAACGCGGCACACCCCCGGCTGACGCCGGACGGCCGGTCCGTCGTCTTCGACTCGGCCGGACGCGGCGGACCGGACGGCCGCACCCAGCGCGACCTGTGGCTGGTGCGCACCGACGGCACGAGCCGTCCGAAGCGGCTGACCGACACCCCCGCCGACGAGGAGAGCCCGACCGTCTCCCCCGACGGGCGGCGCCTGGCGTACTCCAGCGACAGCGACCCGTCGGCCGGACCGCAGATCTACGTACGGGGCCTCCGCGGCGGCCCCGCCAAACGGGTCACCGACCCCGCGAACGGCGCCGCCACCGAGCCGGTGTGGAACCCGGTCGACGACGCCGCCCACCGGGGCCTCATCGCGTACACCGCCACCGCCGAAGGGGCGAACGGGCCGCGGCTGCGGATGACGGACGGCACCGACGGGAGCACCGACGGGCCGCTGCTCGGCGGCGCGCGGGCCGGGTGGCGGGCGCACGGCGCGTCGTGGCTGCCCGGCGGGAACGAGGTGCTGTTCCTGAGCCCGGAGATCACCTGCGAGTGCGAGGGCGACTGGGACCACGTGTTCCGCACGCCCGTGCGCTCCGCCGCCACTCCCGGACTGGTGCTCGACGAGGACCGCGAGGTGCTGTCGCCCACCTGGCTCGGCCCCCTCGACGGCGGCGGCGCGGTGGTGGAGCGCACCTCGGCGTCCGGCCCGCACCAGGCGACGCTGCAGGACGTGCGGACCGACGGGTCCGATCCGCGCGACCTCGGGCTGACCGTCCTGACGGAGGACCCCGAGGCCGACACGAACACCGATACCGCCAAGGACCCGCTGTTCCGGCCGAGGGCCGGCTACGACCCGTGGACCGAACGGCAGAACTACACGCCGGACGGCCGCCGGATCGTGCTGACCCGGTTCGAAGGCCCCCCGGACCGCCGGGTCGTGCGGATCTGGACGGCGGACGCGGACGGCAGGAACGCGGCGTACCTGCCGCTCGCGGGACGCGCCCCCGGCGACTGGGACACCGATCCGGCGTTCTCCCCGGACGGCAGGTACCTCGCCTTCACCCGGATCTCGCCGGGTGGCACCGGACCGGGCGCCGGATTCAGCCGGATCCTCGTCGCGGAGGTCGCCACCGGCGCGATCACCGGCGAGATCGTCCCGCCCGGCGAGGAGCTCCAGGGCCAGGACGCCCAGCCCGCCTGGTCCGCCGACGGCACCACCCTGGCCTTCACCCGCAACCACGTGATCGACGGGAGCGGCGGCAACAAGCACATCTGGACCGCGCCCGTGAACGCGCTGGGCCGGCAGCACGACCTGAGCGCCGAGAACTGCCCGGACGACTGCAAGGTCATCGACGACAGCCCGGCGTTCTCCCCGGACGGGCAGAGCATCGCCTTCAACCGCAAGAACGGCGGCGGGCGGATCGACGAGCACAACGGCCTCCTCCTGACGTCCCTGTCGGGCGACGAGTGCCGGGTGCTGCTGCCCGTCGCCGCCCGCGACGTGCCCGACGGCTGCGGCCTGGAGCTGCCGGACACCTCGGCCACCGGCCCGCACCAGCCGCGGGACGCCGCCTGGACGGCCGACGGCGCGGGCCTGGTGTTCACCGCCCGCCACCGGCGCGCCGTCAACAGCCCCGAGAAACTGAAGTACCTGGACATCGCGTCCGGCGACCTCGTCGCCCTCACCGGCGCTCTCCCGGGCCGCCAGAAGGAACCCGGCGTCCAGCAGTCCGTGGACCTCGCGGTCCGGGCACCCGGCAGCACCGGCGAGGTCACCGTCGGCCGGTCCACCACGGTCCGTGTCGACGTGGTGAACCGCGGCCCCGCCGCCTCACCCGGCACCCGGCTGACGGTCGCCCCGCCGGCCGGCGTGCGCATCACACGGCTGACCTGGCCCGGCGGCACCTGCGACGCCGCCTCCCTGCAGTGCGACGTCCGCGTCGTGCCGCCCGGAACGGCCGTCCCGGTCGACGTCACCCTCACCGGGCTGACCCCCGGTGACGCGCCGGTCGGCTGGTCGGTCACCGGCACCGTCCTCGATCCGCGGCCGAGCGACAACGCCGGCCGGACCGTGGTCCCGGTGCGCGAGGCCACGCCGCCGCCGACGAGCCCGCCGCCCGCCTCCCGGCCGCCCACGCCGGCGCCGCCCGCCCCCCGGCCGCCGGCCACGGAGCCGCCCGCCCCCGTACCGCCACCGCCGGCCGAGCCCGCGGCGGGCCCCGGGGTACGCGTCACCGCCCAGCCGAACCCCGGCTACGTCGGAGGACGCGTCGTGGTGACGTACACCGTGCGCAACGGCCGCAACGCCCTGGCCACCGGGCTGCGGCTGCGCCTCGGACTGCCCGCGGGCATCCCCGGCAGCGGGCCGCCGCCGGGCTGCGACGCCTCCTGGCTGTGCGCGCTGCCGGACCTGGAACCCGGCGCGAGCACCGTCGTGCGGGTCGTCCTCAGCCCCGTCAAGGCGCTGACCGGCCGGGTCACCGGCCACCTCACCACCACCGGGACGGACGCCGACCGGAGCGACAACACCGCCCGGCAGCGGCTGCGCATCCTCCAGCCGCGCATCGTCGCGGTGCCGGAGATCGGCAAGCCCGGCTTCGTCACCTCCGTGCGCGGCCGCGACTTCCCGCCGGGCGTACCGGTCCGGTTCGCCTGGAACCCGGGCATCACCGCCGCGGCGGCCCCGACCGTGCCGAAACCCGACGGCACGTTCACCGGCCAGCTGCTCATCCTCGCCAAGGACCAGACCGGGCCGCGCGTCATCACCGCCAGGGGCCCCGGGTTCTCACCGGTGCGGACCGACTTCCTGGTGGTCAGCGGTTCCGTGCAGCCGCCCGACGAGGTGACCCGCCGGTGATCCACGAGGTCGACGAGGGGCTGCGCCGGCTGCTCGGTGAGTCCGGCCTGGAGGCGTCGGGCGTCGAGGTGGTCTTCGACGCGCCCACCCGGGACTGGGCCGCGCGGCGCAGCGCGCCGACGGTCTGCGTCTTCCTGTACGACATCCGCGAGGACCCCGTCCGGCGCGGCAGCGGCACCGAGGAGGTGTACGACGCGGACGGACACCTCGTGGCGCGGCGCACCCCGCCCCGCTGGTTCGATCTGACCTACCTGGTCACGGCGTGGGCGAGCCGCCCCCAGGACGAACACCGGCTGCTCTCGCAGGTGCTGGCCTGCCTGGTGGCCACCGACACGCTGCCCGCGCGGCTGCTCACCGGCACCCTCGCCGAACTGGGCCTCACCGTCGCCCTGGACACCGCCGGGGCGGCGGCCGACGCACCGGCCGCCGCCGATGTGTGGTCGGCGCTCGGCGGGGAGCTGAAGGCGTCACTCGGAGTGCGGGTACGGGCGCCGCTCGCCGGGGTGACCACGGCCGTCGCGCCGCCGGTCACCGAAGGGCTCGTCGTGCGCTCCGCCGCCCGCCGCGAAGGCGGGGAAGCGGAGCCGGGGCGCCGCCTGCGCTACCTGGAGACGAGCGATCCGGGCCCGGAGGGCTTCACCGGTCCGCGCGAGCGGGGCGCTCCCCCCGCCCGGCGCCGCCGCCGCGGGGAGCGCCAGCCGTGACACACACCACCGAGCCGGCCCCGCCGGTCCCCGGAGACGCCGGCACCGCCCCGCCCACCGGCACCCGGCCCGACCCGGCCGGCGGGGCCGACGCCCTGTGGGCGCGGCTCCACGCGGTCGAGCAGCGGGTGCGGCACGCGGTGGCGGCCCGGCGCGCCACCGACCCCGACCCCGACGACCCGTACCGCGGCCAGTACCTCAGCCCCGAGGCGGCGGCCCGCCTCCTGGACGAGCCGGGCGGGCTCGGCCTGCCCGGCCACACCCCCCGGCAGCCGCCGCCCGGTTCCGTCCTCGGCGGCCTCGCCGCGCGGTTCGGGCTGTCGCCGCTGGACGTCGACCTGCTCCTGGTCGCGGTGGCGCCCGACCTGGACGCACGGTTCGAGCGGCTCTACGGCTACCTCAACGACGACCTGACCCGCCGCCGGCCCACGGTCGGACTCGCCCTGGAGCTGTGCGGTCTCACCCCGACGGCGCCCGGCCGGTTCCGCCTCGCCCCCGGAGCACCACTGGTCGACGGGGGACTGGTCGAGGTCACCGAGCCGGAACGGCCACCGCTCTCCCGCGTCCTCGTGGTCCCCGACCGGGTCACCGCGCACCTCCTGGGCCACGCGCGGCCCGACGCCCGCCTCACCGGCGTGCTCGACGAGGCCCGGGACGACCCGACCGCCGAGCCCGCGGACGTCACCCGGGCGGCCGCCGCGGCCGGGACCGGCACGGGCCTCGTCCATCTGCGCACCCGGGGCGGCGACGCCGAGGGCCTGGCCACCGCGGCCCTGCGCGCGGCGGGACTGACCCCGCTCGTCCTGGACGCGGCGGCGCTCGCCCCGCGTTCCGGCGAGGTACCGGAGCTGGCGCGGGTGGCCGCCCTCGAAGCCCGCCTCACCGGTGCCGGGGTCGTCCTGGGCCCGCTCGAAGCGCTGCCCGCACCGCCGGCCGAACGGGCCCGGACGCTCAGGACGCTGTGCACGGCACTGCGCGGGATCCCGCTGCTGACGCACGGCACCACCGGCTGGGACCCGGCCTGGGCGGCCGACACCCCCGTCGTCCTGACCGTGGCCGCGCCCTCCCCCGAGCGGCAGGCCGCGCGCTGGCGGCACGCCCTGGAACGGGCCACCGGCGACGGCCCGGGCGGCATCTCCGTGAGCGGCGACGCCGAGGCGCTCGCCCGCGCGGTGGCCGCGCACCGACTGGACTCCGGACAGGTGCGCCGCGCCGCCGACGTCGCCGTGCGCACGGCCGTCCTCGCGGGCCGCCCGGTCCGCCCCGACGACCTGCGCACCGCCGTGCGCGCCCAGAACGGCGCGGGTCTCGACCGGCTCGCCCGCCGGGTGGAGCCCGGCGTCGGCTGGGACGACCTGGTGCTCCCGCCGCTCACCCACCGGCGGCTGCGCGAACTCGCGCTGCGCGCCCGGCACCGCGAGCAGGTGCTCGGCCAGTGGGGGATGCGGCCGGGCGGCGGGCGGGGGCGGGGCGTGATCGCGCTGTTCGCCGGCGCGTCGGGCACCGGCAAGACCATGTCCGCCGAGGTCGTCGCGGCGGACCTGGGCATGGACCTGTACGTGGTCGACCTGTCCACGGTCGTCGACAAGTACGTGGGGGAGACCGAGAAGAACCTGGAGCGGATCTTCACCGAGGCCTCGGCCGTCAACGCCGTGCTGCTCTTCGACGAGGCCGACGCGATCTTCGGCAAGCGCTCCGAGGTGAAGGACGCGCACGACCGGCACGCCAACATCGAGTCGGCGTACCTCCTCCAGCGCATGGAGTCGTTCGACGGGATCGCCGTCCTGACCACCAACCTGCGGGCCAACCTGGACGAGGCGTTCACCCGCCGCCTCGACGTGGTGGCGGACTTCCCGGTGCCGGACGCCGGGCAGCGGCTCGCCCTGTGGGAACGCTGCCTGGGCGACCGCGTGCCGCGCGCCGCCGGCCTGGACCTCGCGTTCTGCGCGGACCGCTTCGAACTGGCCGGCGGCTCCATCCGGGCCTGCGCGGTGACCGCGGCCTACCTCGCGGCGGAGACCGGGGAACCGCTCACCATGCGCCAGCTGGTGACGGCGGTCGCCCAGGAGTACCGCAAGCTCGGACGGCTGATCCTGCCGGGCGAGTTCGGCCCGTGGCTCGAGGTGGCCGTGGACGTCTGAGAGCGGCCCGCTCAGCGCCGGGAGCCACCGGGGCCGTGGATCTCGCGGTCCCGCTCGTAACCCTCCTGCGCCCAGCCGGCGATCTTCCGCAGCTCGGCCTTCAGCTCGTCCCAGGTCTTGTAGTAGTTGCCCATCGCGCGGATCTCCATCGGGATCACGGTGCTGCCCTCGACGGAATGCGGGGCGATCTCGTTCATGCCGCCGAACACCTGCTGCTGGGACACGCTCGGCTCACCCTTCAGGGCCGACCTCGCGTAGGTCTCCAGCGTGACCGGTTCGAGCCCCGGCAACGCACGGGTGCCACGGTCGAAGAAGTCCAGCTTCTGGCCCGGCGTCTCCGTCTTCTCCTGGAATGCCGCCAGCCGGTTGACGATGTGGTTGTTGTTCCTCCGCAAGTAGGCCTGGGTGTCGCTGTCGAGGAGCTTGAAGGCGTCGGCGAGCCGGGAACGGGAGAGGAAGATGGTCAGGTTCTTGATCTGGCCCCCGTCCTGTTCCTGCGCGAGGTAGTCGGCCATCGCGGCGACCTGGGTGTAGTAGAGCTGGAGGAAGCCGTCGAGGGAGTCGGTGTCGGTCCGGGCGCGCTTCTTGCCGGTGGCCGAGTTCTCGAACTTCGCCAGTTCGGCCTCCGCGAACGGTGCGGCCTGGTTCAGCCGGAACAGGGCCCGCGGCAGCGGGGCCTCCGCGAGGCTCGGCGCCTCCTCCCGGTAGTGGCGGAACATCAGGGGGACACCGGCCAGCGGCACGCCGACGGTGTACTGGACGTAGAGCCCGTCCCCCTTGCCCGGCCGCCCGGCCTTCTCGGTGTAGCCCTCGTTGCTGAGGGTCACGTCCCGTCCGCCGGGCAGTACCTGCAGGTCGACCGTGGCGCTCTCCAGCGGCGTGCCGTTGACCGCCGCGTAGAAGTCGTCGCGCACCCTCTTGATCTCGTCGACGATCCGATCGAGTTCCGCCGGGCCCGCCTCCGCCTGGGAGCCCACCACCTGCACGGCGCCGGAGACGAACTCGACGTTGGAGTAGTTGCCGCCCGCGTCCAGGCGCCTGCTGTCCGAGACGACCGTGAAGTTCTCCCTCTCGCTCTGGGCGAGGTTGGTGTCGCCCGCGAGTTTGTTGCCGAGCCTGTCCTTGACCCGCTTGTCCACCTCCACCTCGAACCCCTCCATGCGCTGCACGGGGAGCTCCGGCACCGGGGCGGGGGCGGCGGGGGCGGTCTGGGCCGCCACGGGCCGGCCCGCCGGCCGGGACATCACACGGGTGGCCGTCGCCTCGGCCTCGCGCTCGAAGCGGTCCGACGGGTCGGAGACCGACAGGCCCGCACCGTTGTCCGTGCCGGACACGGGTCCTTGACGCTGCTGGACGACATGGGTGAGCTCGTGGGCGAGGGTGTGCTTGTCGCCGCCGCCGTCACCGATCACGACATGGCTGCCGGAGGTGTAGGCGCGCGCTCCGATGGCGCGGGCCGAGCGGGCGGCGGCGGGCCCGGTGTGCAGTCGTACGTCGGAGAAGTCCGTGCCGAAACGGGACTCCATGTCCTGGCGCACCGGTGCCGCGAGGGGCTTGCCGGCCGAGCGCAGCACCTCGTGCACGCCATGGTCCTGCTCCTGCGGAGCGGCCGTGGGGCGGGCGCGGCGGGCGATCATCGCGGTCACCGCGGCGTTGCCCGCGCCGCACTGTGCCGCGTGGAGCGCGTCGGCGGTGAGCGGCGGCGGTACGGCGGCGCCGCCCGGGGACGCCTTCCGGCCGGCGGCGGGGCCGGGTGCCGTCCGCTCGTTCTCCGCCTGCCCGGCGCGCGACCTGGACGTCCGCATCTGCTGCCTCCTCGTCGACGCGCCCCCGGCGCGGCCCCCAGTGGACCGCGCGGGCGCCCGGGGCGTCCAGGTCCGTACGGGCAGAGCGAGGGCAAGTCCGGGTGGCCGCGGGGCGGTGGGCGCGCGCGGGCGGAGGCAGCGTTCCTGCCCCCGGCCGGGTCCGCACGTCCCTGTCGCCCCGGCCGTCCCGCCGCGCAGACTCGGCCTGGACACAGGTGACTGACCAGCGAGGACCTGAAGGAGCGAGCATGCCGACGTACCTCACCCCGGGCGTGTACGTGGAGGAGGTGCAGTCCGGTGCCCGACCGATCGAAGGGGTCGGCACCGCCGTCGCCGCGTTCGTCGGGTTCGCCGGGACCGGCCCGTTCCACGCGCCGACGCTGGTCACCAGCTGGGACCAGTACACCCAGCTGTTCGGCGGCTTCACCGAGGGCGCGTACCTGCCGCACGCGGTGTACGGGTACTTCGCCAACGGCGGGGGCGCCGCGTACATCGTGCGGATCGGAGGCTCCGCCGAGGACGCCTCCGCCCCGGCGGCCGGCGGCGGCCGGCCGGCGGAGCCGAAGGCGGCGCAGCCGGCGGAACTGGGCGGCTTCCTGGTCGCGGCCCGCCCGGGCGCCGCCGGGGTGTCGGTGGAGGTCGCCGACGCCGACGGCGAGAACCCGCCGGAGGACCGCTTCAAGCTTCTCGTCCGCCAGGGCACCCAGGTGGTGGAGACGTACGAGGCGTCCGCCCGCAAGAACGTCAAGGGCTACCTGGTCACCCAGGCCCGCGCCTCCAAGCTGGTCGAGGTCACCGAGCAGCAGGGCACCCCCCAGAGCCGGCCCGCCAACCAGACCGTGACGCTGGCCGACGCGCCGGCCGCGCCCGCCGCTCCCGGCTCCGGCGAGGTGGCCCGCCTCGACCCGGCCGAGTACGTCGGCGACGCCGGGGCCCGCACCGGGTTCGGCGGCCTGGAGACCATCGACGAGATCACCATGGTCGCGGTGCCGGACCTGATGAGCGCCCACCAGCGCGGCGACATCGACGCCGAGGGCGTGCGCACCGTGCAGCTCGCCGTGATCTCGCACTGCGAGCAGATGGGCGACCGGGTCGCGGTCCTGGACACCCCGCCCGGGCTGACCGCCCAGCAGGTGCGCGCCTGGCGCAACGACGAGGCGGGCTACGACTCCCGGTACGCCGCCCTGTACTACCCGTGGGTGCGGGTCTTCGACCCGGCCGCGGGGCGCAACACCACCGTCCCGCCGAGCGGCCACATCGCCGGCGTGTGGGCGCGCAGCGACGCCGAGCGCGGCGTGCACAAGGCGCCCGCCAACGAGGTGATCCGCGGCGCGGTCGACCTGGAGCTGCGGCTCAGCAAGGGCGAGCAGGACCTGCTGAACCCGATCGGCGTGAACTGCGTACGGGCCTTCCCCGGCCGGGGCATCCGGGTGTGGGGCGCCCGCACCCTCTCCTCCGACCCGGCCTGGCGCTACCTCAACGTGCGCCGCCTGTTCAACTACCTGGAGGAGTCGATCCTCCTGGGCACCCAGTGGGTGGTCTTCGAGCCGAACGACGACCGGCTCTGGTCGAGCATCCGGCGCAACGTCACGGCGTTCCTCACCGAGGAGTGGCGCCGGGGCGCGCTGTTCGGCCGTACCGCCGAAGAGGCGTTCTACGTGAAGTGCGACCGCGACAACAACCCGCAGGAGTCCATCGACCAGGGCCGGGTCGTCTGCGAGATCGGCGTGTCGCCGGTCAAGCCCGCGGAGTTCGTGGTGTTCCGGCTGGCCCAGTTCTCCGACAGCACCAGCCTCATCGACGAGTGACCCGCGGGTCCGCAAGGAAAGGTGACAGACAGTCATGGCAACGGGCGATGCTCTTTCCACCCATGTCTTCGGCGTGCAGCTCGGTGGCTACCTGGTCGAGTCGATCCAGGAGATCAGCGGTCTGACCGTCGAGGAGGACGTCGTCGAGATCAAGCAGGTCAGCGCCGAGGGCAAGCAGATCATCCGCAAGCAGCCCGGCGGCCGGCAGGCAGGCGAGATCACGATCACCCGGGGACTCGACCAGAGCAGCGAGTTCACCAACTGGATCAAGGAGACCCTGAACAACGGCGCCGTGAACGCCGCGCGCCAGAACCTCACCATCGAGATCAAGGACACCGAGGGCACCACCGTCCGCCGCATCCAGCTCATGCAGGGCTGGGCCTCCAAGTGGGAGGGCCCCTCCCTGAGGGCGGGCGAGTCGTCCGCGGCCACCGAGTCCGTCACGATCGTGTTCGAGGAGATCATCGTCGAATGAGGCGCCGTACGGTGACGGCGGGCAGCCTGGACGAGATCCTCCAGGTGACGGCACCCGCCCCGGCGACCGAGCAGCCGGCGGCACCCCCCGCCGCCGCCCCGCCGCCACGAGAGGACCACGGGCTGCGCACCGAGTTCGAGTTCGAGCTGCCGCGCGGATACGTCGACGAGGCGGGCACCGTGCACCGGCACGGCGCGATGCGCCTGGCCACGGCGAGGGACGAACTGCGCCCCCAGATCGACCTGCGGGTCAAGGAGAACCCCGCGTACCTCAGCGTGGTGCTGCTGAGCCAGGTGATCACCCGGATCGGCTCCATCACCGATGTGCACGCCGGCATCGTGGAACGGATGTACGCCACCGACGTCGCCTTCCTCCAGGACTTCTACCGCCGCGTCAACAGCGAGGGCCACACCCGGGCGGCGGTGACCTGTCCGCACTGCGAGGGCGGCTTCGAGGTCGACCTCTCGGGTGGGCGCCTGGGGGAATCGTGACGTACGCACTTCCCCGGCTCCGGGAGGAGATCGCGTACGTCGCCTATCACTTCCACTGGCCGCGCGAGGAGATCCTCGACCTGACCCACGACGAACGCCGGCAGTGGGTGGCCGAGATCGCCCGCATCAACACCCGCGTGAACGAAGGCGGTTGAGCACATGGCATGGCGCGACAGGCTGCGCCGCCGGGCCGCCGGACCGAACACCGCGGACCCCGCGCGGGAACACACCGCGGCCGAAGCGGCCGGCCCGCCTGCCGGGGCCCCGGACCGGAGCGCGCCCGGCACCCCGGCCCCCTCCTCGCCCGGCGACTGGGACGGCGGCTGGCGCCGCACCCCACCCCCGGTGCTCACCGTGTCCCGCGCCCCGCTCGGCGTCAGTGACGGTCTTGCCTTCCGGGCGGGCCTCGCCGCCTGGCAGGATCCGACGTTCGACTCCGGGCTCGGGCACGCCCTGCTGCCCACGGCCCCGGCCGGCCTGGTGCGCGGCGTCACCCGCCCGGCCGCCCCGCGAGCCACCCACGGCGGGGGAGGGCCACTGCTGCTCCGGACGCTGCGACCGGAGGGGGCGGGCGGGCCGCGGGGTGACGCGCCGGACACCGGGCTGCCGGACGCGGGGGCCTCGGACGGCACGTCCCGCCCGTCGGCCGCTCGGGCACCGCAGGGGCCGGGCGAGGTCGCACGACGCGCACGCCCGGGCGCCCGGCGGTCGGGTACGGGGTCGTCCGGTACGGGGTCGGCTGGTTCGGGGTCGTCCGGCACGGCGTCGGGTGGTTCGGCTTCCTCGCGTTCGGTATCGGGTGGTTCGGCTTCCTCGCGTTCGGCGTCGGGTGGTTCGGCCTCCTCCGGATCCGTCCCGTCCGTTGCGGCGTCCTCTGGTTCCGGGTCGTCCGGTTCCGGGCCGTCCGGTTCCGGGTCGTCCGGTTCCGGGTCGTCCGCTTCCGGGTCGTCCGCTTCCGGACCGTCCGGTTCGGGGCCCGCGGTGGCGCGTTCCAGCGGCGACGGCGCCGTCGGGAAGGGCCGCGGGAGCGGCACTCCGCACAGCCGTGGCCTGACGTCCGCCGATTCCCCCGCCGTGCTCTCCGCGTCATCCCCCGCCGTCCAGCGGGCGGCGCGACCCGGCGCCGAACCGGTGGTGGCGCCCGCCGACACCGGCCGCCGGCCGGCCGTGCCGGAGATCCCGCTGGTGCGGCGCGTGTCGGTGGTTCCGGACACGGCCGCCGGCCGGTCCGCGGCCCGGCCCGCTGCCGGCGGGCCCGCCGCGAAGGCGCGGTCCGGGTCGCCCGAGCCGGACTCCGGTGAGGCCTCCGGGTCTCCGGCCGGGACCGGCGGTCGTACGCGTTCCCGTCCGGACGGCCGGCACGCCGCGGCCGGGACGACCGGGTCGCGGCCCGACCCGGCAGACGGGCAGCGGGAGACATCCCGGGCCTCCGCTGCCGGCGTGTCCACCCCGGCCGTCCGGCTCCGCCCGGCGGGGCCCTCCCTGACCGTCGCCCGGCGCCCGTCCGGACCGGTGCGCCGCGTGCCCGCCCTGCGGCCCGCCACCCTCCCCGGTCCCGGCAGCCCCTCCACCGCGGCCGAACCGGCCGGGGCGAGGGAACGCCCCGCGGCCCCGGCACGGGGCGGGCTCACCCGCGCGCCGCTCGGCGCCCCGCTGAACGAACTGCCCGCCACCGCGGTGCCGCTGGCGAAGGACGCCCCCGTCCCGCCCCCCGCGCCCGGTGCCAAGGCCGCGTCCGGTCCGGCGCTTCCCGTCGTCCAGCGCCGCGCCGAAGGCCCGGCCGGCGCCGAGGGCCCGCACGAGGGCGGGGCGAAAGCGGCTCGCGGCGGCACCCAGGACAGCCCCGCCGCACCGGACGCCGGCCCGCACCAGCCCTCCGCCCGCACCGGGGCACGCGCCCGCGGCGGGCTGGGCGCGCCGCTGCCCGCGCTGCCGCCGAGCGCCGACCTCCCGGCCGCCACGGCCGCCCCGGCCACCACCTCCGTCTCCGGCCCGGACGGCCGGCCGGGCCCGGTACGGCAGGACCGGGGACCCCACGTCTCCCCGGCACCGTCCGGGGCGGACGCACCGCTGCTGGGGACGGCTGACGTGCAGCGCCGCCTCGCGGCCGGCTCCGCCGGTCCGAGTCCCGCGGAGCCCGGCCCCGCGCATCACGGGAACGGGCCCGCCACGCCCCTGGTGACACCGTCCCCGGCCACCACCGAGCCCAGGAGCCCGGCACCGGTGGTCGCCGCGGGTGAGGCAGGCGCCGCACAGGCCACGCGACGGCCCGGCACGGCGTCCGGCGGCGAGCCCGGCCCCGGCGGCCGGCGGCAGCACCGGGACCCCGCCGCACCGGTGCCGCTCGTCGTCGCCCGGAGCGTGTCCGAGGGCACGTCGGGTGCCTCGGGCGCTCCGCCCCTCGGCCCGCCCGGCCCGCACCCACTCCCGGTGACCCGCTCGGCGGCCCACCCCGCCATGGCGGCACCGCGCACCCTCTCACTGCTCGCCGCGCGCCCGCTCTCCCTGAACACCCGCGCCCCGGAAGGCGCCGCACCACCCGCAGCCCGCACCGGCGGCCGTCCCGTGGTGGCGCCCCGCTGGCCCGCCGCCCACACCACCCCGCAGCCGGCCACGCCCTCCCCGGGTGCACCGGCCGCCCCCCGGGGCAACCCCGCGCCGCCCGCCCGTGAGCCCGCACGGCCGCCGCGGGGCCCGTCCGCGGTCGCCCCGGCGACGGCACCGGTCCAGCGGGCCGCCGCCGTCCGCACCGGACCGCACGGACCGGGCGCAGACGCTGGCACACGCGCAACCACAGGCACAGGCACAGGCACCGACACAGGCGCAGGCGCAGGCGCACGGAGCACCGGCTCCGCGGCCCCCGTTCAGCGCGTCCCGGTCGTCCGGCCCCTGCCGCCGCTGCCGCGGACGCCCGGGCCCGGCGCGCACGCCGCGTCCACCGCCGTACCGGCGCGGCCCCTGCCGGTGACCGCCCCGCAGGCGCCGCCGCTCGCGGACCGACCGCCGGCCGCGCCGGTGGCGGCCCCGGCGGTGGCCGTGCCCGTGGTCCGGCGGAAGAGCGCGGGTCCCGGGGGCGTGCCCGGCGGGACGGCGGCCCCGGTGCAGCGCACCGGCTCCGGCGGCGGTGACCGCGTACCCCCGGGCGGGCCCGGCGCGCCGGTACCGGCACCCGGCCGGCCGCGGTCCGCCTCCATGTCCGCCGCTACGGCCGCGTCCGCCACGAAACCCCCCTCGGCCACGACGCCCGGCTCCGCCAGGAGCGCGGCCCGGAGCGCCGAGCCGGCGCAGGATCCCGGTCTCGACCTGGACGACCTGGCGCGGCGCCTGCTCGACCCGGTCGCCCGGCTGCTGCGGGCCGAGCTGCGGCGCGGCCGGGAACGCATGGGCCGCCTCCACGACGGACGCCGTTGAGGGCCGCTGAACGACGAGGCCGAGGGACGGACGAGGTCAGGAACGGATGAGGTCAGGGAACACATGAGGTCAGGAAACGGATGACGGACAGCATCTTCGCGACGAGCGTGTTCTTCCGGCTCGCGATCGGCGGCGACGACCTGGGCGCCTTCCACACCTGCTCCGGCATGGGCGCCGAGGTCGAGATCGAGAGCTACGCCGAGGGCGGCAACAACGGCTTCACCTGGCAGCTGCCCGGACGCGTGACCTGGTCGAACATCACGCTCACCCGGCCGGTCACCACCGACACGGTGAAGATCGGCCGCTGGCTCGACGAGACGCTGAAGCGGGTCGAGCCCAAGGACGGCGAGATCGTGGCCCTGCGGCCGGACCTGACCCCGATCGTCAGCTGGCAGGTCTTCGGCATCGTCCCGGTGCGCTGGCAGGGGCCGTCGTTCGACCCCGGCAACCCGGCACCGGCGGTGGAGAGCCTGGAGATCGCCCACGAGGGCCTGCGCTGGTCCTGACCCGCCGACCCCCGCCGTCCACCCGCCGACCCCCGCCGTCCACCCGCCGGCCCCCGCCGGCCCCCGCCGTCCACCCGCCGACCACCAGCCGTCCCCACCCCGCACCCGCCCCGTAGGAAAGGAGGTACCGGCATGTCCCCAGCGGTCCGCTCCAGCCGGGCCAGGGCCCAGCTGACCCTGAAGGAGCCCCCCGCGTCGGTCGGCGCGAAGCCGGGCGGGACGATCGCGCGGCTCGACCTCCAGTTCAACCCCTCCACCCTGCAGCTGCGCAAGACCACCGAGTGGCGGCGTTCCCCGTCCCGGATGGCGGAGCAGTCGGCGCTGCCCGAGTTCGTCGGCAGCGGCCCGCGCGAGCTGAGCCTGGAGGTCTTCCTGGACGCCACCGCCACCCACGACAACTCCGTGGAGCAGGCGGTGGAGAAGCTGATGAAGGCGTGCGTGCCGACCCCGGCCAGCCTGGGCCGCAAGAAGCCGGCCAGCCCGTGGGTGCGGTTCGAGTGGGGCACCGCGCGGACGACCTCGTTCGACGGGGTGCTCTCCAGCCTGTCGGTGACGTACACCCTCTTCGACGTGGACGGCAAGCCGCTGCGGGCCACCTGCGCGCTGTCGATCGAGGAGGCGAGCGTCGACCCGCCGGGACAGAACCCGACGTCCGGCGCGCGCACCGCCCGCAGCACGCACACCGTGGTGGCGGGCGACAGCCTCGCCCTGCTGGCCTGGCGGGAGTACGGCGACGCGACGGCCTGGCGGGTCATCGCGGAGGCGAACGGGATCGACGACCCGATGGCGCTCGTGCCCGGCACCGAACTCGTGGTGCCGGGGCTGCGGGACGCGGGCGGTGAGGAGGAGCGGTGACCACACCGGAGGGGCGCGGCGGCCGGTCGTTCGCGGCGGACCCCGTCATCGAGACGCCCGCGGAACTGCCGCCGGTCTGGGCCGCCCAGCTCGTGAGCTGCGTGGTCGACGAGAACGTGGGCCTGCCCGACGCGGCACAGCTCACCTTCCGCGACCCCGACCACGAGTTCCTCAGGGCGACCGGCATCACCATCGGCACCCCGCTCAGGGTGTCCGTGGTGACGGTGTCCGGGCAGGCCCGCGAGCGGCTGTTCGACGGCGAGGTGACGGCCCTGGAGGCGGACCGGGACCGCACGGGCTCGTTCACGGTGGTGCGCGCCTACTCCAAGGCGCACCGCCTCCAGCGGGGGCGGAAGGTGGTGGCGTACCGGAACATGACGGCGGCGGCGATCGTCCGCAAGGTGGCCGCCGGGGCCGGGCTGGCCTGCGGCACCGTGGAGGCCGCGCCGGTCACCTACCGGCAGCTCTCGCAGGCCAACGTGTCCGACTGGGACTTCCTCCAGTACCTCGCGGCCGAGAGCGGCGCGCAGGTGCGCGTCGACGACAAGGGGCTGCTCCAGTTCACCCGGCCGCGGAAGGCGTCCGCGGCGCCCGCCCCGTCGACCCCGGCCACCCGGAACCCGATGGTGCTGGAGTACGGGCGGAACCTGCTCGCGCTGCGCGCGTCGCTGTCGGCCGCGGACGGCGCGTCCCAGGTGGAGGTGCGCGGCTGGGACGTCACCACGAAACGGCCGCTGGTGGCCCGGCAGCCGTCGGTGGACAGCGAGACGGTGGTGCCGGGTCTGAGCCCGGCGTTCGCCGCCCGGTTCGGCACGTCCGCGAAACTGACCGTCACGGACACCCCGTACCGCACCCAGGCCGAGACGACAGCGGTCGCGGACGCCACGGCCGCCCAGGTCAGCGCGGGATTCGGCGAGCTGGAAGCGGTGGCCGAGGGCAACCCGCGGCTGCGCGCGGGCAAGCCGGTGGCGCTGGGCAACGTCGGGCACGCCTTCTCGGGCAAGTACACGGCGACGGCCGTGCGGCACGTCCTGGAGCCGCACGGCGGGTACCGGACGACGGTGTGGGTGAGCGCGAGCCCGGACCGCTCCCTCACGGGCCTGGTGGCCGGCGCGGGCTCACCGGGCCGCGGGCCGCGCATGCCGGGCCTGGCGATCGGCGTCGTGACGGACGTGCGCGAGCCGGGCGGCGCCGAGAGCGGCGCGGTGCGACTGAAGTTCCCCTGGCTGGACGACACGTACACCACCGACTGGGTGCGCACCGTGCAGTGGGGCGGCAGGGGCGGCGGGGGCGTGGTGAGCCCCGAGGTCAACGACGAGGTGCTGGTGGGCTTCGAACAGGGCCTGCTGGACAGCCCGTACGTCATCGGCGGGCTGTACAACGGCGTCGACAAGCCGTCCCCGCACGACGTCCCGCTGATCGACCCGACCACCGGCAAGGTCAACCGCCGCTCCGTCGTGTCACGTTCGGGACACCGGGTGGAGCTGCTGGACGCCAGGGCACCGGGCCCGTCCGGCGTCAGGCTCACGACCGGCGACGAACGCCTCGAAGTGTTCCTCGACGACCGGCGCGACCGCATCGAGCTGACGGTGTACGCCAAGGGCCGGCAACCCCTCACCTCCGTCGTGCTCGACCGGCAGGGCATCACCCTGGACGCGGGACGGGGCGACGTGAGCGTGTCGGGCCGGAACGTGGACATCCAGGGCCGGGTCGGGGTGAAGGTCGGCGGCCGTTCGGTAAGCGTCACCGGCAGCTCGGACGTCACCGTCGACGGTGGCCTGCTGGGCGTCCTCAAAGCCAAGCTCATCCGCATCAACTGACCCCGTCCCCACTGCCGTAAGGAGTGCCGCATGCCGGCCGCAGCCCGTACCGGTGACCCCACCGACCACGGCGGTGTGATCGCCACCCCGCCGCCCGGCGCCGCCGCGGCCGTGGCCCGCGTGCTGATCGGCGGCCGCCCCGCCGCCGTCACGGGCAGCCTGCACACCTGCCCGATGCCGCCGCACGCGGCCACCGGCCCGGCCAACGTCATCCTGCCCAACCCGGCCGCGGCCACCGTCCTGATCGGCGGGATGCCGGCCGCGCGGGCGCGGGACCGGACCGCGTGCGGCGCGATGATCCTCACCGGCGCCCCCAACGTCCTGATCGGGGGCGTGTGATGAGCGAACGGTTCATCGGGCGCGGCTGGGCGTTCCCGATGCGGGTCGGGCCGACCGGCGGGATCGCCCTGGTCGAACGGGGACGGGAGATCGAGGAGGCGATCCGCCTGGTGCTCGGCACCGCGCCCGGCGAGCGCCCCATGCGCCCCGAGTTCGGCTGCGGCATCCACGACTACGTCTTCGCCCCCGGCGACGGCGCCACCGCCGGACGCATCGCGCAGCAGGTGCGCGAGGCCCTGGAGAGGTGGGAGCCGCGCGTCGCGGTGGACGACGTGGTGGTCGCCTTCGACGCCGTCGAGGACGGCACCCTCTACATCGACGTGCACTACACCGTGCGCTCCACCAACGACCGGCGCAACCTGGTCTTTCCCTTCTACACGATCCCCTCCGAGGAGGGGGCCGAGAATGCGGTCGCGGACTGATGGCCCTGCCCTCCCCGAACCTGGACGACCGGCGGTTCCAGCAACTCGTCGACGAGGCGAAACGGTACGTGCAGCAGCGCGCCCCGGAATGGACCGACCACAACGTCTCCGACCCGGGCGTCACCCTGATCGAGACGTTCGCGTACCTCGTGGACCAGCTGCTGTACCGGCTGAACCGGGTCCCGGACAAGAACTACACCGCGTTCCTCGACCTGCTCGGCATCCGTCTCTTCCCGCCGGCCGCGGCCGTGGCCGAGGTCGACTTCTGGCTGTCGGCGCCGCAGCCCGACACGGTGGCGCTGCCCGCGGGCACCGAGGTGACCACCGCGCGCGGCGGTGAGACCGACGACGCCGTGGTGTTCACGACCACGGCCGAACTGCACATCCTGCCCAGCGAACTGACCCGCCTGGTGACCGCGCACCGCAGCGGCGAGCAGACCGACCGGACCGGCGCGCTCGCCGAAGGCCGCGACATCCCCTGCTTCCAGGCCACGCCGGAGCCGGGTGACGCGCTGCTGTTCGGCCTGCCGACCGCGGTGCCCGGCTGCATCGTCGCGGTGCGCCTGGACAGCCGCGTGGAGGGCGTCGGCGTCGACCCGCGCCAGCCCCCGCTCGTGTGGGAGGCGTGGGACGGCGGCGGCTGGCGGATCTGCGAGACCGGCCCGGACACCACCGGCGGGCTGAACCGGCCCGGCGAGGTCATCGTGTACGTGCCGGCCGGGCACACGGCGTCGGTGATCGGCGGGACACGGGCCGGCTGGCTGCGCTGCCGCGTCACCGCGGCCGAACCCGGCCAGCCGTTCTACTCCGAGTCCCCGACGGTGCGCGAGGCCGCGGTGTTCACCGTGGGCGGCACCATGTCCGTCGAACACGCCGAGACCGTGACCGACGTCCCGCTCGGCACCTCCGAGGGCGTCGCCGGACAGACGTTCCGGCTCGGCCGCCCGCCCGTCCTCCTCGACGGCGAGCCCCCCGTGGTGGAGGTGTCCACGGCCGACGGATGGCAACGCTGGGACGTCGTCGAGCACTTCGGCCGGTCCGGCCCCGACGACCGGCACGTCCGGGTGGACGCCACCACCGGCGAGTTCAGCTTCCCCCCGGTGCTGCGCGAGCCGGACGGCACGCTGCGGCAGTGCGGCGCCGTCCCGCCCAAGGGCGCCCACGTGCGGGTGGCCCGCTACCGCACCGGCGGCGGCCCGGCCGGCAACGTCGCCCGCGGCGCGATCTCCGTGCTGCGCTCCTCCGTCCCGTACGTCGCCCGGGTCGTCAACCGGGAGGCCGCGCGCGGCGGGGTCGCGGGGGAGACCGTCGAGAACGCCCGGCTGCGGGCACCGCAGGCGCTGCGGATGCAGGAGCGCGCGGTCACCGCCGAGGACTACGAGATCATCAGCCGCCAGGCCGCCCCCTCGGTCCGCCGGACCCGCTGCCTGCCCGCCGCGGAGGGCGGCGGCGCGGTACGGGTCCTGGTGGTGCCGGACGCGGTCGCCGACGAGGGCGACGACCGGCTCCGCTTCGAGCAGCTCATCCCCTCCGACCAGGTCCTCGAAGCGATCACCGCGAGCCTCGACGAGCGGCGCCTGATCGGCACCCGCGTGGTGGTGGAGCCGCCGGTCTACCAGGGCGTCACCGTGGTGGCCCGGCTCTCGGCGGCGCCGGCCGACACCGACCGGGTGCGCGAGGCGGCGCTCGCCGCGCTGTTCCGGCACCTCAACCCGCTGCACGGCGGCCCGGACGGCACCGGCTGGCCGTTCGGGCGGCCGGTGCAGTACGGGGAGCTGTTCGGGGTGCTGCAGCAGGCCACCGGCAACGCGCTCGTGGAGGAGATCCGCCTCTTCCCCGCCGACCCGATCACCGGCCGGCGCGGCACGCCGACGGACCGTATCGACCTCGACCCGGGCGCGCTGGTCTTCTCCTACCAGCACCAGGTGGTCGTCACCCCCGCCGAAGCGGGGGTACGGGCATGAGCCGCGCCGCCGTACCCGGCCTGCCGAGCCGCCACCCGATCGGCGCGCAACTGCCCGCCCTGTACGCCGACGACGACTTCGCGCAGCGGTTCACCGCCGGCCTCGACACCGTCCTCGCCCCGGTGTTCGCCACCCTGGACAACCTGACCGCCTACCTCGACCCCCGGGTGGCCCCGGCCGACTTCCTGGCCTGGCTGGCATCCTGGGTGGGCGCCGCCGACGACCCGCAGTGGCCGGAGGAACTGCGCCGCGAGGCGGTCGCCCGCGCGGTCGAGCTGCACCGCCGGCGCGGCACCCGGCACGGCCTGGTCGAGTGCCTGCGGCTCGCGCTCGGCGCGCACGCCGAGGTGACCGGGGACGGCGGCGCGGTGTGGTCGAGCACCCCCGGCGCCGGCCTGCCGCCGCCGTCGCCCGACGGCCCCCTGGTCCGCGTGTGGCCGGGCCGCGGCACACGCATCGACCCGGACCGGGTCCGCGAGATCGTCCGGGCCATGTGCCCGGTGCACACCGTCTGCCGGGTGGAGATCCTCCCCGGCCCACCCGCCGACGAAGGGAGGTGACGCCATGCGCGCGTGCCCCTCGTGCGGGGCGTCCAACGGCCCCACGGACGACTTCTGCGGCAACTGCGGCGCCTACCTCGGCTGGTCGGACCCCAGGCCCGCCCCGGACGCGCCGCCGGAACCCCCGGCCGCACCGGACGCGGCCCCGCCACCTCCCCCGGCGGACGAGCCCGCGCCCGAGCCCGCGTCCGAGCCCACCGCGCCTCCCCGCCCCGCGTCACTGCGGACCCGGCTGACGGGCCGCGACCGCGGGCGGACGAGCGAGCCGGGCGCCACCCCCGCCCCGCGCCCGGCCGGCCCCGACCCCGCGCCGGCGCGAACCGGGAGCACCCCACCCGGGCCGGACCCGGACGCCCCCCGCACCGGACGCCCCACGCGAGCCGACGCCCCCGCACACCCCCGGACCACCGACGGCGGCACCAGCCACCCCGGTACGGCCCGCCCCACCCCACCGGCGCCCTCGCCCGCGGGCTCCGCAGCACCGGAGACCCCACCCCCGGCTGCCCCGGCACCAACACCCCCGGCGACCCGCACGCCCTCGCCGGCACCGACGCGCCCGGAGTCACCCACACCCCCGGTGACACCGACGCGCCCGGCGCCGCCCGCACCCCCCGCCGCACCATCGGCCCGAACCCCCCGCACGCCGGCACCGGACCCCGTACTGCCCGTACAGCCCGCGCGGCCGGTGGCCCCGCGTCCCGTCGTACGGCCGGTGGCGGCACCGGACGAAGGGGAGGGCGTGCCCTGCCCCGCCTGCGGCACGCCCAACGCGCCGGACCGACGGTTCTGCCGACGCTGCGCGACCGCCCTGAACCCCGCCCCCAAGCCCGCCGCGCTGCCGTGGTGGCGGACCGTGTGGCCGCTGCGCCGCCGGGTGCGGGCCGGCTCGGGCCGGGCCACCCGCCTCCTCGTCATCCTGCTCGTGCTGGCGGCCCTCGGCGCGGGCGGCCTCCTGCTGCTGCCCGCGGGACGCGCCCTGGTCGAGGACACCCGGGACAAGATGAGCAAGGCCAAGCCCGTGACCCCGATCGCCGTCGAGGCGAGCGCCGAACTGCCCCGGCACCCGGCGACCAACACCACGGACGGGCTGAGCAACCGCTACTGGGGCGCGCCGGCCCCGGGCGCCTCGGTGACCTACACCTTCCGCAAGCCCTTCCGCCTCGTCGACCTGATCGTCACCAACGGCGCCTCCACGTCCCCGGAGTCCTACCCCCGTCAGGCGCGCGCCCTCCGGCTGGACCTGGAGGTGACGACGCAGGACGGCGAACGACACCGCGAGGAACTCACCCTCGCCGACAAGCCGGGCCCCCAGACCTTCCCCACCGGCATCAGCGACGCGAAGACGATACGCCTGACCCTGCGCTCACCCGCCGGCCTCACCGGCGGCCGCCACCTGGCCCTCGCGGAGGTGGAGTTCTTCGCCCGAGGCTGAGCCGGAACACGGCGCGAGGCATCCCGGACAACCCGTGGACCGATCCCTCCCAGCGGCCCGTCCTGCGGCCCTGCCCTGCCGGGCATGTCGGAGGGGACGGCCGTGCGAAGGACCCGGCGGGGCCGGCTGTCAGGGGGCGCCGACGCTGTCCCGGGGGCATCCTGGGGGCACGGGTGGTCGCCGGAGCAGCCGACGAGAAGGGTCCGGTCGTGAGCGTGTCGTCACGCGACGTCACAGTCGTGGCTCTCCTGGCGGATCCGGACGCGCCGACGGAGGTCGCGCGGCGCATGGCCCGGACGCTCCCGGCTCGGCTGGCCGACACGTCGGGCCAGGGGCGGCGGTTCGACGTCGAGGTGGTCAGTGAGCCCTTCAGCGCAGGGACCGAGGACCTGTCCACGCTGACGCGCCGGATCGTGGACCGTGGGCGTGCGGAGCACTGGGACATCGTCGTGGCCCTCACCGACCTTCCGTTGCACTCGCACGGGCGCAAGCTCGCCGTGGATCTGAGTCATGAGCACGGCTTGGCGCTGCTGTCCCTTCCGTCGTTGGGGGGCCTGCGTTTCGAGAGGAGGGCCCTGCGGGCGGTGGAGGAGGCCGTTCTCAGCTTGGCGGGTGCACGAGCCACCGGAGCCGAGGGACCTCCTCGGCGTCAGTCACCGGCACGTTTCGCCGGTCGTCTCGCGCCTGTCCACCCGGGCCCGATCGGCGAGGAGGAGACCGCTGATCTCCGGTACGTCGTCAGCGGGCCGCGCGGTTACCTGAGGGTGCTGTCCGGCATGGTCCGCGCCAACCGGCCGTGGCGGCTGATCCCGGGGCTCTCGAAGGCCCTGGCGGCCGCACTCGCCACGGGAGCGGTCGCCACCGTGAACTCCACCCTCTGGAGTCTGGCTGCGTCCCTGGGTACGCCGCGCCTCGTGATCGCCACGGTCGGGTCCGTCGCGCTCATGGTCGGCTGGCTGATCGTGGACGCGCACCTGTGGCACCGAACGGCAGAGGCTGCGCCGGAGGCGAGGAAGCGGGCAGCTCTCTACAACGCCTCGACGGTCGTGACCGTGGGCATCGGGGTGCTCGTCTGCTACGCGGGTCTGCTGGCCGTCAACCTGGTGTGGGCGCTCTTCATCCTCAACGACCAAGTCTTCGCCTCCATGGCGCGGACCCCGCTGCACGCCACGGAATACTGGACGCTGTCCTGGTTCGTGGCTTCGGTCGCCACGGTGGGCGGCGCGCTGGGATCCGGCCTGGAGAGCGACGAGGCCATCCGGGCGGCCGCCTATTCCAAGCGCGAACAGGAACGTCGCCGCATGCTGGAGGACGAACGGGGTGACCGGCCGGTGACCTGAACCGGAGATGCGACTTCGGTCGGTGGCCGTCCGGATCCGGAGAAGTCCGCTGATCGATCGGGAACGGCCGTTTCGTCTCGGAGGCCGATGGGGACTCGCACGGCAATGCCGCCGGGCGCGAAGTCCCGCCGGGCGGGCCGGTGGCAGCACCACCGTTCCATCTGATCCGGGTGAACGGCCCGTAGAGGCGCGCAGGAGCCACGGATCCCGTCGTAGCGCCTTCCGGGACCCAGGCTCTTTGCGCCGTCTCATCATCGCTGTGCCGCGGTCGTTTTCCGCGACACCGGAAGAAGTCATCATGAAAGCAGCGGTATACGAAGGACCGCGCACGGTCACGGTGAAGGACGTGCCCGACGCGAAGATCGAGCACCCCTGCGACATCATCGTCAAGATCACCGCCACCAACATCTGCGGTTCGGACCTGCACATGTACGAGGGCCGCACCTCGTTCGAGTCCGGCCGCACCCTGGGACACGAGAACATGGGCCAGGTCGTGGAGGTCGGCTCCGCCGTCCGCAAGGTCCAGGTCGGCGAGTACGTGGTCCTGCCCTTCAACATCGCCTGCGGCTTCTGCAAGCAGTGCGAACGGGGACTGACCAACTACTGCCTGACCATGCAGCCCGAACCGGCCCTCGCCGGAGCCGCTTACGGATTCGCCGACATGGGCCCCTACCCGGGCGGCCAGGCGGAGCTGCTGCGCGTGCCCTACGGCGACTTCAACGCGCTGCGCCTGGGCGAGGACGCCGCCGAGCGGCAGACCGACTACGTGATGCTCGCCGACATCTTCCCCACCGGCTATCACGCCACCGAGATGGCCCACGTCAAACCGGGCGACCAGACCATCGTCTTCGGGGCCGGTCCCGTCGGGCTGATGGCGACCTACTCCGCCCTCCTCAAGGGCGCCGGCCGCGTCTGGACGGCCGACCACCAGCCGGACCGGCTGCGCAAGGCGGAGGAGATCGGGGCCATCCCGATCAACACCGCAGAGCAGAACCCGGCGGAGGTCGTCAAGGAGGCCACCCTCGGTCTGGGTGCCGACAACGGATGCGAGTGCGTCGGCTACCAGGCACACGACCCCCAGGGACACGAGGACGCCAGCCTCACGCTCAACGGACTGATCGACTCGGTCAGGTTCACCGGCGGCATCGGCGTGGTGGGTGTGTTCCTCCCCCAGGACCCCGGCGGCACGGAGGCCCAGGGGGAGCTGGAGGCCCAGGGCAAGGTCCCGATCGACTTCGGGTTGATGTGGCTCAAGGGCCAGCACATGGGGACCGGGCAGGCGCCGGTGAAGAAGTACAACCGGGCGCTGCGGGACCTGATCGCCGGCGGGAAGGCGGAGCCGAGCTTCATCGTCTCCCACGAGCTGAGCCTGGACGAGGCCCCCACCGCCTACGAGCACTTCGACGCCCGTGACGAGGGCTGGACCAAGGTGGTCCTGCATCCCGACGGACACGGCAACGCCGACAAACACTAGGGAGGGACCCCGGGGCCGCCGTCCGCCCGCTCCCCCGGACCGGGCCGGCCACGAACGGAGTCCGACCCCGGCCCCGGCTCCGGCCGGGGGCCCGCCGGACCGTGGTCGCCCGCGTCCCCGTCGTACCCGAGCAGCGTGACCCTCCTGACCGTCCGCGTCCGGCCCGGTGGGACGGACGGCGGGCCCTGACGCCCAGCCTCACGGACGCGTACTCGACCGGCCGGACACGCATTCCGCTCCTCGAGTCACACCCTGCAGATCGGTGCTGATGCCGGTGACCGGACGACGGCGCTGCCGGCCCGGTGACGAGAACCGAGGGTTGAGCACGGCCCGCGAGGAAACTCCGGGTGTGTTCGCCGTACGCGCTTCGTCTTCTCGTTCACGTGGCCCGCCTTCCGTTCACCTCACCGCATGTGGGAAGCACTCATGAAGACAGACACCCGCTCCACCTCCCGCCTCCGGCACGATCCGCTCGTACGCGGCCTCGGCTGGGCCAGCGCGCTCCTGGGCGTGCCCCAGGCCGCCGCCCCGGCGGGCTTCGCCCGGGCCGTGGGCGTGGACGGCACCTCCCGGCACCGCTCGGCCACGACCCTGGTCGGGCTGCGCGAGCTGGCAGCGGCGACCGGGCTGCTGGGGCGGCCGCATCCGGCCTGGCTCTGGGGCCGCGTCGGCGGCGACCTCATGGATCTGACGATGCTGATCCGGGCCCTGAGGAACCACGACGGCCGCGGCCGGGGCCGCACCGTAGCCGCGACCGCCGCGGTCACCGCCATCACGGCCACGGACGTCTACGCGGCCGTGACCCGCACCCGTAGGAGCACCCCCATGGAACTGACCGCGGCCACCACCGTCACCCGGCCCCCGGACGAGGTCTACGCCCTCTGGAAGGACCTGAAGCGACTGCCGGACTTCATGGCGCACCTGGACGAGGTGCGCGTCACCGGCCCGGGCACCAGTCACTGGCGGGCCAGCGCGCCGTTCGGCACGACGGTCGAATGGGACGCCGAGACCACGCAGGACGACCCCGGCCGGCTGCTCGCCTGGCGGTCGGTGGACGGCGCCGACATCGACAACTCCGGCGAGGTCCGCTTCGAGCCCGCCCCCGGCGGCCGGGGCACGGAGATCCGGGTGACCTTGCGCTACGACCTGCCCGGCGGGGCGCTGGGCAAGGCAGCGGCGCGCTACTTCGGCGAGGAACCGCACCAGCAGCTGGACGACGACCTGCGCCGCTTCAAGCAGATCGTGGAGATCGGCGAGGTCGTCCGCTCCGAGGGCGCGCCCGGCGGCAAGCGGGCCCGCGGCGAGTTCCCGCAGCACCCGGCCCGGCCGCTGACCGAGGACGAACTGAAGGAGGCCCTGGCATGAAGGCGACCTGCTGGACAGGACGGAACACGGTCGAGGTGCAGGACGTCCCGGACCCCTCGATCCTGAACAGCCGCGACGCCATCGTGGAGGTCACCTCGACGGCGATCTGCGGCTCCGATCTCCACCTGCTCGACGGCTACGTCCCCAGCATGGAAAAGGGCGACATCATGGGCCACGAGTTCATGGGAGAGATCGTCGAGGTCGGCCCCGGCGTCAGCGACAAACTCCGCGTCGGCGACCGGGTCGTCGTACCCTTCCCCATCGCGTGCGGCGCCTGCGCGTCCTGCCACGCGAAGCTGTACTCGTGCTGCGAGAACACCAACCCCAACGCCGGCATCTCGGAGAAGCTCTTCGGCCACCCCACCGCCGGCATCTACGGTTACTCCCACCTCACCGGCGGCTTCGCCGGCGGCCAGGCCGAGTACGCCCGCGTGGTGCTCGCCGACGCCAACGTCCTGAAGATCGGGCCGGAGCTCACCGACGAGCAGGTGCTGTTCCTGTCCGACATCCTGCCGACCGGGTACATGGGCGCCGAGATGTGCGACATCCAGAAAGGTGACGTCGTCGCCGTCTGGGGCGCCGGTCCGGTCGGCCAGTTCGCCATGGACAGCGCCCGGGTGCTGGGCGCGGAGAAGGTCATCGCGATCGACAAGGAGACCTACCGGCTCGACATGGCCGCCGCCCAGGGCTACACCACCATCAACTTCGAGGACACCGACGTACGGTCGGCACTGCTCGAACTCACCGGCGGCCGGGGCCCCGACAAGTGCATCGACGCGGTCGGCCTGGAGGCCACACACGGCGCCTCCCACGTCCACCTCTACGACCGCGCCAAGCAGGCGGTCCGCTCCGAGACCGACCGGCCGCACGCCCTGCGCCAGGCCATCCTGTCCTGCCGGAGCGGCGGCGTGGTGTCGGTCATCGGCGTCTACGGCGGGCTGATCGACAAGTTCCCGGCGGGTGCGTGGATGAACAGGTCCCTGACCCTGCGAGCCGGGCAATGCCACGTGCACAGGTACATGAAGCCGCTGCTGGATCTGATCGAACAGGGCAGGATCGACCCCACCAGGGTCATCACCCACCGGCTCCCCCTGACCGAGGCACCGACCGGCTACGACCTGTTCAAGAACAAGAAGGACCGCTGCGAAAAGGTCGTCCTCACACCGTAAGAGCAGCACCCCCGACACGGCGGGCACCCGACCCCACACACGCCGAGGGCCCGGCCCGGGAGAAAACCCCTCCCGAGCCGGGCCTTCTGCCCGTGCTCCCGGCAGGCTTCGAACGTGCGCCACCCGCTTTCAAGGAGAGAGACTGGGTGGTCCCAGGCCTGAGCTGCGGCGCCGCCAGCCGGGGAAGCGGGTGGCTACTCGCTTCAGAAGAACTGGTGTTGACAAAGCGCCCCCGTCCGGGACGCCCCGGCACAGGCGACCCCCGCCTCCCGATGGGAGCGCGGGGGCTGCTCGCATGTGGCCCTGCCTGCGGTAACTCCATGATGCGTTAGGCGATATCTAGGAGACGCGTCCCGCCAAGAGGGGCGTAGTCAGGGTGTACTGAGACCGTAGGCAGACTGGGCGCCAGCGCCACGAGGCAGGCCCCGGACCCTCCCTGACCTGGGAGCTCCGGGGCCTCCGCCCTGCTCAACGCTGTGCCCCCGGCAGGATTCGAACCTGCGACACCCGCTTTAGGAGAGCGGTGCTCTATCCCCTGAGCTACGAAGGCGTGGTGAGGGTGGGCAGTGCCCGTGTCACCGCCGTCAGTGTAGCGGGCGGTCCGGGCGGTCGGGGGAGGGTCCCGGGTGGTCAGTCGCGGGTGACGCGGACGGTGTGGTCGCCGTTGCGGTCGGCCGAGGTCACCGAGATGCGGATGCCCCGCTCGGGGTCCTTGAAGGTCTCGCCGGGGGAGAAGGGGGCGTCGGAGAGTTCCGCGTGGACGTTGGGGCTGCGGGTGCAGCCGCCGCTGTCCCGGCGGGAGTCGTAGACCTTGACCGGGCCCTGGCCGGTGTCGACGGTGGAGTCGACCTTGTAGATGAGGACACCGGGGCGGCACACCACCTCGTCGTTGCCCCCGCGGGTGCGCAGTTCGACGGCGTAGCCGGCGCGGCGGTCGAAGGGGACGAAGAGGAGTTTGGGGCCGCCGGGGTGGGCCAGCGGGGTGAGGGTGTGCTCGCTGGTGCCGCGTGCGGACGCGCAGGACACCTGGGCCGCGTCCAGCCAGCCCAGCTTCCACTTGTGCCAGCCGAGCAGGTCGTTGTTGGCGCCCCAGTCCTCGCTCATGATGTCCCAGTGGCCGACGGCGCCGCCGCCGTCCTGGGTGTAGAGGTCGGGCAGGCCGAAGACGTGCCCGTTCTCGTGGGGCAGGACGCGGTAGCCGGTGCGGTCGTAGGTGCCGGAGCCGTCGTCCTGGCGGGAGTAGACGAAGGACGCGTTGGCGACGGGCACGCCGTCGGCCGTGGGGGCCTCGGCGTTGCCGGCGAACGTCACCGACAGGACGGTGTCCAGGGCGGACGGGCCGGCGTTCGGGGTGACCAGCACGTTCAGCAGGTCGTACGACGAGAAGTCGACCTTCGGGTCGGCCACTGCCACGATGTCCTGGACCAGCTTGCGGTAGCCGGGGTCGAAGGGCGCGCCGCGCTCTATGCCGTACGCCTCGAAGGGCTGGGGCATGCGCAGCCAGCGGCGGACGGGGGCGTCCGGGCGGTAGTCCAGGCGGCCGTAGGAGCTGGTGCGGAACCATTCCTGGGTCTGCGGGAAGAACTCGCGGAAGCGGTCGAGCGCCTTCCCGGCGCCCGGTGCGTCCGGGAAGTCGATCATCAGGGTGAGGGCACGGACCGTGCCCGTGGAGGGCGCGTAGCCGCCGGGCGTGGGGATGCCCTCCGTCATCTGGACGTCCGGATGGCTGTTGATCATGCAGGGGGCGAGGGCGGAGGTGTGCGACGCGCTGAGGGGGCGGGCGCCGGCCGTGGCCGGGTCGTGCGGGATGTGGGCGGTGCCGGCGGAGGTGCTGACCGTCGCCGTCAGTGCGGCCACCGCGGCGAGGGCGGCCCAGCGCCGCGTCCGCCGTCCGGTCGAGGGCTCGCGGCCACCGGCTGCTTCCGCCGTTCCGGTCGTCCCCGCCGCCCTGGCCTCGCCAACCACCCCGATGACCCCAGCGGCCCCGGGGGCCCCCGCCGTCCCGGCGGCCCCCGCCGCCCCGGTCGCTCCCCCCGCTGCCTCCGCTGCCTCCGCTGCCTCCGCTTCCCCGCGGTGCTGTCCGGGCCGCTGCGCCCCGGCCGTTGCCGCCCCCGCGGTCGCCGCAGCAGCCGTCGCCGTCGGTTCCGCCCCGTGCCGTTCCCCATGCGGCGGTTCCTGTCCGTGCCGCGCGCGTCGTGTCCGGCATATGTGTCGGCTGGACGGCTGCGGCTGCATGCATGGACCTTTCGCTCCAGGCAGCCGCCGTTCCCGGCTGCACCCCTGCGATCACCCTGTGACGCGAGGGGGCCGGGCGCGCGTTGGACGAGACCGATCGTGGGTTTCCCGGCGGTAGGGATGTGACTCAGGTCACGCGAACTTTCCGCGCCGTCGGGAAATAAGCGGGGATCGAATCCCCGTTTAACCCAGCGTCCGCGTGAAACGGGGAGTCCTTCCCCGGATCGCCAGGGCACCCAGCAGCCCTTCGACCCAGGAGTACGCCGTGCAGACCGCAACCCCCGCGCGCCGCAAGGCGACCCGGCCGCGCGCCGACGCCCTGCGGAACCGGGAGCGGATCGTCACCGCCGCCCGGGAGATGTTCGTCGAGTTCGGCCCCGATGTGCCGCTCGACGAGATCGCCCGCCGCGCCGGTGTCGGCAACGCCACGGTGTACCGCAACTTCCCGGACCGGGACTCGCTGGTCCGCGAGGTCGTCTGCTCCGTCATCGACCGGACGGTGCACGCGGCCGAGCAGGCCCTCGCGGAGACCGGTGACGCCTTCGCCGCCCTGGAGCGCATCGCGCACGCCGCCGCCGACGAGCGGATCAGCGCGCTGTGCCCCATGGTCAGCAGCACCTTCGACCAGAACCACCCGGACCTGGAGGCCGCGCGACAGCGCTTCGAGGAACTGGTGGGTGAGGTCATGGACCGGGCCAAGACGGCCGGTCAGCTCCGTCCCGACGTCGGTGTCGGCGATCTGATGGTCGCCGTCGCCCAGCTCAGCCGGCCCCCGGCCGGTACGGCCTGCCCGAGTGCCGACCGCTTCGTCCACCGTCATCTCCAGCTGTTCCTGGACGGGCTGCGGGCTCCGGCCCGCTCCGTACTGCCGGGCGCGGCCGTGACCATGGAGGATCTCCGCCGCCCCTGACCCGCCCGAGCGATCCGATCTCAGCGCCCTGCGGCCGTCGACGGTGACGCGCCGTCCCTCACCGGTCCCTTTTTTCGTCCCTTAGCTCGCTTTTTTCCGTCACGAACTTCCGAAGTGGGTACCTCCATGTCTCAAGCAGCCGCCAAGGCCTCCTCCGGCCCCGGCTCCGCCTCCGGTCACTCCGGCATACCCGCCCCCGACCCAGGGCGCTGGAAAGCGCTCGTCTTCATCGCGCTCGCCCAGCTGATGGTCGTGCTCGACGCGACGATCGTGAACATCGCCCTGCCCTCCGCCCAGCAGGACCTGGGCATCTCGGACGGCAACCGCCAGTGGGTGGTCACGGCGTACGCCCTCGCGTTCGGCGGACTGCTGCTGTTCGGCGGCCGGATCGCCGACCTGTGGGGCCGTAAGAACGCCTTCCTCGTCGGCCTGGCCGGTTTCGCCGCGGCGTCCGCGCTCGGCGGGGCGGCCACCAACGAGGCGATGATGTTCGGTGCCCGCGCCCTGCAGGGCGTGTTCGGCGCGCTGCTCGCGCCGGCCGCGCTCTCGCTGCTCGCGGTGATGTTCACCGACGCCAAGGAGCGCGCCAAGGCGTTCGGCATCTACGGTGCGATCGCCGGTGGCGGTGGCGCCGTGGGTCTCATCCTCGGCGGTTTCCTCACCGAGTACCTGGACTGGCGCTGGACCTTCTTCGTCAACATCCCGTTCGCCGTGGCCGCCGCGGCCGGTGCGTGGCTGGTCATCCGTGAGCCGGAGGGCGGCCGCAACCGCTCCCCGCTCGACATCCCGGGCGTGGTCCTGTCCACCCTCGGCCTGGTCGCGCTGGTCTACGGCTTCACCCGGGCCGAGTCCGACGGCTGGAGCGACACGGTCACCGTCGCGATGTTCGTCGCCTCGGCCGTGCTGCTGCTCGCGTTCGTGCTGGTCGAAGCCAAGGTGAAGGCGCCGCTGCTGCCGCTGCGCGTGATCACCGAGCGCAACCGCGGCGGTGTCTACCTCTCGCTCGGCCTCGCGGTCATCGCGATGTTCGGCCTGTTCCTCTTCCTGACCTACTACCTGCAGGTCGTGAAGGGGTACTCACCGGTCAAGACGGGCTTCGCCTTCCTGCCGATGATCGCGGGCATGATCACGGGCTCCACCCAGATCGGCACCCGTCTGATGACCCGGGTCGCGCCCCGGCTGCTGATGGGCCCGGGCTTCCTGGTCGCCGCCCTCGGCATGCTGCTGCTGACGCAGATGGAGATCGACTCCTCGTACGCCGCGCTGCTGATGCCGGCGATGCTGCTGCTCGGCCTCGGCATGGGTACGGCGTTCATGCCGGCGATGTCCCTGTCCACGCAGGGCGTGCAGGCGCGGGACGCCGGTGTGGCCTCCGCGATGGTGAACACCTCGCAGCAGGTCGGCGGCGCGATCGGTACGGCCCTGCTGAACACGATCGCCGCCTCGGCGACCACGTCGTACATCACCGACCACATCGGCTCGGCGACCTCCCGCTCCCAGCAGCAGCTGGTGCAGCTGGAGGCCATGGTGGAGGGCTACACCAGCGCCATCTGGTTCGCGGTCGGCATCCTGGTCGTGGCCGCGGCGATCGCCCTGACCCTGGTCAACGCCGGCCGTCCGGGCGGCGCCACGGTCACCGGCCCGGGTGCGGGTTCCGGCGCGGACGCCACGGCCGACGACGAGCTGCCGGTGCCGGTGATCGCGCACTGACCTGCGGAACCCGATGCCGGTCCGGTGCGGAGCAGGGGACTCCGCACCGGACCGGCATCGGCTCGGGTGACCGGACGCCTCACCTGAGCCACGGCAGGTCCGCTCCCGCTCCACTGGGCTGAAGTCCCTCGGCGACGATCGTCATGATCTCGCCGAGGGACTTCTGCTGTTCGGGGGTGAGCCGGTCGAAGACGGCCTGGCGTACGGCGGCCACATGGCCGGGCGCGGACCGGCGCAGCACCTCCATGCCCTCCTCGGTGAGGACGGCGAACTGGCCCCGCTTGTCGGAGGGGCAGTCCTCGCGGCGGACCCAGCCGTTCTTCTCCAGGCGGGCGACCGCGTGCGAGAGCCGGGAGCGGGTGATCTTGGCGTACCTGGCGAGTTCGGTCATCCGCAGCCGGCGGCGCGGGGCTTCGGCGAGTTTCACCAGGAGGCCGTAGTACACGTGCGGCATTCCCGCGTCACGCTGGAGCTGACGGTCGAGATGGTCCTCGAGCAGGGTGGCGGCCTCGATGTACGCGCGCCAGACGTGCTGCTCCTCGGCGGTGAGCCAGCGGGGCTCCGCCGATTCGGGTGCGGGTGCCGTGTTCATGCTTTCCACTCTACGAGGCCGCTCCTTGAACGTTGAACAAACGGGGCGTACGGTGGGAGAAGTGACGCTTGAAGGTTCAAGCATCCTCGCGGCGGTCGCCGCCCCACCTTTCCTCGTTCTCCGGAGGGAGTCGCCGGACATGTCCGCCACCACCCAGGAGCGCATGCCCGAGCGCATGCCCGCCCTCTACCTCAGCCACGGTGCCCCGCCGCTCGCGGACGACCCGGTCTGGCCCGCCGAACTCGCCGCGTGGGCCGCCGCCCTGCCGCGGCCCAAGGCGATCCTGATGGTCTCCGCCCACTGGGAGGAAGCCCCGCTCGCCCTCGCCGCCACCGAGACGGTCCCGCTGGTCCACGACTTCTGGGGCTTCCCCGAGCACTACTACCGCGTCCGCTACGAGGCCCCCGGCGCCCCCGCGCTCGCCGCATCCGTGCGCAAGCTGCTGCGCGCCCCCGGCATGCCCGTCCAGGACATCCCGGACCGGGGCCTCGACCACGGCGCGTACGTCCCGCTCGTCGAGATGTACCCGGACGCCGACATCCCCGTCCTCCAGGTCTCGCTGCCGACCCTCGACCCGGTGCGGCTGATGGAGATCGGCCGCAAGCTGGCCCCGCTGCGCGACGAGGGCGTACTGATCGTCGGCTCCGGCTTCTTCACCCACAACCTCGCCGCCCTGCGGCACACCGGCCCGGGAGTGCCCGGCTGGTCGGCCGAGTTCGACGACTGGGGCCGGCGGGCGCTCGCGGCGCGGGACGTCGACGCCCTGCTGGACTTCCTGAACAAGGCCCCCGCGGGCCGCTACGCCCATCCCCGCACCGAGCACTTCGCCCCGCTCTTCGTGACCCTGGGCGCGGCGGACGCGGCCGGCGAGCTGGCGGAACAGAAGTCGGTGATCGACGGGTTCTGGATGGGGCTGGCCAAACGGTCCGTGCAGTTCGGCTGAGCGGGCAACCTCCGGGGCGGTACGGCCCGTCTCACCGGGTGGGAACTCCGGTGCCGCACCCCGGTGCCGGACTCCGGCTCCGGGATCCGGCCGGGAGTCCGGCGCCGGATCCGCCGACGGTGTGACGGCCGTCTCAAGCGCGGGGGTGGGGGAGGGGCCGGCGGGAACCCGGCCAAGGAGCCCGAATCCCCGCGTGACCTGCGGCTCCGTCGTCCCTGCGGCACCGCGTCGGGTGCTGTGGCCGGACAGGGTACTGCATGATCAGAAAATTTGAGGGGCGGCTTGGGAATTCTGTCCGGATTCCAGTCGTTGTTTCCATCGGATGCAGGGCACTCGGACGTGGATCGAGAACAGGTTCGTGAGAACAGGGTTCACGGTCCCGGGCCGAGCGCCGAGCGTCCGAAGGACCACCCGCTGACCTCACCATCGCAAGGGAGCACGCATGGCAACCCGTGCCGTCGCCCGTCGTACGTCCGCCACCGGCGAGACCCTCGACGCGGCAAGCAGTGTTCGCGCCCATGGCGGCGAGATCGCGGACCGCGATCTGGTCGGCATGTACCTGGACGAGATCGCGCGGACGCCGCTGCTCGACGCCGCAAAGGAGGTCGAGCTGTCCCAGATCATCGAAGCGGGTGTGTTCGCACAGCAGGTCCTGGACGGGTACGAGGAGTCCAAGGCCGACGCCACCCGTGAGGAGCTCGAAGCCCTGGTCGCCGAGGGGGAGCGGGCCAAGGACATCTTCATCCGCTCCAACCTCCGCCTGGTCGTCGCCGTCGCCCGCCGGTACCCGCGCAGCGGTCTGCCGCTGCTCGACCTGATCCAGGAGGGCAACGCCGGCCTGGTCCGCGCGGTCGAGAAGTTCGACTACCGCAAGGGCTTCAAGTTCTCCACGTACGCCACCTGGTGGATCCGACAGGCGATCACCCGGTCCATAGCCGACCAGTCGCGCACCATCCGGCTCCCCGTCCACCTGGTGGAGGAGCTGGGCCGGATCCGCCGCGTGCAGCGCGAGTTCAACCGTGAGCACGGCCGGGAGCCCGAGCCCGCCGAGATCGCCGCGGAGCTCGGCTCGACGCCGGAGCGCGTCACCGACGTGCTCGACTGGGCCCGTGACCCGGTCTCCCTGAACATGTCGGTGGACGACGAGGGCGAGACCCAGTTCGGCGACCTGCTGGAGGACACCTCCGCCGTCTCGCCCGAGCAGTCGGTGCTGACGCTGCTGCGCAGTGAGGAACTGGACGACCTGATCGGCCGCCTGGACCAGCGCACCGCCTCCATCATCAAGATGCGGTACGGCATCGAGGACGGGCGCGAGCGCACGCTGACCGAGGTCGGCAAGGAGCACGGACTGACCCGCGAACGCATCCGTCAGATCGAGAAGCACGCGCTGCTGGAGCTGAAGAAGCTGGCGCGGGACACCGGGTTCGACGCGGCGGCGTGACCGCGAGCGGGCCGTGCGCGGTCCGCGCGGCCGGCATGCTGCGCGCGGCCGTGTGACCCGTGCGGCCGTATGACCCCTGTGACCCCTGCGGCCGTGGGGCCCGCCCGGCGGAGTGATCCGTGCCGTGGTGGCCGTTGCCGTCACGTGAACCGCGCCGGACGGTGTCGCCCGGGCGCGTGGGGTCCCCGGGGCATGTGCCGTACGCAGCCGCGCCGCCCCGGCCTCGGCCCGCCCCCGCCCCGTCCCCGGGGCCATGGGTGCAGGTGAACCGCCGGGGCGCGGACGGCTCGCCGGACGGTGTGCGGCCCCACCGCGTGCGCCGGGTGGCGGAAGCCCGCGCGAATGTGGCCGTGTAACGCCGCTTCAACCCGTGGGAGCCCGGGAACAAGACTTCCGGGCACAGGGGTTCGGTGAGGGCTTCCCCCTCCCTCCGCCGGTCCCGCCCCGCTCCAACGGAGCCATGTCCCGACGCACTCCCCCCGGCGCCGGGACTTTCCCAGCCGGGCTTCGGCGCCTTCCCCCGGGCGTCGGAGTCCGGCCTTCTCCGTGTCCGGGCACGGTGGGGCGGCGGGGCACCCCGTACCTGAACTCCGGGGTGGCCCGCCGGATGGCAGATTGTGTCACACCGGCATAGCCTGACGTAGTGAGCAGCACCACCCCGGCACAGCCCCCGAACGCTTCCTCCGCCTCCCCCGGCACTCCGCCGCCCGCCCTGTCACTCACCGAGCGGCGCAAAGCGGCCACCCGGATGGAGATCGCCCGGGCCGCGGCCGGCCTCTTCGTCCGGCACGGGCTGCGGGCCACCCGGGCCGAGGACATCGCCCGGGCCGCCGGGATCGCCCCGCGCACCTTCTACCGCTACTTCGCGAGCAAGGAGGAGGCCGTCGCCCCGCTCTACGCCGCCGGTGCCCAGCGCTGGGCCGAGGCGGTGCGCGAGGCCCCGGCCCGGCTGAGCGTCCCCGAGGCCGTCGACCACGCCGTACGCCACACCCTGTCGCCCGGGGCCGCGGTGTCGGCCGCGTCCTGGGAGTGGGTGCGCACCCTGATCCGCCTCGCCACCACCAGCCCCGCGCTGCGGAAGGTGTGGGCCGAGGTGTGCCAGGACGCGGAGGACACGCTGGCGGGGGTGCTGGCGGAGCGGGGCGGCGCGGCCGACCGCGAGGCCGGGGCTGGTGCGGCAGGCCGCGGCGAGGCCGGCGACGGTGTGACCGGTGGCGGTGAGGCCGGTGACTCCGCGGCCCGGGGCCGCGTGGCCGACGACAGCGAGGCCCACGATCGCGTGGCCGGCGCCAACGAGGCCGGCGACCGGGACCGTGAGGGCGAGGCAGGCGGCCCTGGAACCGGCGACCGCCCGTCGCCGGGTGCCGACAACGTTGCCGGGGGCCGGGACACCGCCCCGGACCTCCGCTTCACCGCCGCCGTCGCCAGTGCGGCCGTACGGGTGGCGGTGGAGAGCTGGGCCACCGGGGACGCCCCGGCGACCGGCCCGGACGGACCGGCCGCGCTGGCCCTGCGCAACCTGGCCGCGCTGCGGGACTTCCGGTGGGAGGGGCCGTAGCGGCTGCGCAGGGCGGGACCCGGGCGGGCCGGGCCCTGGGCCTCAGTCCTCCGCGGCACGGGTCAGCCGCCCGCCCAGCTCCCGTACGCACGCCACGAGTTCCGCAGGCTCCCGCACCGTGAACTCATGGCCCAGCATGGCCAGCCGCACCGCCAGCCACTCCACCGGATCGCCGGTGGTGCCCCGCAGCAGGCAGCTCGTCGCGCCGACCGGCTCCGGCGTGCCCACCCAGGCCGGGAGGCGGTCCGCGACGGCCTCGGCGGGGGCGGCGAAGGCGACGGTGAAGTCGTAGGTCTCGCTGCTGCGGTTGATCGACTGCCGCAGGTACTCCGCCGCGCTGCCCGTCGGCAGTTCGCGGGGTGTGAAACGGGCCCCGGTGGCGAAGGGCTCGCTGATCCGGTCCACGCGGAAGGTGCGCCAGTCCGCGCGGTCGAGGTCGTAGGCGACGAGGTACCAGCGGCGGCCCGTCGACACCAGGCGGTACGGCTCGGTCAGGCGGCGCGACCCCGTGCCGTCCTTGGCGCGGTAGGAGAACCGCAGCCGCTCGTGGCCGGCCACCGTCGAGGCCATGACGGTCAGCGTCTCGGGGGCGATGGTGGGGCCGTCGCCGCTGGTCAACGGGGTGGTCGCGGCCTGGAGCGTGGTGACGCGGTGGCGCAGCCGGGAGGGCAGCACCTGTTCCAGCTTGGCCAGGGCGCGCACCGACGCCTCCTCCACCCCCTCGACGGCGTGGCCGGCGCCGGCCCGCAGGCCGACCGCGATCGCGACCGCCTCCTCGTCGTCGAGGACGAGCGGCGGCATCGCCTTGCCCGCGACCAGCCGGTAGCCGCCGTCGGAGCCCTTGGTCGCCTGTACGGGATAGCCGAGTTCGCGCAACCGGTCGATGTCCCGCCGGATGGTGCGCCGGGAGACGCTCAGCCGGTCGGCCAGTTCACCACCGGGCCATTCGCGCGGCGTCTGGAGGAGGGAGAGGAGCTGGAGCAGCCGGGCCGGAGTGTCCGTCGTCATGGAGACGAGGATGCCGGACGACTAGGTCATGATCTGACCTACTCGCGATCTAGTTTTCACGTCATGACCTCCACCGAGACCCTCGACACAGCTTCCCGGAGCGCCGCGGCACCGGACCGGCGCCGCTGGCTGGCGCTCGCCATCGTGATGACGGCGGCCTTCATGGACCTCGTCGACGTCACGATCGTCAACATCGCCATCCCGTCCATCCAGCGGGAGGAGGGCGCGTCCGTCGCCCAGATCCAGTGGATCACCGCCGGGTACGCGCTCGCCTTCGCCGCCGGCCTGATCACCGGTGGCCGTCTCGGCGACATCCACGGCCGCAAGCGGGTGTTCCTCGCCGGCATCGGCGGCTTCACCGTCGCCTCCGCGCTGTGCGGGCTCGCCGCGAACCCCGAGATGCTGGTCGCCGCCCGCGTACTCCAGGGCGCCATGGCCGCGCTGATGGTGCCTCAGGTGCTGTCGATCGTGCACGCCACCTTCCCGGCACACGAACGCGGCAAGGTGTTCGGGCTGTTCGGCGCGATCGTCGGGCTGGGCGCGGTGTCCGGGCCGCTGCTGGGCGCGCTGCTGACGGAGGGGAACCTGTTCGGTCTCGAATGGCGCCCCATCTTCCTCATCAACCTGCCCGTCGGTCTCGCGGGTCTGGTCCTGGGCAGCCGTTTCATCAGCGAGTCCAAGGCGCCGCGCGCCCTCAGGCTGGACCTGGTCGGCGTCGCGCTGGTGACGCTCGGCCTGCTGATGCTGCTCTACCCGCTGACCCGCGGCCGTGAGCTGGGCTGGCCCCTGTGGGGGTACCTGTCCATGGCCGGCGCGCTCGTCGTCTTCGCCGCGCTCGTGGGGTACGAGCGGCGCAAGGGCGCCCGGGACGGCTCCCCGCTGGTCGAGCTGTCCCTGTTCAGGGTGAAGAGCTTCGCCGCGGGCATCGCCGTGCAGACCGTGTTCGGAGTCGCGCTCGGCATCTTCTTCCTGGTGTGGACGATGTACCTGCAGTTCGGACTGGGCTGGGGCGCGCTGAAGGCGGGTCTGACCGGGGTTCCGTTCTCCCTCTCCGTCTCCGTGGCGGCCGGGGTGTCCGTGCAGAAGCTGGTGCCGCGCTTCGGCCGCAAGGTCCTTCAGGCGGGCGCCCTCACCATGGCGCTGGGCGTCCTGCTCTACCTGTGGGAGGCCGACCACTACGGCCTCGGCATCGGACCCTGGCAGATGGCGCCGCCGCTGGTCGTCATGGGCATCGGCATGGGTCTCATCGTCGCCCCGCTGACGGACGCGGTGCTGTCGGAGGTGCCGCGGGAGCACTCCGGCTCGGCGTCCGGACTGATCAACACGGTGCAGCAGATGGGCAACGCGCTGGGGCTCGGGCTGGTGTCGGTGGTCTTCTTCGGCGTGGTCGACGACCACCCCGGCGGGCCGGAGACGGGACCGGCCTACGTCGACGGCTTCGAGCACGCCCTCGGGTGGGTGGCCGGAGTACTGGTCCTGATCTTCCTGCTGATGTCCGCGCTGCCCAAGCGGCCGGCCCAGCACGCGGAGGGAGCCCCGGCCGAGGCGGCGCCGGCCGAGGCGGCGGCCCCGGCCGGGAAGGGCCGCGGCGGCCAAGACGGCCGAACCGGAGCTGGTTCCCTGAGGCGGGCGTCCCGCGGAGCGCCGCCGCGGGTGACGGGCCGCGGTCGCACCCGGGTGCGGTGACCGGAGGGCCCGGTCCTCGAGACGGATCGAGGACCGGGCCCTTCCCCCTGGCCGGGCCGGGGGCGAGGGGCGTGGGGCGGGGGCGTGTGGTGAGGGACGTGGGACTCCTGGTCGGCGATGCCGGTCGGTGATTCCCGCCCGGTGATGCCCGACCGTGCCCGGAACGGGTCCGAACCTGTTTACTTTCCGGACATCCCGGCGTAGCCTCCGAATGAAACCACACGTTCGGGCACAGTCGGAGGCGAACGGACATGTACGCACCGGAGCGGCAGCAGGAGATCCTCCGGCTCGCCCGGGACGGCGGACGGGTGGACGTCGTATCACTCGCCGAGGAGTTCCAGGTGACGGCGGAGACCATCCGCCGCGACCTCAAGGCCCTCGACCGGGCCGGCCTGGTGCGCCGCGTGCACGGCGGGGCGATCCCCGTCGGACGCCTCGACTTCGAGCCGGACCTCGCCGAGCGGGAGACCACGGCCGCCGACGAGAAGGACCGGATCGCCAAGGCGGCCCTCGCGGAACTGCCCGCCGACGGCACGGTGATCCTCGACGCCGGTACGACGGTCGCCCGCCTGGCCGCCGCCGTCCCGCTGGAGACCGCGCTCACCGTCGTCACGCACAGCCTGCCCATCGCGGCCCGCCTCGCCGACCACCCCGGCATCCAGCTCCACCTCGTCGGGGGGCGCGTACGGCACCGCACGCGCGCCGCCGTCGACGCCTGGGCGCTGCGGGCGTACGGCGAGATCCGCGCCGACGTCCTCTTCGTCGCCGCCAACGGCTTCTCCGCCGGCCACGGCCTGACCACTCCCGACCTCGCCGAGGCCGCGGTGAAGCGCGCGGCGGTGGCGGCGGCCCGCCGGGTCGTCCTGCTCGCCGACTCCGGCAAGCACGGCCAGGAGCACTTCGCCCGTTTCGCCGGCCTGAGCGACGTGGACCTGCTGATCACCGACAGCGGGCTGAGCGACGAAGACGCCGCCGCGATCGAGAGCGGCGGCACGGAAGTGGTGCGCGCATGATCCTCACCGTCACCCCCAACCCGTCCCTCGACCGGACCTACGAGGTCCACGCCCTCAAGCGCGGTGAAGTGATCCGCGCCGAGACCGAGCGCGTGGACCCGGGCGGCAAGGGCGTGAACGTCTCGCGGGCCGTCACCGCCGCCGGACGGCGCGCGGTGGCGGTGCTGCCTCTGGGTGGTGCGCCGGGCGCGCTCGTCGCGGACCTGCTCGACGCGCAGGGCATCGAGGTCGCGCCCGTCCCGATCGCCGGGGCGACCCGTTCCAACATCGCGCTCGTGGAGGCGGACGGAACACTCACCAAGATCAACGCGCCCGGTCCGGAACTGTCGGCGGCGGAGCAGGAACTGCTGCTGGAGACGGTGCGCGAGCAGTCACCCGACGCCGACTGGATCGCCTGCTGCGGCAGCCTCCCGCGCGGACTCGCGCCGTCCTGGTACGCCGATGTCGTGACCCGGGCGCACGCCGGGGGCGCGCGGATCGCGCTGGACACGTCGGGGCGCGCACTGCTGGAGGCGTTGCGCGCCCGCCCCGACGTGGTCAAGCCGAACGCCGAGGAACTGGCGGAGGCCGTCGGCCGCCCCCTGGCCACCGTGGGCGACGCCGTCAAGGCCGCCGAGGAACTGCGCCGGTGGGGCGCGCGCACCGTCCTCGCGAGCCTGGGCGCCGACGGACAGCTCCTCGTCGACGACGCGGGCACCTGGTTCGGCACCGCCCGCGTGGACGCCGTGCGCAGCAACGTCGGCGCCGGCGACTCCTCCCTCGCCGGCTTCCTCGTCGCCGGCGGCAGCGGCCCCGAGGCCCTCGCGTCCGCCCTCGCCCACGGGGCCGCCGCCGTCCGGCTCCCCGGCAGCGTCATGCCGGCCCCCGCCGACCTCGACCCGGCGGCCGTGTCCGTGACGGCGGACGTCCCCGTGGACCGCGTCCTGGAGGAGGCGGCGTCATGAGACGGCGTACGGCGCGAGCCACGACACCGCGCGTGCCCCGGCGCGTGACCCGGTCCGCGGCGCACACCCCGCACCGCTCCGCGCCGCCCGCTGCCCCCCGTTCGGCACCCCGCTCCCGACCGGCCCCGAAGCGGCGAGACTCCCCGTCACTCGCCGTCTCCCCCGGGCGGCCCGCTCACCCCGGCGAGCCCGCCCACCCCCGGAGGCGGGGACTCCCCGGCCCCGCCTCCACCGGCCGGCCGGCGCCCGGCGCCCGTACGGCCCGCTCCACCCCCACCACCCCCCACCGCACCCCCGTCCCCTCACCCGCCCACCCCACCCCCCGGGCGATACGCGAGCGAAGGAGCCCGCGATGAGCGACATGATCACCGCGGACCTGGTCGACCTCGACCTGTCCGCCGACACCAAGGAAGCGGCGGCCCGCGCCCTCGCCCAGCGCATGGCCGCCCTGGGCCGGGTCACCGACCTGGAGGGCTTCCTCGCTGATGTGGCGGCGCGCGAGGCGCAGATGCCGACCGGGCTCGACGGCGGCATCGGCATCCCGCACTGCCGCAGCGCCCACGTCACCGAGCCGACGCTCGCCTTCGGGCGCAGCGCGGCCGGCGTCGACTTCGGCGCGGCGGACGGCCCCGCCGACCTGATCTTCCTGATCGCCGCTCCGGCCGGCGCCGACGACGCCCACCTGACGATCCTGTCGTCCCTCGCCCGGCAGCTGATGAACACCGAGTTCACCGATGCCCTGCGCGCGGCCGGCGACCCGGCCGCCGCGGCGGCGCTGATCCGCGGCGAGGAGCCCCCCGCGGCCGCCGGGGGCGGCGCCGCACCCGAGAACTCCGTGGCGGCGCCGGCGGCGGCCTCCGCCGGCGCCGTCACGGACACCGCCGTCACGGACACCGCCGCCACGGACACCGCCGCCACGACGACGGGTGCCTCGTCTGTGGGCGCCCCCTCCGCGGAAGCCGCCGCCACGGGCGCCTCCGCCGCGGGAACTTCGGCCGCGGGCGCCCCCGCCAGGGACGCCTCCGACCCGGGCGCCCCTCCCGCGAGCGCCGGGGCTGCGGGCGCCGGCGGGGCAGAGGACGCGCGGCCCTTCCGTGTCGTCGCCGTCACCTCCTGCCCCACCGGTATCGCCCACACCTACATGGCCGCCGAGTCGCTGGAGAACGCGGGCCGTGAGGCAGGCGTCGAAGTCGTCGTCGAGACCCAGGGATCGGCGGGCTTCACCCGGCTCGACCCGGCCGTCATCGCCGCCGCGGACGGCGTGATCCTCGCCCATGACGTCCCCGTCCGCGACAAGGACCGCTTCGCCGGGAAGCCCACCGTCGACGTCGGGGTGAAGGCGGGCATCAACCGCCCCGCCCAGCTCATCACCGAGGTGCGCGAGAAGGCGGCGCGCGGCGAGGTGACGGGCGCCCCCAAGGCCGGTGGCACGCCGGTGGAACGCGCCGGTGAGCCCGGCGAGGGCTACGGCACCAGGCTGCGCAAGTGGCTGATGTCCGGCGTCAGTTACATGGTCCCGTTCGTCGCGGCCGGCGGTCTGCTCATCGCCCTCGGCTTCGCGATCGGCGGCTACCAGATCAACGAGGCCAAGTCCGTCATCGACCACTTCGACTGGGGCCAGGCCGACAGCTGGGGCGCGCTCTTCTTCCAGATCGGCGCGGCGGCCTTCGGCTTCCTCGTCCCGGTCCTCGCCGGATACATCGCCTACGGCATGGCCGACCGGCCCGGACTCGTGCCCGGGTTCGTCGGCGGTGCGATCTCCCTGACGATCGGGGCGGGCTTCCTCGGCGGACTCGTCGCCGGCCTGATCGCCGGCGGTGTGGTCCTCGCGATCCAGCGCATCCGGATCCCGGCCGTGCTGCGCGGCATCATGCCGGTGGTGGTGATCCCGCTGGTGTCGACGGCGGTGGTCGGCTTCCTGATGTTCGTGGTCGTCGGCAAGCCGATCTCCGAGGCCCAGCAGGGCCTGACGGACTGGCTGAACGGGCTCTCCGGCGCCAACGCCGTGTTCCTCGGCCTGCTGCTCGGCCTGATGATGTGCTTCGACCTCGGCGGCCCGGTCAACAAGGTCGCGTACACCTTCGCCACGGCCGGCATCTCCGTCGCGGCGCCCAGCGACTCGGCGATGAAGATCATGGCCGCGGTCATGGCCGCCGGCATGGTCCCGCCGCTGGGCATGGCCCTCGCCACCACCGTCCGCAAGAAGCTGTTCACGCCCGCCGAACGCGAGAACGGCAAGGCCGCCTGGGTCCTCGGCGCCTCCTTCATCTCCGAGGGCGCGATCCCGTTCGCCGCGGCCGACCCGCTGCGTGTGATCCCCGCCTCCATGGCCGGCGGCGCGGTCACCGGCGCGCTGACCATGGCCTTCGGCTCCACCCTGCGCGCCCCGCACGGCGGTGTCTGGGTCACCTTCCTGATCGGCGAGCCGTTCCTCTACCTGCTGGCCATCGCGGCCGGTACGGCGGTCACGGCGGGTCTGGTGATCCTGCTGAAGGGCCTGCGCAAGCCGGCGCCCGGCACGGGTACGGGCCCGGCGACCGACGGTCCGGCCGCGACCGCGGCGCCCGAGCCCGCACAACCGGTGGCCGCCGCGTAGGGCGGGCGGGCGCGACGAGCGCGAAGGGAGCGCGAGGCGCGGCCGGCACCCGAACAGGCGTACGGGGATGTCCCGTTGAGGGGCATGAGGGCGCTGTGTCGCATCTGAGAGACAGGTCACGGTCCGGGGCTTGAGTCCCGGACCGTGGTGTCTACTGGACCGTATGTCTGAGCATGTCTCGATCCTCCCGTGGGCGGGTGTCGCCGTCCTCGCCGTGGCGGCCGCGGCCTGGCTGACCGGCCTGACCCGCATCCCGCGCCGCGCCCGCCCGCGCTCCGCGCCCACGGGCTACGGAGAGCGGGGCGCCGTGCGCACCGGCGCGCGCCCCCTCGCCGGGCTGCCCCAGCAGCGTCAGAGCGCCCCCCACCTGGAGTGCGTCGAGCTGACCCCGGCGGAACGGGCCGCCTTCGCGGTCCTGGCCCGCAGACTCGCCGACGGCGGCTGAGCCACCGGCCGGCCCGGTCCGGGGCCCCGCCTCAGGACAACTGCGCCGCCCGGCGTTCCATCGCCTCCCGCGCCGCCTCCTCCGAGGCGTACACCTCGCACATGTGCCGTCCGTCGGGCGTGGCCGTGTGCTCGACCTCCCACAGGGAGATCTCCACGCCGTCACCGAGCAGGAACGCGTGCTCGTACAACGAGAAGCCCAGGCCGGCGCGGCCCGCCCGGCACGGGCGGCCGAACGCCTGGGTGATCTGGTGCGCGCACGCCGTGGCCAGCAACGCGGCCGTCTCCGCGCCCGGCCGGTCCGCGTTCTCCGCGCGGCGCAGCAGCCGGCGGGCGTGGTCCGCCGAGTCGTCCGGCGCGTACGCGTGGCGCGGGCCCGGCACCGGCGACGACTGCACCAGCACCGGCAGTTCGAACTCCGGCGCGTCCGGCGGCAGCGGCAGCCGCATGGTCGCGGTGCGCAGCTCCTCCTCGTCGACGTACACCTCGTGCTGCGCCGCACGGCCCCGCGCGGTGTTGTGCACGAGCTCCCACAGCGTGAGCGCCGAGCCGTCGGCGAGCAGCCAGGTGTGCCGGTACGTCTCGCGGTGCAGCCCCGCGCTGTGGTGCGCGGAGTGCAGCGAACTGTCGTACGCCAGCGCGCCGTCCAGGCACCTGATCGTCTCGTCGGGCAGCTCGAACGAGTTCAGGGCGCGGCCGAGCAGTCGCGCGAGATGCTCCTCCGGAGGCTCCGGCGACTCGTATGGTTCGTACGCTGCGGTCTCGTACGGAACGCTCAAGGTTTCTCCCGGCGTTGCTGCATGTCACCTTGTGGGTGCATACCGTAGCCCCTCGGCCGGACATCATGCCCGGGAACCGAGAAAACGTGCGCGGGGAAAACGAGCGGACGGAGCGGCGAGTTCCCCCGCCGCCCGACGGCCCGGCCGAAGTGCCTGGTGGGGCGGTGTGGTCAGTCCGGCCAGCCCTCCCGGCGGCTGCCGTACAGCTCTCCGTAAGTGGGCCAGATGCCGCCCGGCCCGTCCACCGGTTCCGCCGCGCGCACCGCTCGTACGATCGCGCGCGTCACCAGGTCCGCGCCCGCGGCGAGGATCTCGTTGAGCGCGAGCGGGCCGCCCCCGTCCAGTGGCCGCGCCCCGGTCGCCAGCGCGAACACCGTGTCGCCGTCGTTGAGCTGGTGCACCGGCCGTACGGCGCGCGCGATCCCGTCGTGCGCCGTGCCGGCCAGCTTCTGCGCCTGGGCCTTCGAGAGGGCGGCGTCGGTGGCGACCACCGCGAGCGTGGTGTTGAGCGGCGGGGCCGAGGTGCCGGCAGCCACCTCGGCGAGGCGCCGCCGCGCGGCCTCGTGGACCGACGCCCGCGGATAGTCCACGCGCCCCCCGAACAGCTCTCCGTACAGCACTCCCGTCTCCGGATCGGCCACGGAGCCCACCGCGTTGGCCACCACCAGCGCGCCGACCGTGATCCCCGAGTCGAGCAGCGTGCTCGCGGTGCCGACCCCGCCCTTCAGCAGGCCGGCGACGGCGCCCGTACCGGCGCCCACGCACCCCTGCCGCACGGGTGCGCCGGGCTCGCTCGCCGCCGCCGCCTCGACGGCCTCCCGGCCGACGGCCGCGTCCGGTCTGGCCCGGAAGTCGCCGCCGCGCCCCAGGTCGAAGACGCACGCGGCGGGCACCACCGGCACGACGTGCGCGGGATCCGCCCCCACGCGCACTCCCCGTCCGCGCTCCTCCAGCCAGGCCATCACGCCCGACGCCGCGTCGAGCCCGTAGGCGCTGCCGCCGGTCAGCACGATCGCCTCGACCTTCTGCACCACGTTGCGCGGGTCCAGCGCGTCGGTCTCCTTGGTGCCGGGCCCGCCGCCGCGAACGTCCACGGCGGCGACGGCCCCGCCCTCCGGGGCGAGGACCACGGTGGTGCCGGTGAGCCAGCCGCCGCCGGCGCGCGTCGCGTGGCCCACCCGCAGGCCCGCCACATCCGTCAGTGCGTCAACCGTCCTGAGCGTCATGGGGCCAGTCTGGCCCGTCCCGTCCCGCGCGCCGCCAGGATCACGCCGGCCGCGACCGCCAGGGCCGTCACCACGCCGGCCGCGAGCACCGCGCCGTGCCCCAGGAAGGTGCAGCAGATGACCAGCAGGGCGGCGACGGGCAGGACCGCCTGCTGCGCGATGCCCGCCTTGAAGTGCCGGGAGTGCAGGGCCCACACGGCCAGCAGGTAGAGCGCCGTGGGGAGGGACACCGCGGCGGAGGCGGACAGGGTGGGGATGTGCGCCGTGCCGGTCGCCTGCTCGACGGCCACTTCCAGGCCCGCGCCGATCGCGGCGGCCGAGGCGAAGACCACGTAGTGGCCATAGCCCCAGAGGAACGCCTGTCTGTCGGAGCGCAGATGGCCGTGGATCGGCACCACGAAGTAGATCCACCACGCGGAGAACACGATCAGCAGGCCGCCCGCGGCGATCGGCAGCAGCTCGCCGAGCGCGTGGTGGTCCGCCACCCCCGACTGCACGGCCACGGTCGCCGCGGCGATGGTCTCGCCCAGCACGATGATCGTGAACAGTCCGTACCGCTCCGCGATGTGGTGCGGGTGCCAGGGCGTCTCGAAGCCCCGCTCGGCGAGGACCGGCACGCACAGTTCCACGACGGCCATCACGAGGAACAGCCACGGGCGCGCGGGTCCCGGCAGGAGCACCAGCCCGAGCCAGCCGATCAGGCAGAGCAGCACGCCGGCCGTGTACCGCAGCGCGGTGGTGCGTTCCGGTCCGGTCGCGGATCCCGCGGCGCGCAGCCACTGCGCGGCCAGCGCGAGGCGCATGATCACGTAGCCGAGCCAGACGAGCAGGAAGTCGTGGTCGTCGAAGGCCCGTGACACGCCCGCCGCCAGCACCAGGACACCGGCGATCTGGACGAGGGTGACCACGCGGTACAGCACGTCGTCGTTGTCGTACGCCGAGGCGAACCAGGTGAAGTTCATCCAGGCCCACCAGATGGCGAAGAACACCATCGCGTAGTTCAGGATGCCCTCGCCCGCGTGCCCCTCCGCGACGGCGTGCACCAGCTGGAGGCCCGCCTGGGCGACCGCCACGACGAAACACAGGTCGAAGAAGAGTTCCAGCGGTGAGGCGGTGCGGTGGGCCTCGGCGCGGGTCCGCGCGGTCAGCCTGCGCACCGGCTTTCCGGGATCCTGCCCGCCCGCCGGGACGGGCGGTGGACTCGAACGGGACGTCATGCGTCCCAGAACAGCAGAAACCGGGCAAAAAATCTTGTGAAGGCGTTCGCCGGTGGGCGAGCCGTACCCTGGGGGCATGAGCACCGCCTCCACCCCCGAGCCGCGCGACCCCAAGGCCGCGCTGATCTTCGACGACCCGCTGGACGAGCAGTCCTCCGACGACACGGACCGGGGCTGGGGCGAGCGGCGGGGCGGCGGCGACGCCGCGGACGACCTGAAGCGCTTCCTCGACGAGAAGCCGCCGCACCACCTGTAGGCCGGGCGAACCCCCTGGGCCGCCGCCCGCGGGCCCGCGTGGGCCGTCGCTACGACTCGGTGCGGCCCGGTCCGCGCTGCGCGACCAGCGCGTCGCGGATCTCCTTGAGCACCTCCAGCTCCGTCACCTCGACGACCTCCTTGGTGCCCAGCCTCGCCTCCCTGCGGGCCTGCTGGCGCGCCAGATACTTCGCCATCGGCAGGACCATCAGGAAGTAGACGACGGCCGCCGTGATCAGGAAGCTGAGCGTCGCGCCGAGCACCGAGCCCCACATGATCGGCACACCGCTGCGCACGGTGCCGTCCGCGGCCACGTCGCAGGGGCCCTTGAGGCACGAGCTGTAGCTGTCGAGATTCTTCGTGCCGATGGCTCCGACCAGCGGGTTGATGATCCCCTTCACCACGGAGTTGACGACGTTGGTGAAGGCGGCACCGATGACCACCGCCACCGCCAGGTCGATGACGTTCCCGCGCATCAGGAAGGCTTTGAAGCCCTGCAGGACACCCGGTTCCTTCTTCTCGCTCACCTCGGGGACTCTCCTCGCACGCGCACGGTGTGGAACGAAACGCTCCGCAACCTACGGCACGGTGCGGCAGCCCTGTCCACTTCCCTCGCCCCAACGAGCGACCGGACCGCGCGCCGGGCAGCGGGCGCACCCCACTCCGCCTCAGCACAGGGTCACCGCCAGCCGGGCCGTCGCGCTCGCGCCGGCCAGGCGCACGGCGGTGGCCCGGGGCACCGACAGCACGACCAGCGCACCACCGTCCACCGTGTGGCCCGGGACGCCGGCCGCCGGCTCGGGCACCTCGGTCACCCGCGCCCCGCGTGCGACCACATGGGCCGCACCGCCGGCCGCCGCCTCCTCCGCGGCGATCACGTCGACCCGGTCGCCGGGGCGCAGCAGCCGGACCGTGGCCGCGTCGGCGATCCTCACCGGAGCGGTCACCCGCGCCGCGACGGGTCGTCCGGGCAGCCGGTCCGCAGGGTGACCGCGGGCCCGGTCACCCGGCGGCGGCTCCACGGGAGCACGCGAGCCGGCCGCGAGGAGCGCGGCGGCGGTGACGGCGAGCCCGGCGGCCAGCGCCCGCTGCCGGTGCCGTACGAGCCGCCGCAGCCGGTGGTGTCCGCCGCGCACCCGGATCGGAGCGAACTGCGGCACCTCGCAGGTGGCAGGGACGTCGGTGCCGGGCGGGCGGGGGGACAGGGGAACGGACGTGGGAGCGAGGGACATGGGGCCACCACCTTCGGCGAGCGAGCGGTTTCGACCCCCACGATGAGGCCTCTCGTCGCCGCCCGTCGCCGCCGGTGGACGACCGCCCCGTTGTGGACAACTCCTCCACCCGAACGAGCACTTCCGCAGCCGCCCGGGACTCGCGCGGTCCCAGCTCTCGAACAGCCGCCCGGCACTCCCGCGGCCCAGCACTCAGCCGGCCGCCCCGCACTTCCGCAGCCGTCCCCACACTCCTGCGAGCGCCCGAGCGCCCGAGCGCCCGAGCGCCCGAGCCCGTCCGAGCCTCGCGCACCCGCAGGGGCCTCCCGCGGCTCCGCCCCACACCGCTGCTACGGCAGCTCGAACCCCGGGTCCATCCCGCCCAGCGCCTTCGTGCACAGGCAGTCCCGGTCCTCGTCGGCGGGCAGCGCGGCCACCGCGTCGAACAGCACCCCCCGCAGGCGGTCCACGTTCGCCGCGAAGACCCGCAGCACCTCGTCGTGGGAGACGCCCTCACCGGTCTCGGCGCCCGCGTCGAGGTCGGTGACCAGGGTCAGCGAGGTGTAGCAGAGCTCGAGTTCACGGGCGAGCGCCGCCTCGGGATGGCCGGTCATGCCCACCACCGACCAGCCCTGCGCCTGGTGCCACAACGATTCGGCACGGGTGGAGAACCGCGGCCCCTCCACGACGACCAGCGTGCCGCCGTCCACCGGCTCCCAGTCCCGGCCGCGCGCCGCCTTCAGGGCCGCCGCCCGGCCGACGGGGCAGTACGGGTCGGCCAGCGACACGTGCACCACGTTCGGCACGGTGCCGTCCGGCAGCGGCAGACCGTCGAAGTACGTGGTCACCCGCGCCTTCGTGCGGTCGACGAGCTGGTCGGGGACCAGCAGGGTGCCGGGGCCGTACTCGGGCCGCAGGCCGCCCACGGCGCACGGGCCGAGGACCTGGCGCACCCCCACCGAGCGCAGCGCCCAGAGGTTGGCCCGGTAGTTGATCCGGTGCGGCGGCAGATGGTGACCCCGGCCGTGGCGGGGCAGGAAGGCGACCCGCCGGCCGGCGATCTCGCCGAGGAAGAGGGAGTCGCTGGGCGGCCCGTAGGGGGTGTCCACCCGGACCTCGGTGACGTCCTCCAGGAGCGAGTAGAAGCCGGACCCGCCGATGACACCGATCTCCGCGACCCTTGCGGTCTCTGCGTTCGCCATGACCAGCACACTAGCCGTCGCGGTCCGCGCTCGGGCAGTGGCCCGGGGACGCGGAAGACCCCGCCGTCCTGGGACGTGCGGGGTCTTCGCGAAGACGCGGTGGTACGCGCGGCGGGAAACGCCGGGCGGCACCGCGACCCGGTTTCACGAGGTGCCGTGCTGCACCTGGTGCCGTGCGTCGGCCGGTGCCGTGCTGCACCCGCTGCCGTGCGTCAGGCGGCGGTGCCGGTCGAGGTGCTGGAGCTCGACGACTTCGAGTCCGAGGACGAGGACGCGGCCGACGGCTTGGAGTCCGACGAGGCCGACGACTTCGACGACGCCGGCGAGCTGCTGGACGAGGAGCCGCGGCTGTCGTTGCGGTAGAAGCCGGAGCCCTTGAAGACGATGCCGACCGCGGAGAACACCTTCTTGAGGCGGCCACCGCAGCTGGGGCACTCGGTCAGGGCGTCGTCGGTGAACTTCTGCACCGCCTCGAGGCCCTCGCCGCACTCGGTGCACTGGTACTGGTAGGTCGGCACTGTCTTCCTCCTGGCACTCTCACTCAATGAGTGCTAACGATGGTCCATAGTGACGTATTCCGGCGCGTCAGTCCACTGTCACCGGCGAGCGGTGACCCACGCCACGCGCGACGGTCCGGGCGGGCCGCGTCGCGAGCCGCGAACGCAGCGCCAGCAGGGTCGCCAGGGCGAGCACCGTTCCGCCCAGCGGCACCAGGAAGCCCGCGCCGTCCCGGAAACGGTCCTCCAGCTGTCCGGCGACCGTGACGGCGGCCGCCTGGCCGAGCGCGACGGCGCCGGTCAGCCAGGTGAACGCCTCGGTGCGGGCCCCGGCCGGGACCAGGCCCTCGACCAGGGTGTAGCCGGTGATCAGGGCGGGCGCGATGCACATGCCGACCAGCAGGCCGAGGGCAGCGAGCACGAGCACGGAGTGGGCGGCCCACAGCCCCGCGGCGGCGAGCGCGAGCGCCGTGTAGCCGACGACCAGACGCTGCTGGGGGGCCGCCTTCCACGCGATGGCACCGCAGACGATGCCGGAGAGCATGTTGCCGGCGGCGAAGATGCCGTACAGCACCCCGTTCAGCCCGGGCTCGCCGATCGACTCGGTGAACGCGGCCAGCGAGACCTGCATGCCGCCGAAGACGGAACCGATGCCCAGGAAGGCCACGATCAGGACCCGCACACCGGGCACGCGCAGCGCCGACGCGGGCTTCACGCGCGCGTGGCCGCTCGCGGTGACCTTCGGCTGGGTGCTCTTCTGCGCGGCGAACAGCAGACCGCCGACCAGGGTGAGCGCGGCTTCGGTGACCAGGCCCGCCGCCGGGTCCACGGCGGTGCACAGGGCCGTCGCCAGCAGCGGGCCGACCACGAAGGTCAGCTCGTCCGTGACCGACTCGAAGGCGGCGGCGGTGGTCATCAGGGGCGAGCCCTGGAGCTTGACGCCCCAGCGGGCCCGCACCATGGGGCCGACCTGCGGCACCGAGGCGCCGGTGGGGACGGCCGCCGCGAACAGCGCCCACAGGGGGGCGTGCGCCAGCGCGAGCGCCGTCAGCGTGAGACCGGCGACCGCGTGCACGAGAACGCCGGGGACCAGGACGGCGCGCTGGCCGAAGCGGTCGGCGAGGCGGCCGCTGTAGGGCGCGAAGACCGCCATGGAGACACCGGTGACCGCGGCGGCGGCACCCGCCGCGCCGTAGGAGCCGGTGGTGTGCTGCACCAGCAGCACGATGGAGAGCGTGAGCATGGCGAACGGCTGGCGCGCCGCGAAGCCGGGGAGCAGGAACGTCCAGGCGCCGCGGGTGCGCAGCAGCTGCCCGTAGCCCGGGCGGGAGGGCGCCGTCGTGTCCTTCGACGGCTCGGTGGTGACCGCGGACGCCACGGCCCGTGCCTTTCTGCCGCCTGGTAGCGCGTGGCCCCTGCGGGTGGGGGGCCGGCGCCGAGAGCTGTCCTCTTGCGCGGAACTGCGGTAGATACCGGCGCTCACTGAGGGGAGCGGGCCGGCCGCCATACGGTCGCGCCAGCTCTGCGTCAGGCAGAGTTGGTTCGATCTGGTGTGGTGCGCCTTCATGATACGCGGATCTACGCGCGTCGCACCTGTGAAAAGGGGCACCACGTGAGCCGCTGCCTGCGAAGCGCGACCAGCGACTAGGTGTCGCTCCCGTTCGTGCCCAGCCAGCCGGCCAGCTTGCCGCCCCGGCCCACCGCGCGCAGGCGCCGCTCCGTGGCGTCCCGGACCGGGTCCGTGGCCACGACGAGCAGTTCGTCCCCGCGGCGCAGCACCGTCGAGGGGAGCGGTACGAACGACGTGCCGTCCCGGACGACGAGGGTCACCGCGGACCCGGCGGGCAGCCGCAGCTCGTGCACCTCGACGCCGTGCATCTTCGAGCCCTCGGGGATCGCCACGGACAGCAGGTGCCCGCGCAGCCGCTCCAGGGGCGCCGACTCGATGCCGAGGTCGGCGGCCTCGGGGCCGCCGCCGAGGCGGAGCGTGCGGGCCAGCCACGGCAGGGTCGGCCCCTGGACCAGGGTGTAGACGACGACCAGGACGAAGACGATGTTGAAGATGCGGCGGCTGCCGTCCACGCCGTTCACCATCGGGATGGTCGCCAGGATGATCGGCACGGCGCCGCGCAGCCCGGCCCAGGACATCAGGGTCTGCTCCTGCCACGGCACCCGGAACGGGGTCAGGCAGAGCACCACGCTGAGCGGGCGCGCCACCATGGTCAGGGCCAGGCCGATGAGGAGGGCGGGCACGATGTCGTCACCCAGTTCGGACGGCGTCACCAGGAGGCCGAGCAGCACGAACATGCCGATCTGGGCGAGCCAGCCGAGGCCGTCGGCGAAGCCGCGGGTGGCGGGCCAGTGGGGCAGCCGCGCGTTGCCCATGACCATGGCCGCGAGGTAGACGGCGAGGAAGCCGCTGCCGTGGGCGATGGCGCCCGCGGCGTACGCCGCGACCGCGATGGCCATGACGGCGATCGGGTAGAGGCCGGAGGCGGGCAGCGCCACGTGCCGCAGGCCCCAGGAACCGAGCCAGCCCACCGCGAGCCCGATGGCCGCGCCGATGGCCAGTTCCAGCGCTATCTCGCCGAGCAGGACGTACCAGTGCTCGACCGGGCCGGCCGTGGAGAAGGCGACGACCAGGATCACGACCGGGGCGTCGTTGAACCCCGACTCGGCTTCGAGGGTGCCCGTCACGCGCGCGGGGAGAGGTATTTTCCGCAGCACCGAGAAGACGGCCGCCGCGTCGGTCGAGGAGACGACCGCTCCGATGATGAGGGCCTGCCGCCACTCCAGCCCGATCAGGAGGTGGGCCGCGGTGGCGGTGACCCCCACGCTCACCGCCACCCCGGCCAGCGCCAGCGCGGAGGCGGCGGGCAGGGCCGGCCCGATCTCCTTCCACTTCGTGCCCAGACCGCCTTCGGCGAGGATCACGACGAGGGCCGCGTATCCGATGACCTGGGTCAGCTCGGCGTTGTCGAAGTGGATGTCGCCGATCCCGTCCTGGCCCATGAGGACGCCGATCCCCAGGTACACGAGCAGGCTGGGGAGCCCGCTGCGCGACGAGATCCGGACGGCCGCGACGGCGACGAGCAGGACGATCGAGCAGACGAGCAGGAGCTGGTTGAGGTGGTGGACAGTCAGTGGCCGTTCCCTTCCCTGGTTCACGCGCCCCACGCGCGCGTGGACACTCGTGTACGAATCCGACACGGAGTCGGGCCCGCTCCGCACTGGTTACTTCGTTACCTTACCTAACTCTTGACGATTTCTTGACGTTCGCCAAGGCAAGATCGAACGTCCGTGCGCGCTGGTTCCCGACTCCGCGTCAAGGGGGAGTGGACCCTGCGCCTATGGTTGCTCCAGCGCTCTTTCATAGTCACAGCCCGACCTGCCGCTCGCGTTAGGACAGCAAGGACAGCGATGCCCCCCAACACCACCGCCTCAACGGGTCAGAAGCCCGGCAAGTCCGGCAGGAAGAAGGGGCGCAAAGCCCGGCTGATCGTGCTCGTGCTGGTGCTGGCCGTCATCGGCGGCCTCGCCTACGGGGCGTACTGGTCCGTCAGCACCGTCCGCGCCTCCTTCCCGCAGACCAAGGGTTCGCTCACGCTCGACGGCCTGTCCGGCCCGGTCGAGGTGAAGCGGGACGGCCACGGCATCCCGCACATCTACGCCTCCTCCGACGAGGACCTGTTCATGGCGCAGGGCTACGTCCAGGCGCAGGACCGGTTCTACGAGATGGACGTCCGCCGCCACATGACGGCCGGACGCCTGTCGGAGATGTTCGGCAAGAGCCAGATCGACAACGACGAGTTCCTGCGCACCCTCGGCTGGGAGCGGATCGCGAAGCAGGAGTACGAGACCAAGCTGTCGGACTCCACCAAGAAGTACCTCCAGGCCTACGCCAAGGGAGTCAACGCCTACCTGAAGGGCAAGGAAGGCGAGGACATCTCCCTGGAGTACGCCGCCCTGGGCTTCAGCAACGACTACGCGCCCGAGGAGTGGACCCCGGTCGACTCCGTCTCGTGGCTCAAGGCGATGGCCTGGGACCTGCGCGGCAACATGCAGGACGAGATCGACCGCGCCCTGATGACCAGCCGCCTCGGCCCGAAGCAGATCGCCGACCTGTACCCGGCGTACCCCTACGACCGCAACAAGGCGATCGTCCAGGAGGGCCAGTACGACGAACTCACGGAGACGTTCCAGCCGGGCGACGGCGACGGCACCTCCGGCGACGGCGACGGCACCTCCGATGACGGCACCTCCGGCGACGGCTCCGGCGGCACCGAAGGCACCGGCACCGAAGGCACCGGCACCGAAGGCACCGGCACCGAGGGCACCGGCACCGAAGGCACCGGCACCGAGGGCACCGGCACGGACGCCCTGCAGACCCAGCTCTCGGGCCTCTACCGGGTCCTGGACGACCTGCCCACGGCCGTCGGCGTGAACGGCAACGGCATCGGCTCCAACTCCTGGGTCGTCGACGGCGACCACACCATCACCGGCAAGCCGCTGCTCGCCAACGACCCGCACCTGTCGCCGTCCCTGCCGTCCGTCTGGTACCAGATGGGCCTGCACTGCCGCACCGTCTCCGAGAAGTGCCAGTTCGACGTCTCCGGCTACACCTTCGCCGGCATGCCCGGCGTGGTCATCGGCCACAACAAGGACATCGCCTGGGGCCTGACCAACTCCGGAGCCGACGTCACCGACCTCTACCTGGAGAAGCTCAGCGGCGACGGCTACCTGTTCGACGGCAAGGTGGTGCCCTTCAAGACCCGGGAGGAGACCATCGAGGTCGCCGGCGGGGCCAGCAAGAAGATCGTCGTCCGGGAGACCAACAACGGGCCCCTGCTCTCCGACCGCGACGACGAGCTGGTGACGGTCGGCAGGAAGGCCACCGTCGACACCGCGGCCCCCGACCGCGGCGACGGCTACGGCATCGCCCTGCGCTGGACCGCGCTGGAGGCGGGCACCACCATGGACGCCGTGTTCGCGATGGACAAGGCGGCCGACTGGGAGGACTTCCGCGAGGCGGCGGCCCTGTTCGAGGTGCCCTCGCAGAACCTCGTCTACGCCGACACCGACGACAACATCGGCTACACCCTGCCCGGCCGGATCCCCACGCGCGCGGAGGACCACGACGGCTCCGTCCCGGCCCCCGGCTGGGACTCGAAGTACCGCTGGACCGGCTACCTCGACCAGGACGAGCTGCCGTACGAGTACAACCCGCGGCGCGGCTACATCGTCACCGCCAACCAGGCCGCGGTCGGCGAGGACTACCCTTACACGCTCACCACGGACTGGGGCTACGGCACCCGCAGCCAGCGGATCACCGACCTGATCGAGTCGAAGATCAAGGGCGGCGGCAAGATCTCCACCGAGGACATGCGCCTCATGCAGACGGACAACAGCAGCGAGATCGCCAAGCTGCTGGTGCCCCAGCTGCTGAAGATCGACGTCGGCGACAAGGACGTCCGCGAGGCGCAGAAGCTGCTGGAGGGCTGGGACTACACCCAGGACGCCGACAGCGCGGCGGCGGCCTACTTCAACGCCGTCTGGCGCAACGTCCTCAAGCACGCCTTCGGCAACAAGCTGCCCAAGGAACTGCGGGTCAAGGGCCAGTGCCTGCTGGTCGAGCCGGTCGACACCACCGGACCGGTGGACGACGAGCGCCGGGTCCGCGAATGCGGCCGGCGCGACGCCGCCCAGGCCCAGCCGGACGGCGGCGACCGCTGGTTCGAGGTGGTCCGCACGCTCATGCAGGACGAGGACAGCGACTGGTGGACCACGCCCGAGAACGGCACCCGCCCCGGCGCGGACAACCGTGACGAGCTGTTCAAGCGCGCCATGATCGACGCCCGCTGGGAGCTGACCGCCAAGCTCGGCAAGGACATCGACACCTGGAGCTGGGGCCGGCTGCACCGCCTGTTCCTGAAGAACCAGACCCTCGGCACCGAAGGCCCCGGCTTCCTGCGCTACGCGCTCAACCGCGGCCCGTGGAAGCTCAGCGGCGGCGAGGCCACGGTCAACGCCACCGGCTGGAACGCCGCGGGCGGCTACGGCGTCGTCTGGGTGCCGTCGATGCGGATGGTGGTCAACCTCGGCGACCTCGACAAGTCGCGGTGGATCAACCTCACCGGCGCCTCCGGGCACGCCTACAGCGACCACTACACCGACCAGACGGGCAAGTGGGCCAAGGGCGAACTGCTGCCCTGGGCCTTCTCGGAGAAGGCGGTCGACAAGAGCACGCGGGACACGCTCGTGCTGAAGCCGTGACCCGCTGACGGCGCACCCTCCGGAAGGGCCCTCCACGCGTGCGTGGAGGGCCCTTTCAGGTCCGTGGCGCGCGGAACCGGCGCACCCCGGACGGCGTGACCACCGCGTGCACCGGCCGGTCGTGCGCCTGGGCCGGGACCCGCTCGACGACCTCCGTGTCGTACAGCAGCACCACCAGCGCCGCACGGGCGCCCGTGCGCTCGAGACGGGCCAGGACGCGGTCGTACGACCCGCCGCCGCGGCCCAGCCGCATGCCGCGCGCGTCGACCGCGAGCCCCGGCAGCAGCACCACGTCGGCGGTGGTCACCGCGTCGGCCCCGAGGCGGACGCCCGAGGGCTCCAGCAGGGTCATCCTCCCGCCGTGCCGGACCGGGGCCAGCGAGTCCGGTCCGGCGTACTCGCCCCAGTCCAGATCGTTGTCGGGCAGCAGCACCGGAAGCAGGACGCGCACGCCCCGCGCGCGCAGCGCGTCGAGCAGCGCGCGCGTCCCCGGTTCGCTTCCGACGGACACATAGGCCGCCACCGTCCGCGCGCCCGCGAGCTCGGGCAGCTCTCCCGCCCGCTCGGCCAGCGCCGCCTCGTATTCCCGCACGTCATCTGCCGTCAATCTGCTCCTCACGGCGATGAGATCCCGGCGCAACGCACGCTTGTCAGGCTCTGCCGAAGGTCCGTTGTGGCTCACTGTCACTCCCGTACTGCGTCAATGTGCTCATATGAGCGTCAACGAATCGGAGCCTCAGATTCCTCACAAAGGCTCCGGATATGGTGTCGGGCATGACTCAGTCCCACCCCAGGATCAGCAAGGCTGTCATTCCCGCAGCCGGCCTCGGTACCCGGTTCCTGCCGGCCACCAAGGCCACTCCCAAGGAGATGCTGCCGGTCGTCGACAAGCCGGCGATCCAGTACGTGGTCGAGGAGGCCGTCTCGGCGGGCCTCGATGACGTCCTCATGGTGACGGGCCGCAACAAGCGCCCGCTGGAGGACCACTTCGACCGCAACTACGAGCTGGAGTCGGCGCTCGAGAAGAAGGGTGACGCCGAACGGCTCGCGAAGGTGCAGGAGTCGAGCGACCTCGCGACGATGCACTACGTCCGCCAGGGCGACCCCAAGGGCCTCGGCCACGCCGTCCTGTGCGCCGCCCCGCACGTCGGCACCGAGCCCTTCGCCGTCCTCCTGGGCGACGACCTGATCGACCCGCGCGACCCGCTGCTCCAGCGGATGATCGAGGTGCAGGAGCGCAGCGGAGGCAGCGTGGTCGCGCTCATGGAGGTCGCACCCGAGCAGATCCACCTCTACGGCTGCGCCGCCGTCGAGGCCACCGCGGAAGGCGACGTCGTCAAGGTGAACGGCCTGGTGGAGAAGCCCGACGCGGCCGACGCCCCGTCCAACTACGCCATCATCGGCCGGTACGTCCTCGACCCCCACATCTTCGACATACTGCGCAAGACCGAGCCCGGCCGCGGCGGCGAGATCCAGCTGACCGACGCCCTCCAGCAGCTCGCCCAGGACGAGAAGATCGGCGGCCCGGTGCACGGCGTCGTCTTCCAGGGCCGCCGCTATGACACCGGCGACCGCGGCGACTACCTGCGTGCCATTGTCAGACTCGCGTGCGAACGTGAAGACCTGGGCCCGGACTTCCGGGCCTGGCTCCGCAGTTACGTCACCGAGGAGATGTAGCCACCTTGAGCACCGCCGCGCCCCGCGCCACCGGCCAGGACCACCTGTGGTCGGTGGACGAGCACCTGGAGGACATCCTCACCACCGTCCGCCCCCTCGAACCCATCGAGCTGAACCTGCTCGACGCCCAGGGCTGCGTCCTGGTCGACGACATCACGGTGCCGGTCTCCCTGCCGCCGTTCGACAACAGCTCCATGGACGGGTACGCGGTACGGGTCGCGGATGTCGCGGGCGCGAGCGAGGAGTTCCCCGCCGTCCTCGACGTGATCGGGGACGTCGCGGCGGGCCAGGCCGGCCTGCTCCAGGTGGGGCCAGGCCAGGCCGCCCGCATCATGACCGGCGCCCCGCTGCCGCCCGGCGCCGAGGCCGTGGTCCCCGTGGAGTGGACCGACGGCGGCCTCGGTGAGGGCCCCGTCGCCGCGATGCGCGCCCGCAGCCTGGCCCCCGAGGCCGCCGGCGGCCAGGTCCGGGTGCACCGGCCCGCCGAGGCCCGCGCGCACGTGCGCGCGAAGGGCAGCGACGTGCAGGCCGGCGACCGCGCCCTCGACGCCGGCACGATCCTCGGCCCGCCGCAGATCGCGCTGCTCGCCGCCATCGGCCGCGGCACGGTCCGGGTCCGCCCGCGCCCGCGCGTGGTGGTGATGTCCACCGGCAGCGAACTCGTCCAGCCCGACGAGGAGCTGGCCGCCGGCCAGATCTACGACTCCAACAGCTTCGCCCTCACCGCCGCCGCCCGTGACGCCGGCGCCATCGCCTACCGGGTGGGCGCCGTCGCCGACGACGCCGAGACCCTGCGCACCGCGATCGAGGACCAGTTGGTGCGCGCCGACCTCATGGTCACCACGGGCGGCGTCAGCGTCGGCGCGTACGACGTGGTCAAGGAGGCCCTCGCGCACGTCGCCGACGAGGACGAGCCGGGCAGCGGGGTCGAGTTCCGCCGGCTCGCCATGCAGCCCGGCAAGCCGCAGGGGTTCGGCTCCATCGGCCCCGACCACACCCCGCTCCTCGCCCTGCCCGGCAATCCGGTGTCGTCGTACGTCTCCTTCGAGCTGTTCGTCCGTCCCGCGATCCGCACCCTCATGGGCCTGACCGACGTGCACCGCCCCACCACCCGCGCCACCCTGAGCGCGGACAGGCCGCTGACGTCGCCGAAGGGCCGCAGGCAGTTCCTGCGCGGCCGGTACGCCGACGGCGCGGTGACCCCGGTCGGCGGGGCCGGGTCCCACCTCGTCGCGGCCCTCGCGCGCGCCGACGCGCTGATCGTCGTCCCCGAGGACGTGGAGTCCGTCGCTCCCGGCGCCGACGTCGAGGTGGTCCTGCTCGGCTGACCCCCCGGACTTGGGGGTACCGTGTCGCGCACAACAGGCCCGCGCACCGGACCGCGCCGGGCCCGGACCGGGAGCGGCACAGCATGAGCAGGCAGGACCGACTGACGCACATCGACGACGCGGGCGCCGCCCGGATGGTCGACGTGTCGGAGAAGGACGTGACCGTCCGCACCGCCCGCGCCGGCGGACGCGTCCTCGTCTCGCCCCGCGTGGTCGAGCTGCTGCGCGGTGAGGGGGTCCCCAAGGGCGACGCCCTCGCCACCGCGCGGATCGCCGGCATCATGGGTGCCAAGCGCACCCCCGACCTGATCCCGCTGTGCCACCCGCTCGCGCTCTCCGGTGTGACACTGGACCTGTCGGTCGCGGACGACGCCGTGGAGATCACCGCGACGGTGCGGACCACGGACCGCACGGGCGTCGAGATGGAGGCGCTCACCGCGGTCTCGGTCGCCGCGCTCACCGTGATCGACATGGTGAAGGCGGTCGACAAGGGAGCGGTCATCACGGACGTGCGGGTGGAGGAGAAGACGGGCGGCAAGTCGGGCGACTGGAGCCGGGCGTGAGCGCCGCGGGCGCGCCGTACCGGGCGCTGGTCGTCACGGCCTCCAACCGGGCCGCCGCGGGCGTCTACGAGGACCGGGGCGGCCCGCTGATCGCCGACGGCCTCAAGAGCCTCGGGTTCGCCGTGGACGGGCCGCGGGTCGTCCCCGACGGGAACCCCGTGGAGGCGGCCCTGCGCGCGGGCGTGGAGACCGGCTACGACGTGATCGTCACCACCGGCGGCACCGGCATCTCGCCCACCGACCGCACCCCCGAGGCCACCCGCGCGGTGCTCGACCGGGAGGTGCCGGGCATCGCGGAGGCGATCCGGGCGTACGGCCGGGACGCGGTGCCCACCGCGGTGCTCTCCCGGGGCCTGGCCGGGGTGGCGGGCCGGACGCTGATCGTGAACCTGCCGGGATCGACCGGCGGGGTGCGCGACGGTCTGGCCGTCCTGGAGCCCCTGCTGATCCACGCCGTCGACCAGGTCCGTGGTGGCGACCACCCGCGGCCCGGTGGTGGGGGTGCGAGCTGAACAGCGCATGGTGGCCCGTCGAGCTGGTGGAGGACGATGTCGTCCTGCGGCCGATAAAGCTGCGCGACCAGCGGGCCTGGCGCGAGGTCAACCGGCGCAACCGGGACTGGCTGCGCCCCTGGGAGGCGACCATCCCGCCGCCCGCGCCGGGCGGGCCGGTCACGCACCGGCCGACCTACCGGCAGATGGTCCGCCATCTGCGCACCGAGGCGAACGCGGGCCGGATGCTGCCGTTCGTGATCGAGTACCAGGGGCGGCTGGTCGGGCAGTTGACGGTCGCCGGGATCACCTGGGGTTCGATGTGCTCGGGCCACGTCGGCTACTGGGTGGACGAGGCGGTCGCCGGGCGCGGGGTGATGCCGACGGCCGTGGCGCTCGTCGTGGACCACTGTTTCCGCACGGTCGGACTGCACCGCGTGGAGGTGTGTATTCGCCCGGAGAACGGCCCCAGCCGCCGGGTGGTGGAGAAACTCGGATTCCGGGAGGAGGGGCTGCGGCCCCGTTATCTGCACATCGACGGCGCCTGGCGCGACCACCTGGTCTTCGCGCTCACCGCGGAGGAAGTGCCCGACGGGCTGCTGAACCGGTGGCGGCACAGCCGGGCGCGCAGCAGTAATTGAATAAATGTTCGAAATTGATCGGCCGGCGACCGGCTCGGGTCTTTGAATTCACGGCCCGGACGGTCCGCTGATCGCATCCGGCACAAAAAAAGCTCGAAATATCAGCCAGATCGTGCGACACACCGGCCCAATTGGCGGATGGCCTCACGCAAACCCCTCTACCGTGTGAGGCGTGAGCAGCAGCGGCCTCATCTACGCAGTCATCGTCGGGGCCTGGGCCGCCTACTTGGTGCCGATGTGGCTCCGTAGGCAGGACGAGCTGAACGAGGCCCGTCCGACGGAACGCTTCAGCACAGCCATCCGGTTGCTGTCCGGACGGGCCGGGATGGAGCGCCGGTACGCCAAGGACCTGCAGGCGCGCTCCGCCGACGAGGCGGAACCCGCCATGAGCGATCCGGACGCCGTCACCGACTCGGTGGACGTCCGGGCCTTCGCCGTGCCCCCGACCCGCCCGCAGACCCAGGCGCCCCTGGCGGCGCGCAGCGCCGAGCGGCCGGAGCCGGCACGCGAACGGGCGCCCGCGCCCGCCGAGGGGCCCGCCTCCGGCGCCGCCCCCGCGCGCAAGCAGGTGCCGAGCGCCCGGCGCGCACCCGGAGCCGAGGCCGCCGCGGCACGCGCCCGGCGTTCCAAGGTGCTCGCGCGCCGCCGGCGTACCACGGTGATGCTCTTCCTCGCCTTCACGGCGGGCTCGGTCGTCGCCGCCGTCGGCGGCCTCGCCTTCCTGTGGGCGCCCGCCGTGCCCGCCGTGCTGCTCAGCGCGTACATCGCCTATCTGCGCTCCCAGGAACGCCGCCGCTTCACGTACCAGATGGACCGCCGCCGGGCGGAGGACGCCGCGCAGCGGCTGCGGGAGCGGGCGCGCCAGCCGCGCCGGCAGCCGTCCGTCCCGGCCGACGGCGACGAACCCGAGGAAGGCCCGGAACCGGAGACCGATCCGGGCCTGTCCGCGCTCGCCGCGGACCGGCGGGCGCTGGTCGAGCAGACCGACCACGCCGAGTGGGTCGACCAGCAGCGGGAGCGGCAGCGGCGGCCCGGGCACGGGGACAGCTGGGAGCCGGTCCCGGTGCCGCTGCCCACCTATGTGACCGCCCCGGTCGCGCCGCGTGCCACGGCAGACGTCGACCTCGGGTCGCCGGACGCCTGGAGCTCGGCGCGGTCGAGCGCCGTGGGGCGCGAGGAGGAAACCCGGGCGGCGGGCGAACCGACCCCGGAGGAGCCGGACGACGGGGAGCCGGACCACGAGGACGACCGCGCCGACGGCGCCGGACGCAGCGACGCGCGGCGGGCCGCCTCGGCGCGGCGGGCGCGCGAGCGGGGGCGTACGCCGTTGTTCGACCAGTACGAGGACGGGGACCGGCCCCGCGCGGCCAACGAGTAGGGCTGCCGTCGGCCCCGCCGGAGCGGATTTCCGAGCAGGCCGATCGGGGTGCTAAAGTTTCACTCGTTGCAAGGGCCTGTGGCGCAGTCCGGTAGCGCACCTCGTTCGCATCGAGGGGGCCAGGGGTTCAAATCCCCTCAGGTCCACGCAGCATAGAGCCCCGTCGGGAGACTGACGGGGCTCTATCGTGTTGTCGGCCCCGGTGAGGGCCCATGACGGGCCCTCAGGTGGCGTACGTCACAGTGCCTTCGCGTAGCACCGGCTCGACTCGTAGGAGCGGTAGTAGCCGAACTTCGCGCACGGCTCGTAGCCGCTGGACGTGTACAGGCTGATCGCCTCCGGCTGCTCCGTGCCGGTCTCCAGGACCATGCGGGTGCGGCCGGCCGCGCGGGCGTCCTCCTCCAGGGCGGCGAGCATGCGCCGGGCGAGGCCCAGGCCGCGCATCTCCCTGATCACGTACATCCGCTTCAGCTCGGCGTCGCCGTCCTCGTTGCCCTCGTCGTTCTTGTCCTGGCGGCGCCAGCCGCCGGTGGCCACGGGGCGGTCCAGCTCGTCGTACCCGATGAAGTACACGCCGTTCGGGGGCTGGAAGTCCTCCGGCGCGAGCACGGTGGCGTCGCCGCCGTCGCCGTAGCGCTCGTGGTACTCGGCCTGGACCTCGTCGTTGAGCTTGACGGCGTCGGGGTGGTCGAAGGGGACGCGGCGTATATTCATGTGAGGCATCGTACTTCTATGCAGGCAGCGGATCCGGACTCGTCCAGTGTGCCGGTATCGTGCCGGGGTGCTGACTGTGACCTCCGTGAACGTGAACGGGCTGCGCGCCGCCGCGAAGAAGGGCTTCGCCGAGTGGCTCGCCGGTACCGACGCCGATGTGCTGTGCCTTCAGGAGGTGCGCGCCGAGCCGAAGCAGCTCCCCGGGCACGTGGGCGCGCCGGAGGGCTGGCACGTCGTGCACGCCCCGGCCGCGGCGAAGGGCCGCGCGGGCGTCTCGCTCTACACCCGCCGCGAACCCGACCGGGTGCGCGTCGGCTTCGGCTCGGCCGAGTTCGACGGCAGCGGCCGGTACGTCGAGGCGGATCTGCCCGGGGTGACCGTCGCCTCCCTGTACCTCCCGTCCGGCGAGGCCGGCACCGAGCGGCAGGACGAGAAGCTCCGCTTCATGGGCGAGTTCCTCGCCCACCTCAAGGGACTGCGCGAGCGCGCCGCCGCCGACGGCCGCGAGGTGCTGGTCTGCGGCGACTGGAACATCGCCCACCAGCGGGCCGACCTGCGGAACTGGCGCGGCAACACCAAGAGCTCCGGCTTCCTGCCGGAGGAGCGCGACTGGCTGAGTCAGGTCCTCGCCCCGGAGGCCGGCGGGTACGTCGACGTCGTGCGCGCGCTGCACCCGGACGTCGAGGGCCCCTACACCTGGTGGTCCTACCGCGGCCGGGCGTTCGACAACGACACCGGCTGGCGGATCGACCTGCACGTCGCCACGCCCGGCCTCGCGGACAGGGCGGTCAAGGGGTACGTGGAGCGCGCGGCCACGCACGCGGAGCGCTGGTCGGACCACGCGCCCGTCACCGTCGTGTACGACCTGTAGGACGCCCCGGGCGCGGGGCGCCCTCAGCGCAGGCGGCGGTCGAGGGCCAGCGAGAGTTCCGCCTCGACCACGCTGCGGGCCAGGGGGCGCAGGCGGTGCAGGCGGTCCGCGGGGGCGTGGCTGAGGATCAGGTCGGCGAAGATGCCGGCCAGGGCGTCGGCGTGCTCGCGGACGCGTTTCGCGGCGGCCAGGACGTCGGCCAGCGGGATGCCCTCGCGGACGAGGGCGGAGGAGACGTCGAGCAGGCGGCGGCTGATGTGGACGATCTCCTCGCCGTCGGTGCCGAGGTAGCCGAGGTCCATGGCGGCGGCGAGGTTCTCGGGGGTGGCCTGGCCGGCGAAGTGGTCGGCGAGTTCCTCGGGGGTGAGGCGGACGGGCGTCTCCTCCGTCGGGGCGCCGAGGCCGAGGAGGTCGCCGACGTCACGGCCGTGGTCGAAGGCCTCGGCGAGCTCGGCTATGCCGCTGAGCGTGTGACCGCGTTCCAGCAGGGCGGCTATCGTGCGCAGCCGGGCCAGGTGGTGGTCGTCGTACCAGGCGATGCGCCCTTCGCGGCGAGGCGGCGGGATCAGCTTGCGTTCCCGGTAGAAGCGCAGCGTGCGCACCGTGATGCCGGCCAGGCGGGCCAGCTCGTCCATGCGGTACTCGCGCTTCCCGGACGGCTGCTCCGATGGCGTCCCCGCCTGCTTCTCTGCCTTGTCTGCCACGGTCGAACCCTAAGTCGTACCGCCGGTAACTTTCTTCGTCCCGCCCCCTACCGATGAGTACGGCTCTCCTCTACCCTCCCCATTGCGCCAGTGTTCACTGGCATGGTTACGAGCGATGCGTGGAGGCTACGGGATGGCCGAGCACGAGCATGTACGGGTGGCGGTGATCGGGTCCGGGTTCGGCGGGCTCGGCGCCGCGGTGCGCCTGCGACGGGAAGGCGTCACCGACTTCGTGGTGCTGGAACGCGCCGACAGCGTCGGCGGCACCTGGCGGGACAACAGCTATCCGGGGTGCGCCTGCGACGTGCCGTCCCACCTCTACTCGTTCTCCTTCGCGCCCAATCCCGACTGGCCGCGCGCGTTCTCCGGGCAGGAGCACATCCGCGCCTACCTGGAGCGGGTCGCCGACGTCTTCGGGCTGCGGCCCCATCTGCGGTTCGGCTCCGAGGTCAAGCTGATGACCTGGGACCCGCACGAGCTGCGCTGGGACATCGAGACCGGCTCCGGGCGGCTCACCGCCGACCTCGTCGTCTCCGCCACCGGCCCGCTGTCCGACCCGAAGATCCCCGACATCCCCGGGCTGGACACCTTCCCCGGCAAGGTCTTCCACTCCGCCCGCTGGGACCACGACTACGACCTGAAGGGCAAGCGGGTCGCCATGGTGGGCACGGGGGCGTCCGCCATCCAGATCGTGCCCGCCATCCAGCCGCGGGTCGGCAGGCTCACCCTGTTCCAGCGCACGCCCCCGTGGGTGATGCCCCGGATGGACCGCGCGATCAGCGGCGCCGAGCGGTGGCTGCACCAGCGGCTGCCGGTCACCACCCAGGCCCGGCGCGGGCTGCTGTGGGGCATCCGCGAGCTCCAGGTGCAGGCGTTCACCAAGCACCCCGGCCAGCTGGGCTTCGTCGAACAGCTCGCCAAGCGGAACATGGCCCGCGCCATCAAGGACCCGGCGCTGCGGGCCAAGCTCACGCCCGACTACCGGATCGGCTGCAAGCGGATCCTGCTGTCGAGCGAGTACTACCCGGCGCTCGCCCGGCCGAATGTCGACGTCGTCGCCTCCGGGCTGGCCGAGGTCCGCGGGTCCACCCTGGTCGCCGCCGACGGCAGTGAGGCCGAGGCCGACGCGATCGTCTTCGGCACCGGGTTCCACGTCACCGACATGCCGATCGCCGAGCGGGTCGTCGGCGCGGACGGCCGGACCCTCGCCGAGGTCTGGAAGGGCGGCATGGAAGCCCTGCGCGGCGCCTCCGCGGCCGGCTTCCCCAACTGGATGACGATCATCGGGCCCAACACCGGCCTCGGGAACTCCTCGATGATCCTCATGATCGAGTCCCAGCTGAACTACCTGGCCGACTTCATCCGCCAGCTCGACGTGCTCGGCGGGCGCGTGGCCCTCGACGCCCGCCCCGGCGCGGTCGGCGCCTGGAACCGGCGGGTGCAGGAGCGGATGAAGCGCACGGTGTGGAACACCGGTGGCTGCACCAGCTGGTACCTGGACGGCAACGGCCGCAACACCACCATCTGGCCCGGCACGACCGCGGAGTTCCGGCGGGCGACCCGCCGGGTGGACCTCATGGAGTACGAGGTGCTGCGGCCGCCGGCGGCGAAGGCCGGCGGGGACGCCCCCGAGTCCGGGAAGCACTCCGCCGCCGCCGGGACCGAGGCCGCCCTGTGAGCCGGGTCACGCACGTCGCCTCCGGCCCGTACGCCCCGCCCGCGCCCGCCCGCGAGCTGACCGCCGTCTCCGCCGACGGCGCGCGGCTGCACGTCGAGGTGCACGGGCCGGAGAACGCGCCGCCCGTCGTCCTCATCCACGGCTGGACCTGCTCGACCGCCTTCTGGGCGGCGCAGATCCGCGCCCTGGCCGCCGGCCACCGCGTCATCGCCTACGACCAGCGCGGCCACGGACGCAGTCCCGTGAGCCGGTCGTGCAGCACCGACGCCCTCGCCGACGACCTGGAAGCCGTCCTCGCGGCCACCCTCGCGCCCGGGGAGAAGGCGGTGCTCGCCGGCCACTCCATGGGCGGCATGACGGTGCTCGCGGCGGCCGGCCGCCCCCGCGTCCGCGCGCACACGGCCGCCGTCCTGCTGTGCAGCACGGGCAGTTCGCAGCTCGTCGCCGCCGCCACCGTGGTGCCCCTGCGCCCGGGGCGGCTGCGCACCTGGCTCACCCGGCGCGTCCTCGGCTCGCGCGCTCCGCTCGGTCCGGTGACACCGCTCGCCCGGCGCGTCCTCAAGTACGGGACGATGGGCGCCGGTTCCGCGCCGCACATGGTGGAGGCGTGCGCGAGAGTGGTGCACGCCTGCCCGCGCGCCGTGCGCCACGCCTGGTCCCGCGTCCTGGAGACGCTCGACCTCGACCACGCCGTACGGGAGTTGCACGTGCCCACGGCCGTCGTCGTCGGCTCGCACGACCGGCTCACCCCGCCGGCGCACGCGCGGGCGCTCGCCGCCGCGCTGCCCCGCTGCACCGGCCTCGACGTGCTGCCCGGGCTCGGCCACATGACACCGGTGGAGGCGCCCGAGCTGATCACCGGGAAGATACGGGAACTCGTCACGACGCACGTGAAGGTGAGGGAGGGCGCATGACCAGGGTGAGCCTCGAAGGACAGGTCGCGGTCGTCACGGGGGCCGCGCGCGGCGTCGGCGAGCTGCTGGCGCGCAAACTGTCGGCGCGCGGGGTGAAGGTCGCCCTGGTCGGGCTGGAGCCGGACGCCCTCAAGGAGGTCTCCTCGCGGCTGTACGGCGACAGCGACCAGTGGTACGCCGACGTCACCGACCACGAGGCGATGGCCCGGGTCGCGGGCGAGGTCGAGGAGCGGTTCGGGAAGGTCGACATCGTCGTCGCGAACGCGGGCGTGGCGACCGGCGGGCCGTTCGCCGGCTCCGACCCCGAGGCCTGGCGGCGGGTGATCGAGGTCAACCTGATCGGCTCGGCGGTGACCGCGCGGGCCTTCCTGCCCGCGCTGACGGCGAGCCGCGGCTACCTGCTCCAGATCGCCTCCCTCGCCGCGATCACCCCCGCCCCCATGATGACGGCGTACTGCGCGTCCAAGTCGGGCGTCGAGGCGTACGCGCACAGCCTGCGCGCCGAGGTCGCCCACCGGGGTGTGAAGGTCGGCGTCGGCTATCTGTCCTGGACCGACACCGACATGGTGCGCGGGGCCGATCAGGACGACGTCATGCGGGAGTTGCGGCAGCGGCTGCCGTGGCCCTCGAACAAGACCTATCCGCTGGGCCCGGCGGTGGACCGGATCGTCGCCGGGATCGAGCGCCGGTCCGCACACGTCTACGGACAGTGGTGGCTGCGCGGGATGCAGGGCGTGCGCGGGTACCTGCCTTCGGTCATCGGGACGGTCGGACAGCGGGAGATACGACGGTTCGCGGACCGCCTGGACGGCATGCGCACCGGGCTCGTGGGGGCGGGCGGCGCGGCGGACGAGCAGGCCAGAGCGGTCGCCGCTACCGAGCGTGAGTGATCGACATGCACAGCGTGTCGGGCCGTGTGAATCTGGTGGAGCCCCCTCGGGGCCCCAAATCCCCCAGTCACAAGGAGTGACGACACATGGGTATGAAGGACAAGTTCCAGGACCAGTCCGAGCAGTGGCAGCAGCAGGCTCGCGAGAAGATGGACCAGGCCAGGGAGCAGGTCCAGAACCGCCGCGGGCAGCGTCGTGAGGACGAGCCGATGACGCGCGAGCGGTCCGAGCGCGAGCGGCCCGAGCGGGAGCGGCCCGAGCGGGAGCGCTTCGACGAGGAGCTCGACGAGGTCTGACCGCTGCGGTCCGGATCCTGTGGTGCGGGTGCCTCCGGTGTACTCCGGGGGCGCCCCTCCTTTTTCGGGGTCAGGGAGTGGAGCGTGGGGGGAGCTCGGGGCGGGAGCGGTCGGGAGTGTCCGTGTAGTCGGGCGGGGTGGCCGGGGGGTTGGTGCTCAAGAGGTCCAGGGCCAGGTGGACGGCGTCGTCGAGCTGGGCGTGGCGGCCCTCGGCCCAGTCGAGCGGGGTGCGCAGGACCTCCACGTCGGGGGTGACGCCCCGGTTCTCGACGGACCAGCCGTACGCGTCGAACCAGGCCGCGTTCATCGGCACGGTGATCACGGTGCCGTCACCGAGGCGGTGGCGGCCGGTCATGCCGACGACTCCGCCCCAGGTGCGCTGGCCGACGACCGGACCCAGCTTCAGCAGCTTGAAGGCGGCCGTGATCATGTCGCCGTCGGAGGAGGTGGCCTCGTCGGCGAGGGCAACGACCGGGCCGCGCGGCGCGTTGGAGGCGTACGACACGGGCTGGGCGTCACGGGTGAGGTCCCAGCCGAGGATGGTGCGGGTCAGCTTCTCGACGACCAGTTCGCTGATGTGGCCGCCCGCGTTGCCGCGCACGTCGACGATGAGGGCAGGTCGGGAGACCTCCATGCGCAGGTCGCGGTTGAACTGGGCCCAGCCGGAGCCGCCCATGTCGGGGATGTGCAGGTAGCCGCAGCGTCCGCCGCTCAACTCGCGCACGACCTCCCGGCGTTTGGCCACCCAGTCCTGGTAGCGCAGCGGCTGCTCGTCGACGAGCGGGACGACGGCGACCCGGCGGGCGCGGCCCTCGCCCCCGGCGGGAGTGAAGGTCAGCTCCACGGTCGTGCCGCCCGCTCCCGCGAGCAGCGGGTAGGGGCCGGTGACCGGGTCCACGGGGCGGCCGTCGACGTGGGTGAGGACGGCGCCCTCACGGATGCCGGAACCGGCGAGCGGGGAGCGGGCCTTGGAGTCGGAGGAGTCGCCGGGCAGGATCCGCCGGACCGTCCAGCCGCCGTCCCGGCGGACGAGGTTGGCGCCGAGCAGACCCTGCCGGCGCTGGTAGTGGGGCGGGCCCTCGTTGCGGCGGGCGGCGGTGACGTACGCGTGCGAGGTGCCCAGTTCGCCGAGCACCTCGCGGAGCAGGTCGGCGAACTCGTCGGGTGAGGCCACCCGGTCGACCAGCGGACGGTACTGGCCGAGGACCGCGTCCCAGTCGATGCCGCACATGCCGGGGTCCCAGAAGTGGGCGCGGATCAGGCGGCCCGCCTCGTCGTAGGACTGGCGCCACTCGGCGGCCGGGTCGACCTCGTGCAGGATGCGGCGCAGATCGATCCAGGTGGTGGTGTCCGCGTCGCCGCTCTCGGTGGACGGGACCGCGCGCAGGTCGCCCTCGTCGACGACGACGAGACGGCTGCCGTCGCCGCTCACCGCGAACCAGTCCAGGTGGTCGAGGAGTTCGGACCGCTTGGCCTTGGCGATGCCGAAGTGTTCCAGGGTGGGACGGCCGCTGGTGTCGTCCGGATTGACGAAGGTCTCGCCGAGCGCGCCGGAGATCGGCCAGCGCAGCCAGACCAGTCCGCCGCCGGCGACCGGGTGCAGCGCCGAGTACTTGGACGCGGCGACCGGGAAGGGCGTGACCCTGTTCTCCAGGCCCTCCACCTCCACGGTGACGGTGCCGCTCTCGCCGCCCTCGTCGTCGGGTTCCCCGGCGTCCCCCATCCTGCCGAGACCGCCGGCGGCGGGGCGGCCGTCGGGGTCCAGGGCGAACGGGGAGGGGGTGGCGGAGGACAGCGGGACCAGGTAGGGGCGGCAGCCGAGCGGGAAGGACAGGTCGCCGGTGTGCACGTCGTAGACCGGGTCGAAACCGCGCCAGGAGAGGAAGGCGAGGTAGCGGCCGTCGCGGGTGAAGACCGGGTTCTCGTCCTCGAAGCGGCCGTTGGTGACGTCGACGACGACACGGGCCGCCTCTCCGGTGCCGCCGGCGCCGCCGATGCGGGCCATCTTGATCTGCCGCAGGCTGCGGCCGATGCCGGGGTGGGACCAGGTCAGCCAGTTGCCGTCGGGGGAGAAGGCGAGGTCGCGGACCGGGCCGTTGACGGACCTGATCAGCTCGGTGACCTCGCCGTCGGAGTCCTCGGTCGCGTCGAGCAGCAGGAGCCGTCCGTCGTGCGCGGCGACGGCGAGGCGCTGGCCCTGCGGGTCGCAGACCAGTTCGAGAACGCGGCCGAGTTCGCCGGAGGCCAGCCGCCGGGGCGCGCGGTCGCCGGTGGCGCGGGGCAGGTAGGCGATCTCGATCGCGTCCTCGCCCTCCGCGTCCGTCACATAGGCGACCTGGTTGCCGGAGCCCAGCATCTCCGGCAACCGGACCCGGACGCCGGGGGTGTCGGTGAGGGTGCGGGCGGGCCCGTCGCGGTGGGTGAGCCAGTACAGGCTGCCGCGCACCACGACGGCGCTGGCCCGGCCGGTCTCGTCGACGGACAGGCCGTCCACGTGCTGGGCCGCGGGCACCTGGTAGGGGCGGCGGCCGGTGCGCGGCCCGTTCAGCCGGACGTCGAGGCGGCGGGGTGCGGCGTCGGGCGAGAAGTCGTCCACGAGCCACAGGTCGCCCGCGCACTGGTACACCACCCGGGTGCCGTCGCTCGCGGCGTGCCGGGCGTAGAACGCGTCGTGGTCGGTGTGGCGGCGCAGGTCGGAGCCGTCGTGGGCACAGGAGTAGAGGTTGCCGACGCCCTCGTGGTCGGAGAGGAAGGCGATCCGGTCGCCGACGAACATCGGCGCTTCGAGGTGCCCTTCCAGGTCGGCGAGGAGCCGCTGCCCGTGCAGCCAGAGGCGGCCCGTGGCGCCGCCCCGGTAGCGCTTCCAGGCGGCCGGTTCGTGCGGCGGGGTGCCGGTGAGCAGCAGTGTCCTGTGCCCGTCGGCGAGGTCGGCGACCTGGATGTCGGAGACCGGACCCCAGGGCAGCTTGCGGCCGGGGTCGCCGTCGGGGGAGACCTTGTACGCCCAGGTGAAGTAGGAGAAGGGCTGGCCGTGGGAGGCGACGGCGAGGATGTCGCCGGTGCCGTCGCCTTCGGGCGGGGCCCAGCCGCAGACGCGGGTGTCCTGGCTTCCCCAGTAGGTGAGCTGCCGGGTCCGGCCGCCGTCCACGGGGACCAGGTGGATCTCCGGGACGAGGCTGCGCCAGCTCGTGCAGGCGATGTGGCGGCCGTCGGGGGAGAAGCGCGGCTGGCCGGTCTTGGTGCGGTCGGCGGTGAGCCGCCAGGCGCGGCCGGGACCGTCGAGCGGGGCGAGCCAGAGGTCGTCCTCGGCCACGAAGCACAGCAGGTTTCTGTGGAGATGGGGCAGGCGCAGATAGGTCACCTCTTCATGCTTTGCCGGGGAGGTGGGGCGGGCAACTCGTGCGCCGCGTGCGCCTTTCGGCCGGATCGCCCGTGTGCGGAGACGGGGGGACTTATGCCGTCCTGACAGGAGTGACCCAGCCCACGTACGAAACTGTTTCGTTTCGCTTCTCGCGGGCACTACAGTGGTGGTGTACGAAACAGTCTCGTTCACGCGAAAGGGGTGAGGGTCATGGCCGAGACCGCAACCGCGCGCCGCAGCCGGCTCACGCCCGAGCGCGCGGCCGAGCTGTACACGGCCGTGCTCGACCTGCTCCGGGAGGTCGGCTACGACGCCCTGACCATGGACGCCGTCGCGGCCCGCACCCACTCCAGCAAGGCCACCCTCTACCGCCAGTGGGGCGGCAAGGCCGAACTGGTGGCGCACGCGATGCGGCACATGAAGCCGGGCAGCATCGCCGACGTCGACACCGGCTCGCTCCGCGGCGACCTGGCCGCCCTCGTGACCCGCGAGGACGACTGCGCCATGGAGCAGAACACCGCGCTGATGCGCGGCCTGGCCATGGCGGTGCACAACAACCCCGACCTGCTGCGAGCGTTCAAGGAACTGCTGATCGAGCCGGAGCTGGAGGAGTTCCGGCGCGTGCTGCGGCGCGCCGTCGACCGGGGCGAGGTCCGCGAGGACAACCCGGCGATGGAGTTCGTGGTGCACATGCTGCTGGGCGCGTTCGTCACCCGCACGCTGATAGACGAGCTGCCGCCCACGCAGAGCTTCCTCCTCTCGTACATCGACGCCGTGGTCCTCCCCGCCCTCGGCGTCCCCACCACCACCTGAGCGACCTGCTCCGCACCACCTGACGCGACCGCTCACGTCGTCGGGCTGACCATTCCTGCCCTGACCACCCCACGACTGACCGGGAGTACGCCCTCGTGGCCACCTTTCTCTACCGACTCGGCCGGTTCTCGTTCCGGCGAAGGCACATCCTCGCCTTCATATGGGTGGCGCTGCTGACGCTCGCCGGCGTCGGCGCGGCAAGCGCCCCCGCCCCCGGCACCACCTCCTTCTCGATCCCCGGCACCGAGGCCCAGAAGGCCTTCGACCTGCTGGAGGAGCGCTTCCCCGGCATGAGCGCCGACGGCGCCACCGCCCGCGTCGTCTTCAAGGCGCCGGCCGGGGAGAAGATGACCGACGCCGAGAACAAGGCGACGGTCCAGAAGACCGTCCGGGAACTGGCCGACGGCTCCGAGGTCGCCGCCGTCGCCGACCCCTACCAGGCCAGGGCCGTCAGCCGGGACGGCACGATCGCCTACGCCCAGGTCACGTACAAGGTGTCCGGCATGGAGCTGAAGGACGCCACCAAGGACGCCCTGGAAGGCGCCGCGCAGGACGCGCGGGACTCCGGGCTGACCGTCGAGATCGGCGGTGACGCCCTCCAGGCCGTGCCGCACACCGGCAGCTCCGAGATCATCGGCATCGCGGTCGCCGCGGTCGTCCTCGTCATCACCTTCGGCTCGCTGCTCGCGGCCGGGCTGCCGCTGCTCACCGCCATCATCGGTGTCGGCATCGGCGTCGCGACGATCACCGCGCTGGCCAGCCCCCTCGACCTGGGCTCCACCACCTCCACGCTCGCCACGATGATCGGCCTCGCGGTCGGCATCGACTACGCCCTGTTCATCGTCTCCCGCTACCGCGCGGAACTCGCCGAGGGCCGCGACCGCGAGGAGGCGGCCGGACGGGCCGTCGGCACCGCCGGCTCCGCGGTGGTCTTCGCCGGCCTCACCGTCGTCATCGCCCTGGTCGGCCTGTCCGTCGTCAACATCCCGATGCTGACGAAGATGGGCATCGCCGCCGCGGGCACCGTCGCCATCGCCGTCCTGATCGCGCTCACCATGATCCCCGCGCTGCTCGGCTACGCGGGCCGCAAGGTCCGCCCGGCCGGCGAGAAGAGCAAGCTGCTCGGCGGCGGGCGCGCCGCCAGGAAGGCCGCCGAGGGCACCACCAAGCCCAACATGGGCACCCGCTGGGCCAGCTTCGTCGTCCGCCGCCCGGTCGCCGTGCTGCTGCTCGGCGTCCTCGGCCTCGGTGCCGCCGCGGTCCCGGCCGCCTCGCTGGAACTCGGCCTGCCCGACGACGGCTCCCAGCCGACCTCGACCACCCAGCGCCGCGCCTACGACCTCCTCTCGGAGGGCTTCGGGCCCGGCTTCAACGGCCCGCTGATGGTCGTCGTCGACGGCAAGGGCAGCGCGGACCCGAAGGCGCTCTTCGAGGACGTCGCCGGGGAGGTCAAGGGCCTGGACAACGTGGTGACGGTGACCCCGCCGGCGCCCAACAAGGCCGGCGACACCGCCACGGTCACCGTGATCCCGGACGCCAAGCCGTCCTCGGCGACCACCGAGGACCTGGTGCACGCCATCCGCGCCACCGGCGCCGAGCTGACCGCCGGCAAGGACGGCCAGGTGCTGGTCACCGGCGCGACGGCGATGAACATCGACGTGTCGGAGAAGCTGAACGACGCGCTGCTGCCGTACCTGGCGCTCGTGGTGGGCCTCGCCTTCCTGCTGCTGATCGTGGTCTTCCGCTCCATCCTCGTCCCGCTGAAGGCGGCCCTCGGCTTCCTGCTCAGCGTGCTGGCGGCGCTCGGCGCGGTGGTCGCGGTCTTCCAGTGGGGCTGGCTGTCCGGCCTGATGGGCGTCGAGGAGACCGGCCCGGTCATGTCGATGATGCCGATCTTCATGGTCGGCGTGGTCTTCGGCCTGGCGATGGACTACGAGGTCTTCCTGGTCACCCGGATGCGTGAGGCGTACGTGCACGGGGAGAAGCCCGGCCAGGCGGTCGTGACCGGCTTCAAGTACGGCGCGCGGGTCGTGACGGCCGCCGCGGTGATCATGATGGCGGTGTTCGCGGGCTTCATCGGCTCCAGCGAGTCCATGGTCAAGATGATCGGCTTCGGCCTGGCGATCGCGGTGTTCTTCGACGCGTTCGTCGTCCGCATGGCGATCGTCCCGGCGGTGCTCGCCCTGCTCGGCAAGGCGGCCTGGTGGCTGCCGAAGTGGCTGGACCGGGCGCTGCCCAACGTGGACGTCGAGGGCGAGGGCCTGCGTACCGCGTCGGACCGGGACGGCCGCAAGGACCCGGACGAGGACCGCGAACTGGTCCGCGCCTGATCGGCCCGGCCGCGATCGCGGCCGCGGCATGGGACCGGCCGGTGAGGGCTCCGTGGGGACGGGGCGCCCTCACCGGCCTCCTCATGCCGCCCCGGGCTCACGGGCCCGGGGGCACGGGCCTCCCGCGGGGCCATCGGCCCGCGACGCGGGCGCGGCGGAACCATAAGCAGTCGCGTGCGCCATACACGCACCACTAGGTTGCCCTCCATGACGAGCGCAGACACCGCCATCGAGGGCCACGGGGCCCACCCCCGGTTCGCCGACGCCCTGCGGGAGATGGGCATCGCAGAGGTGCTGGACCGGGTACGCCGCTTCCCGGACGCGACCCGGACCGCCGCCGAGGCGGCCGCCGCGATCGGCTGCGGGCTGAGCCAGATCTGCAAGTCGCTGGTCTTCGCCGCCGACGACGTGCCGGTGCTGGTCCTGATGGACGGCGCCTCCCGGGTCGACGTGGAACTGGTACGGCGGGCACTCGGCGCCCGCGAGGTCACCCGGGCCAAGGCCGGCGTCGTACGGGAGACCACGGGGTACGCCATCGGAGGCGTACCGCCGTTCGGGCACCGGACCAGGACGCGGGTGCTCGCCGACCGGGGCCTGCTCGACCACGACGTGGTGTGGGCGGCCGCCGGTGACCCGCACACCGTCTTCCCGATGGAACCGAAGGCCCTCGTCGCCCACGCCGGCGGCACCCTGGTGGACGTCCGCGAGCGAAGTGGCGCGTGACGCCGCTGGTCACCGCGGCCGTGCTGGCGGCCGCGGTCACCCACGCCGGGTGGAACGCCATCGCCCACCGCATCACCGACAAGCTCGTCGGGTTCACCCTCATCTCCGGCGGCGGCGCGCTGACCGGGCTGGCGCTGGTGCCGTTCACCGCGGTGCCGGCCCCCGCCGCGTGGCCGTACCTGCTCGGCTCCGCCGCCGTCCACATCGCCTACTACGCCCTGCTCATGCGGTCCTTCCGGCTCGGCGACTTCGGGCAGGCCTACCCCATCGCCCGGGGCAGCGCGCCGCTCGTCGTCACCGCGCTGGCCGCGGTCTTCGCGCACGAGGTGCCCGACGGCTGGGCCACGGCCGGGATCACGCTGTCGTGCGCCGGGCTGACCGGTGTCGCGCTGTGGGGGCTGCGCGGGCACCGCCCGGACTGGGCGGCGATCGGCGCGGCGCTGGCGACCGGCCTGACCATCGCCGTGTACACGCTGGTCGACGGGCTCGGCGTGCGCGCCTCCGGCTCGTCGCTCGGGTACATCGCCTGGCTGATGCTGGCGCAGGGCGCGGTCATCCCGGCGTACGCCCTGCACCGGTGGCGCGGCGCCTTCCTCGCCACCGTGCGGCCCTTCGCCGCCCTCGGGCTGCTCGGGGCGCTGATGTCCGTCGCCGCGTACGCCCTGGTGCTGTGGGCGCAGACCCGCGCGGAGCTGGCGCCGATCGCCGCCCTGCGGGAGTCGTCGATCATCGTGGGCGCGGTGATCGGCGCCGTGGTGTTCAAGGAGCGGTTCGGCGCGCCGCGGATCGCCGCGGCCGGGTTGCTGGTCGCCGGGATCGGGCTGATGCTGCGCGCCGGCTGAGGCCGGGCAGTCCACGCAGACGCCCGGAACGTCCCTGATTGGATGCATCCGTACGCCATCTGGCGCACCCTGGAAGCAGGTTCTTCCGGAGGTGATCGTCATGACGATGCATACCGCAGTGGGCTGGCACGTCGAGCTGGAGTTCAAGGAGGACGACCGGCACACCGAGGCCGCGGCGCTGATACGGCTCCCGGACGGCAGCGAGGTGCGCTCCCACGGCCAGGCCAGCAGGCACCACACGGACGCGAATCAGCCCAGGGTCGGCGAGGAGATCGCCGGCGCCCGGGCGCTGAACGAGCTGGCGATGCGGCTGCTCACCAAGGCGCACGAGGAGATCGACTCGGCGTCGGGGCGCATCTCGCACCCCATCCACGTGTGAGCGCGGTCAGCTGCCGGTGAGGGCGGTGCGGACCGCCCTCACCAGGGCCTGCGCGCGCGGGTCCGCGGTGACGCTGCTGCGGAAGCCGTTCGTCACGTAGCCGAAGGCGATCCCCGACTCCGGGTCGGCGAAGCCGAGCGCGCCGCCGCGGCCGGGGTGGCCGAAGGACCCGGGGGACAGCAGCGGGGACGCGCTGCCGTGCAGCATGTAGCCGAGGCCGAAGCGGGTGTTCACCACCAGGACCCGGTCCGGGCCCGAGGACTGCTCGCCGCGCGCCAGGTCGGCCGTCTCCGGCGTGAACAGCCGCACCCCGCCGTCGACCTCGCCGATCAGCGAGGCGTAGATCCGGGCCAGCCCGTCGGCGGTGGCGATGCCGTTGGAGGCGGGCAGGGCGGCGGCACGGTAGAGCGGGTCGTTCTCGTCGGGCTGCGGGGTGATCGCACCGAAGGCGCGGCGGGTCAGGGACTCCGGGTCGGCGTAGGCGTCGGAGACCGCGCGCTTGGGCCGGGTGCGCAGGGCGCCCGCCGCCTCCTCGGCCGCCACCGGGCCGACCCGCCCGACGCGGGCCGCCTCGGCCGGGGGCAGTCCGAGCCAGAAGTCCGCTCCGACGGGGCCCGCGATCTCGTCGGCGATCCACTCGTCGATCGGCCGGCCGGTGACCCGGCGGACCAGCTCGGCCGTGAGCCAGCTGTAGGTCTGCGCGTGGTAGCCGTGGTCCGTGCCCGGCTGCCACGCCGGTGCCTGCGCCGCGACCGCCGCGGCCCCCAGCTCCGGGTCGGCGGCCTGCGCGACCGTCAGCGGGCGGTCCAGCACCGGCACGCCCGCGCGGTGCGCGAGCAGGTGCCGTACGAGGGTGCGCTCCTTGCCCGCCGCCTCGTACTCCGGCCACCACTTGACCACCGGCGCGTCGAGGTCCAGCTCGCCGCGCTGGTGCAGCAGCAGGAGGACGGCGGCGGCGACGCCCTTGGTCGCCGAGCGAACGATCTGGGCGGTGCCGCGCTGCCAGGGCTCGGTGCCGTCGACGTCCCGGGTGCCGCCCCACAGGTCGACCACCTTGTGGCCGTCCCGGTAGACGGTGACGGCCGCGCCGCGGTCGCCGAGCGTGCCGAAGTTCCTCACGAACGCGTCCCTGACCGGCTCGAAGCCCTCGGCCACTGTGCCGTTCGCGTCCACGTCCGTCCTCCTCGTCCTGCGGTGCGGGTCGGGTCCCCGACTCACCCAAGCAGAATCGTCACGTCGATGTTCCCGCGGGTGGCGTTGGAGTAGGGGCAGACCTCGTGGGCGGCGTCCACCAGCTTCGACGCGAGGTCCGGGTCGAGGAGCGGCAGGGAGACGCTGAGGGCGACCGCGAGGCCGTAGCCGCGGTGGCGGTTGGGCCCGATGCCGACCTTGGCGGCGACCGTGGAGCCGGTGAGGTCGTAGCCCTCGCGGTTGCCGACCAGGATCAGCGCGTTGTGGAAGCAGGAGCTGTAGCCCGCCGCGAAGAGCTGCTCCGGGTTGGTGCCGTTGCCGTCGCCGCCCAGCTCCGGCGGCATCGCCACCTTCAGCCCGAGCTGGCCGTCCTGGCTGGTGACATGGCCGTCCCGGCCGCCGTGGGCGGTGGCCTCGGCCACGTACACGATCTTCGTCGGGCGGGTGTCGACGGCGATGCCTTCGGACACGGCGGGACCTCCCCCAGGGCAGAGACGGCGGCGGGCGGCACCCGTCGCGTGGCGGGTGCGCCGTGCACAAGGTACTGGTGAGTAGGTGCGCTCGGCGCGGCGCGGGGGAGCGACCGCGGGTAACAGCCGCGCGGCCGTCTCGCCGGTCAGCCGCCCGGGCGTACCGCGTAGTCGCCCAGGGCGGGTTCCAGGGCCGCGAACGCCGTGTGCGCGTGACCGGTGACGATCCGGGCGATCTCGTCGTTGGCGCGGCCGTCCAGTGTCAGCCGCAGGGTCTCCTCGAACAGCAGCCGGTGCACACCGCCGAGCAGGGCGGCGGCGACGCGGGGCCGGATGTCGTCCTCGGCGGCGCCGGTCTCCTCGGCGAGGGTGCGGGCCAGTGCCTGCTCACGGGCGTCGTGGAACTCGCGCAGCCGGGCCACGAGGGCCGGGCTGCCGGTGATCATGCGGGCGAACGGCAGGCCCGAGAAGCCGATGACCGGGTCCTGCCCGGCCGCGGCGGCCAGGAAGGCGCGGCGGAGCGCGGCCAGCGCGGACTCGCCGGGTGCGCGGTCGCGCACGGCGGCGGCCGGCATCTCGACGAAGACCCCGGCCAGGTCCAGGGCCAGGTCCTCCTTGCGCGGGAAGTAGTTGGTGACGGTCATCTTGGCCACCTCGGCGGCGGCCGCCACGTCCGCGATCGTCACGTGGTCGAAGCCGTGTTCCAGGAAGAGCCGGGTGGCCGCGTTCGAGATCTTCTCCCTGGTCCGGCGCTTCTTCAGGGCCCGCAGGCCGGTCGTCTCCGCAGTCATGCCCCCAGTGTAGCTAGGCCACGCACAAAATTATGCTTGACATATTTCTGTACTCGACCTAAGTTTGTTCCCGTCAACCTCTCCTCCCGAAGGGACTCCATGACTGCACGCGAGTTCGACCGGCAGGTACGCAATCTCATCGAGCTGGGCTACCCCGCCCTGGGCGGGCTCGGCGCCGCGGAGTTCGAGGCACTGTGCGCCCCCCTGCGGGCCGCGGTGCCCGACCAGGAGGCCGACGTGACGGCCGGGCGGGTGCCGTTCCTGCTGGTCGTCGCCCGCGAAGTGGCACCGGTCGAGCGGACGATGCCGCTCACCGCGCTGCACGGCAAGAAGAAGCCGGGCTTCGTCGACCACAGCTTCGAGCCCGGCGCGCTGGAGCGGTTCGTCGCCGTCCCGTCGGTGGCCGTGCCCGGCCACCGCGTCCACCTGGTGTTCGACGTGGAGCGTGGCGAGGAGTTCTGCGGCGTCGTGCCGAACGACGCCATGGAGACCATCGCCGGGCGCGGGCGCACACCGCTCACCATCGAGGAGGGCATCGCCCTGATCACCCACTTCCCCGAGGTGCTGGTGAAGAACAAGTGCTTCTCCCTCGGCGGTTCCCGCTCCGGCGACCGCCGCGTCCCGGCGATCTGGATCAGCCAGGGCATGCCCAAGCTGGGCTGGTGCTGGGAGGGCAATCCGCACACCTGGCTCGGGATGGCGTCGGCGGGGAAACGGCACGCCGCGTGACGTGACGGCACGGGACGGACCGGGGGGGGGCGGTCAGCGGGCGGGGGCCGCCGCCTCCTCCGGGCGGTCAGCGGGCGCGGGCCGCCGCCCCCTCCGCCCGGCGGGCGAGGTGCCACAGGTCGACGCGCAGCCGGGCGGCGTCGGCCGCGCCGAGCCCCGTCGCCGTACGCAGGGCGCCGGGGACGCACGAGGCGCGCTCCCGCAGTTCCTCCGCGCGCCCGGTGGCCGCGACAAGCACCGAGCGGTCGTCGCGCGGTGAGCGCTCCCGGCGGACCAGACCGGCGCCCTCCATCCGCTTGAGCAACGGCGAGACCGTGCCGCAGCCCAGGCGCGGCGCGCCCGCCGGCTCCTTCACCGTCGTCTCCCCGCGCTCCCACGGCACCGGCAGCACCAGGTACTGCGGGCAGGTGAGGCCCGGCTCCGCCAGGAGCGGCCGGTACGCGGCGGTCACCGCGCGCTGCGCGGCGTACAGCGCGAAGCACAGCGGCCGGTCCGGGAGCGGCGGCCCGGAAACCTCCCCGGGCCGCTCCGCTCCCTCGTCGTCCCGGCGCGTCACGCGCCCGTTGTCACGGACCGCGGATCGAAGCCGAACGGCAGCTCCAGACGGTGGGCGCGCATCAGGGCGTCGTCCGACAGCAGCTCACCGGTCGGTCCGTCGGCCGCGATCACGCCCTCGCTGAGGATCAGCGAACGCGGGCACAGCTCCAGCGCGTACGGCAGATCGTGGGTGACCATCAGCACGGTCACGTCCAGGGAGCGCAGGATGTCGGCCAGTTCGCGCCGGGAGGCGGGGTCCAGGTTGGACGACGGCTCGTCCAGCACCAGGATCTCCGGCTCCATGGCCAGCACGGTCGCCACGGCCACCCGTCGCCGCTGCCCGAAGGAGAGGTGGTGCGGCGGACGGTCCTTGAACTCCGCCATGCCGACCCGCTCCAGCGCCCGGTCCACCCGGGCCTCCAGCTCCGCGCCCCTCAGCCCGGCCGCGGCGGGCCCGAACGCCACGTCCTCGCGCACCGTCGGCATGAAGAGCTGGTCGTCCGGGTCCTGGAAGACGATCCCGACCTTGCGCCGGACCTGTGCCATGTGCCGCTTGCCGACGGGCAGCCCGGCGACCGTCACGGTGCCGGTGCCGCCGGAGAGGATGCCGTTGAGGTGCAGGACCAGGGTGGTCTTGCCGGCGCCGTTCGGCCCGAGCAGCGCGACCCGCTCGCCCCGCGCGATCGAGAAGTCCACACCGAACAGTGCCTGGTGCCCGTCGGGGTAGGCGAAGGCGAGGCCGGAGACCTCCAGGGAGGGGGCGGCGTCGGCGGGCGTATCGGTCACAGCATCCATCCCAGCAGGCAGACGACGAGGGCGGCGGCGGGCAGCGCGAGGGCGGACGACCACTGGGCCCGGGACGCGGTCACCTCGTCGATGACCGGCATCGCACCGGCGTACCCGCGGCTCACCATGGCCAGGTGCACCCGCTCCCCGCGCTCGTAGGAGCGGATGAACAGGGCGCCCGCCGATGTGGCGAGCACACCCCAGTGCTTCACCCCGCGCGCCTCGAACCCGCGGGACTCGCGCGCGATCCGCATGCGCCGCATCTCGTCGGTGATGAGGTCGCCGTAGCGGATCATGAAGGAGGCGATCTGCACCAGCAGCGGCGGCAGCCTCAGCCGTTGCAGGCCGAGCAGCAGTTCGCGCAGTTCGGTGGTGGCGGCCAGCAGCACGGAGGCGGCGACGCCGAGGGTGCCCTTGGCGAGCACGTTCCAGGCGCCCCACAGTCCGCCGACGCTCAGTGACAGCCCCAGCACCTCGACCCGCTCGCCCTCCGCCACGAACGGCATGAGCACCGCGAACGCGACGAACGGCACCTCGATCAGCAGCCGCTTGAGGAGGAAACCGGCGGGCACGCGCGCGTGGTGCGCGACGACGGCGAGCAGCAGCGCGTACACCCCGAACGCCCACATCGCCTCGCGCGGGGTGGCCACCACGACCAGCACGAAGGCGAAGACGGCGGCGAGCTTGGTGTGCGGCGGCAGCGCGTGCACCGGCGAGTCGCCCCGCCGGTAGAGCCGATGCGCGTGACCTGCGCCCATGGCGGCGTCAGACGTTCTCGACGGAGGTGGACGACGGCGAGGTGTCGCCCGCGCGGCGCCGGCGCACCGCCCAGAACACCGTGCTGCCCGCGACGACGGTGAGGCCGACGCCGATCACGCCGGCGAGACCCCCGGAGAGGCGGGCGTCGTCGACGTCCTCGACGCCGTAGTCGGCGAGCGGGGAGCCGGCGGCCGCGTGCTCCTCGGCCTTCCGGTCGATGCCGTGGTCGGCGGCGACCTTCTCCAGGCCGTCGGGGTCGGCGGAGGCGTAGAAGCTGACGAAGCCGGCGAGGACCACGGACGCGGCGAGGCCGGCGAGCCAGACCGCGCGGTGCGAGGTGCGGGCCGCCGCCGGGGCGGCCTCGGGGGCCGGCGCGTCGACGAGTTCGCCGCCCACCCGCAGCTTCAGCGGGGCGCGCAGACCACGGGCGCCGTACACCAGGTCGGGACGGACGGCGATCACGGCGCCGACGGTGAGCGCGGTGATCGCGGCCTCGCCGATGCCGATGAGGAGGTGCACGCCGACCATGGCGCCGGCGACCTTGCCGATGGCGACGTCGGTGGTGCCGCCGATCCAGTACAGGAAGGTGAAGGCGAGGGCCGCGGCGGGCACGGAGAGCAGCGAGGCGGCGAACGAGGCGGCGGTCACGGACCGGCGGGTGCGCGGCAGCACCTTCACCAGGCCGCGGAAGACGGCGTAGGCGACGACGACCGTGACCACCGCCATGTCGGTGATGTTCACGCCGAGCGCGGTCAGGCCGCCGTCCGCGAAGAGGATGCCCTGCATGAGCAGGACGACGGATATGCACAGCACACCGGTGTACGGGCCGACGAGTATCGCGGCGAGCGCGCCGCCGAGCAGATGACCGCTGGTCCCGGCGGCGACCGGGAAGTTCAGCATCTGGACGGCGAAGACGAACGCCGCGACGAGGCCGGCCAGCGGCGCGGTGCGCTCGTCGAGCTCGCGGCGGGCGCCGCGCAGGCTCACGGCGACGGCGCCCGCGGCGACGACTCCGGTGGCCACGGAGGTGGGGGCGTCGATGAATCCGTCAGGTACATGCACCGTTCGATGATAGTGGCCTAATGCGAACCCTTTGCAAGAGCGAGTGCGTCTCTGGTCGCCACTCGGGCATGAAGGGCGGAATATGGGACAAGAGAAATGAAGCGGACAAGCAGTTTCCGCATGGATCACTCTGGGTAAGGGGTCCAACTATGTCTGTGGTCGAGCAGTACGCGCGGGCCCACATCGTCACCGACGCCGACGACCAGGTGGCCGACGATCAGCGAGCGGTTCCGGTCATCCTCCGGTACGACCCCGACGTCGACCCGCGCACGGTACGGATAGATCTCCCCGGCGACCACGAGTGGTCCTTCGACCGGGAGCTCCTCGAACAGGGGCTGCGCGCGCCCGCCGGGACCGGCAGCGTCCGGGTGTGGCCGTGCGGGCGCGTCCAGGCCGTGGTCGAGTTCCACGACGCGCGCGGCGTCTCGGTCGTCCAGTTCGACACCAAGGCCCTGATGCGCTTCCTGCGCCGCACCTACACGACCGTCCCCGTCTCCGCCGCCGGGTGATTCAGCCGCCGAGCTTCAGCAGCGCGGCCACGATCGGCCCCGCCGTCTCACCGCCGTGCCCGGCCGCCTGGACCACACCCGCCGCCGCCAGATCGTCCCGGTACGCGGTGAACCAGCCGTTCGGCTTCTTCTGGTTGTCCACCTCGGCCGAGCCGGTCTTCGCGCCGACGTCACCGCTCACCCCGGCCATCGCCTCCGCGGCCGTGCCGTACGCCGCCGTGTAGGACATCAGGTCCCGAAGCTGGGCCAGCGTCGACGCCGACATGGTGCGCGACGCCGTGGCCAGCTCGCGCCCGTCCACCGAAGGGGCGACCAGATACGGCTGCCGGAACACGCCCGACTTCACCGTCGCCGACACCGACGCCATGTTCAGCGGGTTCATCCGCACCCCGCCCTGCCCGATCAGCGCCGCACCCATCTGCGCCTTCGACTCCACCGGCACCGAACCGTCGAACGTGGGCACCCCGACCGCCCAGTTGTCCAGCGACAGCCCGAACACCTGCTGCGCCTGCCTGGTCAGGTCGTCGTCCTTCAGCTTCGGCGCCTGGCTGATGAAGGCGGTGTTGCAGGACCGCGCGAAGCTCGCCTTGAAGGTGCCGCCCTTGATCTCGAACTTGTCGTCGTTCTGGAACTTCCAGTTGCCGTACGTGAAGAACTTCGGACACGGGTGCGCCTTGTCCGCCGAGGCCAGCCCCTTCTCGATGAGCATCGAGGCGGTGACGACCTTCATCGTGGAACCGGGCGCGAGCGAACCCTGGAAGGCGGTGTTGAAGCCCGGCGAGGAGTTCGCCACCGCCAGGATCTCGCCGGTCGACGGCTTGAGGACGACGACCGACGCGCGCGCCTTCGCGGCGACCTGCTCCTCCGCGGCGGCCTGCAGCCGGGGGCTGAGCGTCGTCTTCACCGTGCCCGGCGTGCCCTCGCTCAGCTCCAGCAGCGTCTTGTCGGACAGCTTGTGCGCCGCGGACTCCTTGCCGCGCACCACCCGCAGCTCGACGCCCGCCGTGCCGCCCGCCGTCCTGCCGTACTTCTCGCGCAGCCCGTCGAGGACCGGGCCCAGCGAGGGGTACTTCTTCGTCGTCAGCTCGCCGCCGTCCCGGTCGAGCGCCCTCACGGGCGGGGTGCCCGCCTCGCCGGTGACGAGGGTGTCGCCCTCGCGCAGCTCCGGGTGGACCACCGCCGGCGCCCAGTCGACCAGGGGCCTGCCGTCCGAGGCGCGCCGCACCACGGTCAGCGCGCTGTCGTACACCAGCGGCTTGCTGACGCCCTTGTAGGTGACCGTGCCCCTGACCGTGAACGGCACCTTCGCGCCGGCGCGGGGGCCGGGGGTGAGGGTGACCTTCTCGACGTGGGCGCTCCTGGTCCAGCCGGTGAGCAGGCCGGTGGCCGCCCGGGCGTCGTCGGTGGCGGCCGCGGCCCGCGCCACCTCGCCCTGCTGCCAGGCGGTGAGGAAGCGCTGGGCCGTACCGGTGACCTCGGCGGCGGTCGGCGGGCCCGTCGGCACGGACTTGACCCGCGCCTCGGTGGCGCCGGCCGTGCCGTCCCCGGCCCCGCCGCCCAGCAGCGCGTAGGCGCCGACCCCGGCACCGCCGACGACCACGGCGATCACCCCGCCGATGACGACGGGTCCCGTCTTCCGCCGCTCGGCGACACGCCTTCTGTTCCCCACTGCGTTCCCGATCCTCCGCGGCGCCCCGGGTGTCCGGGGCGCCGGTGCTCTCCCGGCCCTACGGCCCACAGCCTTCAGCGTCTGCAACGACGGCACCACCCTAGAGTCCCGTCCGGCGGGCGTGACACCGGCCACCCGCCCGCGCGGACCCGCCCCCGGGGCCCGTCAGCCGCCCGCGCGCAGCACCGACGCCACGATCGGGCCGGCCGCGTCACCGCCGCGCCCGCCCTGCTGCACCATGGCCGCCGCGGCGACGTCGTCGCGGTAACCGGTGAACCAGCTGTTGGCCTTGGCCCCGTCGACCTCGGCGGAGCCGGTCTTCGCGCCGATGCTGCCGCCGAGCCCGGCCATCACCCGGGCCGCGGTGCCGCTGGTGGCGGTGCGGTTCATCATCGCCCGCAGCTGCTGGGCGGTGCTCGGATCGAGCCCTCGCGCGGTGGCCAGTTCCCGGCCGTCCAGGTCCTGCGGCACGATCACCGGCTGCCGGAAGGCACCCGTCGTCGCGGTCGCGGTCACCGACGCCATGTTCAGCGGGCTCATCTGCACCTGGCCCTGGCCGATCAGGCCGGCCGCGGTGTCCGGGCCGCCGGGGGCCGGGACCGAGCCGTCGAAGGAGGGCACGCCGACCTGCCAGTCGTCCCGGCCCAGACCGAAGCGGTCCTCGGCCTCGCGGGTCAGCGAGTCGGCCCGCACCTCGTCGGCGAACTTGACGAACGCCGTGTTGCAGGACCTGGCGAAGCTCTCCGACAGGGTGGCGTTCGGGTCGGGTTCCAGTCCGGGCAGGTTGCCGAACGTCTGGCTCTCCGAGACGGCCGTGGGCGGACAGGGCGCCGGCCCGTCCATGCTGGTCAGCCCGGCGTCGATGAGGGTGGCCGCGCTGACTATCTTCATCGTCGACCCGGGCGCCGCCTGCCCCAGGAACGCCGCGTTCCAGCCGTCCGCGCGGTTGTTGGCGACCGCCAGCACCTCGCCGGTGCTCTGCTTCAGGGCGACCACGGAGGCCTCGGGGTACTGCTTCACCGCCTTCTCGGCCGCCGCCTGCACGGTCGCGCTCAGCGTGGTCCGCAGCCGTCCCGCCTCGCCCTCGGCGAGGGTCAGCAGCGAGGTGTCGGCCGCGCCGGTCCCCTCGGCGTGCCGCACCACGAGTTCCACGCCCGGGGTGCCGCCGGCCTGGTCGCCGTAGCGCCGGCGCAGTTCGTCCACGATCGGCCCCAGGGACGGGTACGCGTCCTCGTCCAGCACCCTGCCGTCGCGGTCCACGGCCTCGATCGGCGGGCTCGCCGACTCCTCCGTGACGAGGGTGTCCCCCTCCTTCAGCGCCGGGTGGACGACGGACGGTTCCCAGTCGACCAGCGCCCGCCCGGTGGTGACCCCGCGCACCACGGTGAGCCGGCTCTCGTACGCCAGCGGCTTGCTCCTGCCGTCCCAGGACACGGTCGCCTTCACCGAGAACGGCACCGTGGTGCCCCGGGCGGCGCCCGGGGTGATCCGTACGCCCGTGATGTGCGCTTCCTCGCCGAAGGCGGTCAGCAGCGCCCCGGCCGCCTGGGCGTCGTTGGTGTAGGAGGCGGCGGTGGGGCCCTGGGCCCGCTCCCACGCGGCGAAGAACGCCCGCGTGGTCTCCGTGACCTCGTCGCCGCTCGGCGGACCGGTCCGCTCGGCCCCGGCGCCGCCGGACCCGCCCCCGTCGTCGTCCAGGGCGGACACGATGTTGACCGTCCCGTACCCGGCGCCGCCGACCATCACGGCGAACACCGCGCCGACGATGGCCCCCTTGACCCCTTTGCGCATGCCGCGCTCCCCTCCCCGTGTGTGCTTGGCACTGTAGGCGGGGGGTGTGACGGCGGAAGCGCATGTTCTCTATTTGTTAGCTACAGCTATCCCGGCCGGTGATTTCCGGCCGCTCACACCCACGTGTCCAGCCACATCCGCGACCGCCAGTCGTCCATCGGGATCGCGGTGCCGGTGTGGATGGGCCAGAAGTAGATGAAGTTCCAGGCGATCAGCAGCACCAGCACGCCCGCGGCCGTGGCCCCCGCCACCCGGCGGGACTCGCCGGAGCCGGGCGGGCCGACCAGCGCGCCGAGCAGCATCGCCACCGCCAGGCACAGGAACGGCACGAACACGACGGCGTAGAAGAAGAAGATCGTCCGCTCCTGGTACAGGAACCAGGGCAGGTACCCGGCGGCGACCGCGCAGGCGATCGCGCCCGCGCGCCAGTCCCGGCGGAAGAACCAGCGCCACAGCACGTACAGCAGCGCGAAGCAGGCCACCCACCACAGCAGCGGCGTGCCCAGCGCCAGCACCTCGCGCGCGCACTTGTCGCCGGCGTCCACGGGGCAGCCGTCCGTGCCGGGCGCGGGCGACTCGTAGAAGTACGACACCGGGCGCCCGCCGACGATCCAGCTCCACGGGTTGGACTCGTAGGTGTGCGGCGAGGCCAGGCCGACGTGGAAGTCGTACACCTGGGTCTCGTAGTGCCACAGGCTGCGCCACCAGTCGGGGAACAGCCACGACCAGCTGCTGTCCTTGCCGTCGGTCGCCGCCCAGTTGCGGTAGTAGCCGCCGGTGCCGTCGCTCGGGGAGAGGATCCAGCCGGTCCAGCTCGCGACGTAGGTGACGACCGCGACGGGCACCGTCGACAGGAACGCCCAGCCCAGGTCGCGCCGCAGCACCGTCGCCCACGGCCGCGGCGCGCCCGCCACCCGGCGGGAGCCCACGTCCCACAGGACCGTCATCACGCCGAACGCGGCCAGCACGTACAGGCCGCTCCACTTGGTGCCGATGGCCAGCCCCAGCGACAGGCCCGCCAGCAGCCGCCAGGGGCGCCACCCCAGGCGGGTGTGCTCCGCCGTCCAGGTGTCCGGGCGGACCCGGCCGTCGGCGTCCGCCGGAAGCGCGGCGGCCAGCCTCGCCCGCGTCTTGTCGCGGTCCACGACGAGGCAGCCGAACGCGGCCACCACGAAGAACATCAGCACCCCGTCGAGCAGCGCGGTGCGGCTCATCACGAAGTGCAGTCCGTCCACCGCCACCAGCGCGCCCGCCAGGCAGCCCAGGAAGGTGGAGCGGAACAGCCGGCGGCCGATCCGGCACAGCAGCAGCACCGACAGCGTGCCGAGCAGCGCCGTCATGAACCGCCAGCCGAACGGGTCGAAGCCGAAGACCAGTTCCCCGAGCCCGATGACGTACTTGCCCACCGGGGGGTGCACGACGTACGCCGCGTCCGACGGGATCCGGATGCTGCTGCCCAGGTCCAGGACCTGGCTGTTGGCGTTCTTGTCCCAGTTGACCTCGAAGCCGCGGTGGACGAGCGCCCAGGCGTCCTTGGCGTAGTACGTCTCGTCGAATATCACCGCGCGGGGGTTGCCCAGGTTCCAGAACCGCAGCACTCCGGCGAAGAGGGTCACCAGCAGCGGGCCCAGCCAGCCCGACCAGCGCACCAGCCGGCCGGCGAGCCCGGACGGCACCCCGAGCGCCGCCCACAGCCGCGGGCCCGGCTCGGCGTAGGGCGGCACCAGCCGGTCCCGGACGTCGCCGCGGGGTCCCGCGACACCGCCGAAACGGCGCAGCCGCCGCTGCCATGACGGCCGCTCGCCGGGGGCGGCCTGGTCCTGCCGGAGGTCCGTGGAGGACGCGGTACTGGTCACCGCGCCATCGTAGGGAACCGCGCTGTGCGAGTCCCGTGCACGGCCCCTGCGAGGATGGAACCGTGACAGACACTCCCGGAACCCTGGTCCTCGCCGGCACCCCCATCGGCGACATCTCCGACGCCCCGCCCCGGCTCGCCGAGGAGCTGGCCGGGGCCGACCTGGTCGCGGCGGAGGACACCCGGCGGCTGCGGCGCCTCACCCAGGCGCTGGGCGTCACCCCCAAGGGGCGCGTCGTGTCCTACTTCGAGGGCAACGAGAGCGCCCGCACGCCCGAACTCGTCGAGGCGCTGCTCGGCGGCGCGCGCGTGCTGCTCGTCACCGACGCGGGCATGCCGTCGGTGTCCGACCCCGGGTACCGGCTGGTCGCGGCGGCGGTGGAACGGGACATCCGGGTCACCGCCGTCCCCGGGCCCTCCGCCGTGCTCACCGCGCTCGCCCTGTCCGGGCTGCCGGTGGACCGCTTCTGCTTCGAGGGGTTCCTGCCGCGCAAGGCGGGCGAGCGGCTGTCCCGGCTGCGCGAGGTCGCCGACGAGCGGCGCACCCTCGTCTACTTCGAGGCCCCGCACCGGCTCGACGACACCCTCGCCGCGATGGCCGAGGTGTTCGGCGGCGAGCGGCGGGCCGCCGTCTGCCGCGAACTGACCAAGACCTACGAGGAGGTCCGGCGCGGACCGCTGGCCGAGCTGGCCGAGTGGGCGGCCGAGGGCGTGCGCGGCGAGATCACCGTCGTGGTCGAGGGCGCGCCCGAGCGGGAGGCCGCGGAGCTGAGCGCGCAGGAGCTGGTGCGGCGGGTCCGGGTCCGGGAGGAGGCGGGGGAGCGCCGCAAGGAGGCCATCGCGGCGGTGGCCGTGGAGGCGGGGGTGCCGAAGCGGGTGGTCTTCGACGCGGTGGTCGCCGACAAGCGGTCCGCCGCCGGCTGAGTCGCCCGCACGGCGGCGAGGGCCGGGTGCCACGGGCGGGGCGTGGCAGGACGTTCCCCCGCCCTGATGCCCCCGCCCTGATGGCCTCGCGCCCCTGATGCCCTCACACCCCTGAGGGTGCCGTGCCGCTGCCCGCACCCGGATACGGTCGCGTCCCCGAGGGCGCCGCTCCCGCCGGGCCGCGCAGTGCCCCGTCCCCCTTTCGTAGGATCGGGGCATGCCCACCCACGACGAAGCCCCGCCGCCGCCCCAGCCCCTCCGGGTGCCGGTCGCCGACTCCCACACCCACCTCGACATGCAGTCCGGCACGGTCGACGAGGCCCTGCGCGCGGCCGCGTCCGTGGGCGTCACGACGGTGGTGCAGGTCGGCTGCGACGTACGCGGCTCGCAGTGGGCGGCCGACACCGCCGCCGCGTACGGCGATGTGCACGCGGCCGTCGCGCTGCACCCGAACGAGGCACCGCGCATCGTGCACGGCGACCCCGACGGCTGGTCCCGGCAGGGCGCCCGTGAGCCGGGCGGGCAGGCGGCCCTCGACGCGGCGCTGGCCGAGATCGACCGGCTGGCCGCGCTGCCGCAGGTGAAGGGCGTCGGCGAGACGGGCCTGGACTACTTCCGCACCGGCCCGGAGGGCAAGGAGGCCCAGGAGACGTCCTTCCGCGCCCACATCGAGATCGCCAAGCGGCACGGCAAGGCGCTCGTCATCCACGACCGCGAGGCCCACGCGGACGTGCTGCGCATCCTGAAGGAGGAGGGCGCACCGGAGCGGACGGTGTTCCACTGCTACTCGGGCGACGCCGAGATGGCGGAGATCTGCGCCCGCGCCGGGTACTACATGTCCTTCGCCGGCAACGTCACCTTCAAGAACGCGCAGAACCTGCGGGACGCGGTGGCGGTGGCGCCGCTGGAGCTGCTGCTCGTGGAGACCGACGCGCCCTTCCTGACACCGGTGCCTTACCGCGGACGGCCCAACGCGCCGTATCTCATTCCGATCACGGTGCGCGCGATGGCCGCGGTGCGCGGGATCGAGGAGGACGCGCTGGCGACGGCCGTCGCGGCCAACACGGCACGCGCCTTCGGCTACTGACACACCACACGCCGGACCCGCCCTTCACGGCCACCGCGAGGTTCCACGGCTACGCTGGGTAGTCGTTTGGCTTTGGAGAGTGACCGAAGCTCCGCTAGGTTCGGTGCCCGGTCGAACCCTTGGGCTCCCTCGAGGACCTCTGGCCCCCTGGAGTGTGTCGGCGTGAGCAGTTCGCAGTACGTCCATGAGCGGACGGGGGCGCCCGCCGTCGAGAACGCGGGCTCCGGAATGCCGCGCGGAGGCGCGCGCCGGCGCAAGCCGCGGTACGCACGCTCGGGCGGCTGCATGCGCCGCCTGCTCCCGCAGGCACTGGTCGTGACCTTCCTCGCGGGCGGCACCACCGCGTTCGTCGCCGAGGACAAGGCGATCGAGCTGAGCGTCGACGGCCGCCCCCGCATCCTGCACACCTACGCCGACGACGTCACCGAACTCCTCGCCGACGAGGGGCTCCGGGTGGGCGCGCACGACGTGGTCGCCCCCGCCTCCGGCACCGCGCTCACCAGCGGCGACGAAGTGGTGGTGCGCTACGGGCGCCCGGTGTGGCTCACCCTCGACGGACACCGGCGCGCGGTGTGGACGACGGCCCGCACGGTGGACGGGGCGCTCGGACAGCTCGGGGTGCGCGCGGAAGGCGCCCACCTGTCCACCTCGCGCTCCCAGCGCATCGGCCGTGCGGGCCTCACCCTGCACGTCCGCACCGAGCGGTCCGTCACGATCATGGCCGACGGCCGCGTCCGCACCGTCCGCACCAACGCGGCGACCGTCCGCGAGGCCGTCGAGCAGGCCGGCGTCACCCTGCGCGGCCAGGACACCACCTCCGTCCCGCCCGGCAGCTTCCCGCGCGACGGGCAGACCGTCACCGTGCTGCGCGTCACCGGAAGCCGGGAGGTGCGCGAGGAGCGGATCCCGTTCCCGGTGCGGCGGGTCGACGACCCCACGGTGTTCCGCGGCACCGAGGTGGTGGAACAGTCCGGTCAGCCGGGCCTGCGCCGGATCAGCTACGCCCTGCGCACCGTCAACGGGGTCCGGCAGAAGCCGCGCCTGCTGCGCGACGAGGTGGTGCGCGCCCCACGGACCCGGGTGGTCAAGGTGGGCACGAAGCCGCGCCCCGGCTCCGTGCGCGGCGCGGACCACCTCGACTGGCGGGCGCTCGCGGCCTGCGAGTCGGGTGGCCGGCCGGACGCGGTCGACGCCTCGGGGACGTACGGGGGCCTCTACCAGTTCGACACCCGCACCTGGCACAGCCTCGGCGGCTCCGGCCGCCCCCAGGACGCCCCCGCCGAGGAGCAGACGTACCGCGCGAAGAAGCTGTACGTCCGGCGCGGGGCGAGCCCCTGGCCGCACTGCGGCTCCCGCCTGCACGGCTGACCCGGCCCGGTCCGGCCGGACCCGGTCCGGCCGCGGGCCGATCCGGTTCCCGCGCCCCCGTACCCTTGTGCCGTGAGCAGCCCCACCCCCGACGCCCTGCTGGGCCCCGCCGACATCCGTGAACTGGCGGCGGCCCTCGGTGTGCGTCCCACCAAGCAGCGCGGTCAGAACTTCGTCATCGACGCGAACACGGTCCGCCGTATCGTCCGCACCGCTCAGGTGCGCTCCGACGACGTGGTCGTCGAGGTCGGGCCGGGGCTCGGCTCGCTCACCCTCGCGCTGCTGGAGGTGGCCGACCGGGTCACGGCGGTGGAGATCGACGACGTGCTCGCCGGCGCGCTGCCCGCGACGATCGCCGCGCGGATGCCGGAGCGCGCCGACCGGTTCGCGCTGGTGCACTCGGACGCGATGCACGTCGCCGAGCTGCCCGGCCCGGCGCCGACCGCGCTGGTCGCGAACCTGCCGTACAACGTCGCCGTGCCCGTGCTGCTGCACATGCTCGACACCTTCCCCACCCTCGAGCGCACCCTGGTGATGGTGCAGGCCGAGGTCGCCGACCGGCTGGCCGCGGCGCCCGGCTCGAAGGTGTACGGCGTGCCGTCGGTGAAGGCGAACTGGTACGCCGAGGTGAAGCGGGCCGGCGCGATCGGCCGCAACGTGTTCTGGCCCGCGCCGAACGTCGACAGCGGACTCGTCTCGCTGGTCCGGCGCACCGAGCCGGTCAAGACGTCCGCGTCCAGGCGGGAGGTCTTCGCGGTCGTCGACGCCGCGTTCGCGCAGCGCCGCAAGACGCTGCGGGCCGCGCTCGCCGGGTGGGCCGGTTCGGCGGCGGCCGCCGAGGCCGCCCTGGTCGCCGCGGGCGTCTCCCCGCAGGCGCGCGGCGAGTCGCTGACCATCGAGGAGTTCGCCCGGATCGCCGAGCACAAGGAGCAGGCGTAAGTGAGCGTCACCGTCCGCGTCCCGGCCAAGGTCAACGTCCAGCTCGCGGTCGGCGCCGCCCGCCCGGACGGCTTCCACGACCTCGCCAACGTCTTCCTGGCGGTCGGCCTGTACGACGAGGTCACCGTCACCCCCTCGCCCGGCGGGCTGCGCGTCACCTGCGAGGGCCCCGACGCCGCCCAGGTACCGCTGGACCGCACGAACCTCGCCGCCCGCGCGGTGGAGACGCTGGCCGCGCGGTACGGCCGTACGCCCGATGTGCACGTCCACATCGTCAAGGACATCCCCGTCGCGGGCGGAATGGCGGGCGGCAGCGCGGACGGCGCGGGCGCGCTGCTCGCCTGCGACGCGCTGTGGGGCACCGGCGCGACCCGCGAGGAACTGCTGGAGATCTGCGCCGAGCTCGGCAGCGATGTGCCGTTCAGCCTGGTCGGCGGTGTCGCGCTGGGCACCGGGCGGGGCGAGAGGCTGACGGTCCTGGAGGCCGGCGGCACCTTCCACTGGGTGTTCGCGATGGCCGGGCGGGGCCTGTCGACGCCGGCCGTGTTCCGCGAGTTCGACCGGCTCGCCGAGGGCCGGGACATCCCGGAGCCGGTCGCCTCCCGCGACCTCCTGGACGCCCTCGCCGAGGGCGACGCCGAGGCGCTGGCCGCGACCGTCTCCAACGACCTCCAGCCCGCCGCGCTCTCCCTCTTCCCCGAGCTGGCGGACACCCTGGCGGCGGGCCGCGCCGCGGGCGCGCTGACCGGACTGGTCTCGGGGTCGGGGCCGACGACGGCGTTCCTCACGCGGGACGCCGGGACGGCGGAGAAGGTGGCGCAGGCCCTGGGCGCGTCGGGCACGTGCCGGAGCGTACGGGTGGCGTCGGGGCCGGTCGTGGGGGCGATGGTGCTCTGAGGGGCTCAGGGCCGCCTGGTGACGGCGGTCAGCTCGATGTCGATGTCGTAGGGGACGCCGATTTTGACGTGGTCGTGCTAGATGCCGGTCAGCGCGTAGGTGCCGGTGGCCTCGCCGCGTTCGTACACCTGGACCGCGAGGTGGTCGTCCTGGCCCGCCATCTCGACCAGCCAGAAGTGGGGGATGCCCGCTGCGGCGTACCTCTGCGGTTTGTAGTTGCGGTCGCGGGCTTCGGAGTCCGGTGAGACCACCTCCACGGCGAGCAGCACGTCGGCCGCTTCGAAGTGGGTCTGGCGCAGGCCGGTGACGGCTTCGGCGCGGACCACGGAGATGTCCGGTTCCGGACCGTTGCGCCGGTCCAGCACGACCGTCATCTCCCGTTCGACGCTGAACTCCGGGGGGACGGAACTGAGCAGGCCGTTGACCAGCAGGTCGACGGCAAGGAAGCGGAAGCGGCGCTGCGGACCCACGAAAACGAGGCTCCCGTCGATCAGCTCGGTGTGACGCGGGAGATCCGGCAGCGTGAACAGGTCGTCCACGGTGCAGCCGTCCCGCGGTGGCACCGGCCACTGGACGCGGTGCTTCACGGACTCGGCGCTCATGGTTCCTCCCATGGACGGGATCCTGCTGCCCGCCCTCCACGGTAGCGGCCGGTTCCCGATCACGTCACCACACAGAGTGACGACCCCCTCGCGCCCCGTGCCCAGCCCCCGAGGCCCTACGCTAGAAGGCTGACCGTCCCCCGTGAGCAGGAGAGAAATGGCCGTCAACCTGGTCAATGTCGAGAACGTCAGCAAGGTGTACGGCACGCGTACCCTCCTCGACGGCATCTCCCTGGGCGTGTCGGAGGGGGACCGGATCGGTGTCGTGGGCCGCAACGGCGACGGCAAGACGACGCTGATCCGCATGCTGGCCAAGCTGGAGGAGGCGGACTCCGGGCGGGTCACGCACTCCGGCGGGCTGCGCATGGGCGTGCTCACCCAGCACGACTCCCTCGACCCGGAGGCGACCGTCCGGCACGAGGTCATCCGGGACCTGGCCGACCACGAGTGGGCGGGCAACGCCAAGATCCGGGACGTGCTGACCGGGCTGTTCGGCGGGCTGGACCTGCCGGGCTTCCCGCAGGGCCTGGACACGGTCATCGGGCCGCTCTCCGGCGGCGAGCGGCGCCGCATCGCGCTGGCGAAGCTGCTGATCGACGAGCAGGACCTGATCGTCCTCGACGAGCCCACCAACCACCTCGACGTGGAGGGCATCGCCTGGCTGGCGAACCATCTGCGCGAGCGCCGCTCGGCGCTGGTCTGCGTCACCCACGACCGCTGGTTCCTCGACCAGGTCTGCACCCGCATGTGGGACGTGCAGCGCGGTGACGTCCACGAGTACGAGGGCGGCTACTCCGACTACGTCTTCGCCCGCGCCGAGCGCGAGCGGATCGCGGCGACGGAGGAGGCCAAGCGGCAGAACCTGGTCCGCAAGGAGCTGGCCTGGCTGCGCCGCGGCGCGCCCGCGCGGACGTCGAAGCCGCGCTTCCGCGTGGAGGCCGCCAACGAGCTGATCGCGGACGTGCCGCCGCCCCGGGACAGCAGCGAGCTGATGAAGTTCGCCTCCTCCCGGCTCGGCAAGACCGTCTTCGACCTGGAGGACATCACCGTCCAGGCCGGCCCCAAGGTGCTGCTGAAGCACGTCACCTGGCAGCTCGGCCCCGGTGACCGCATCGGCCTGGTCGGCGTCAACGGCGCCGGCAAGACCACCCTGCTGCGCGCGATGGCCGAGGCCGCGCGGAGCGAGGGCGAGGCCCAGCCCGCCGCCGGCCGGATCAACGTGGGCCGGACGGTCAAGCTGGCGTACCTGTCCCAGGAGGTCGCCGAACTCGACCCGGCCTGGCGGGTGCTGGAGGCGGTCCAGCAGGTCCGCGAGCGCGTCGACCTGGGCAAGGGCCGGGAGATGACCGCCGGGCAGCTGTGCGAGACGTTCGGGTTCGGCAAGGAGAAGCAGTGGACGCCGGTCGGCGACCTCTCCGGCGGTGAGCGGCGCCGCCTCCAGCTGCTGCGCCTGCTGATGGACGAGCCGAACGTGCTCTTCCTCGACGAGCCCACCAACGACCTCGACATCGAGACGCTGACCCAGCTCGAGGACCTGCTCGACGGCTGGCCCGGCTCGATGATCGTCATCTCCCACGACCGGTTCTTCATCGAGCGCACCACGGACCGCGTGTTCGCGCTGCTCGGCGACGGCACGCTGCGGATGCTGCCGCGCGGGATCGACGAGTACCTGGAGCGGCGCCGGAAGATGGAGGAGGCCGCCGCGGCCGCCGCGCCCGCGGCGCAGAAGCCGGCGGCACCGGAGAAGAGCGCCGCCGACCAGCGCGCCGCGAAGAAGGAACTCCAGAAGATCGAGCGCCAGTTGGACAAGATCTCCGAGAAGGAGACCCGGCTGCACGCGCAGATCGCCGAGAACGCCACGGACTTCGCGAAGGTGGCCGAACTGGACGCCGAGCTGCGGGACCTGGCGGGGCAGCGCGAGGAACTGGAGCTGCGCTGGCTGGAACTCGCCGAGGACGCCTGAGTTCCCGCCAAGGTCCCTTCGAGGGGCGCACCTTACCGGCGCGTCCCGGCGCGCACGGCGCACGGTGCGCGTGAAGGGGGCGTGAAGGCGCGTAACGACGGCATCACGGGCCGGTCCTCCCTTGGGAACAGGGGAGGATCCGGCCCGCTGCGCTGTCGGTCCCGGGTGATAGAAAGAGCCGTCTGAGAACCGTCTGAAAACGTCTGAGAATCACGGGTGTGGCGGATACGCAGCGCCACCGGGCGCGGCGCCACATCGGTCACGAGGGGGAACCGCAGATGACCCAGCCGCCCAACCAGCCGCCGCAGCCGGGCGGTTTCGGCGCTCCGCAGGACCCGCCGCCGGGCGGCTTCGGCGCCCCGCAGAACCCGGGACCGGGCAACCCCGTGCCGCCCGCCCAGCCCCCGGGCGCCCCGCAGCCGGGCTACGGCTACCCGCAGCAGCCCGGCCCCTACGGCGCCCCCCAGCAGCCCGGCCCCTACGGCTACCCGCAGCAGCCGGGCCCCTACGGCGCCCCGCAGCAGCCGGGCCCGTACGGTCAGCCCGGCCAGCAGCCCGGCCCCTACGGCCAGCCGCAGCCCGGCCCCTACGGCGCTCCCCAGCAGCCCGGCCCGTACGGCCAGCCCACCCAGCCCGGCTACGGCTATCCGCAGGCCCAGTACCCGGGCGCCCCCGGCACCCCGCCCCCCGGCGGCTCCGGCACCCGCAACCCGTTCAAGGGCAAGCCCGCGCTGGCCGTCGGCGCGGCCGTGGCGGCGCTCCTGGTCATCGGCGGCACCGTGTACGCGGTCACCGGCGGAGACGACGGCGGCAAGAAGGAACCGGTCGCCGGCAAGAGCGACGACCCCAAGCCCACCGCCCCCGAGTCCCCGGTCGACCCCGGTGACGGCAGCGGTGACGGCGGCGCCGACCCGGACGACCTCAACGAGGGCCGCCGGCCGGGCGAGTCGAAGGTGCTCTGGTACAAGGAGGCGCCCGACGCGCCCGGTTCCGGCGCCGAGGCCAACGGCATGTGGATCACCGACAGGACGGCGGTGAAGGCGGCCTACAAGGACCTGGTCGGCTACGGCGTCGGGGACGGCGCCCCGGCCTGGGACACCCTCACCTTCCCGCAGAAGATCTGCGCGACCACCGCGCAGAAGACGGCCGACGACAAGATCGTCGTGGCGTACATGAGCGGCGCCAGCGACCGCGCCAAGTGCAACCAGCTCCAGCAGGTCGACCTGAACACCGGCAAGAAGGGCTGGAGCGGCGAGATCGCCGACGGCGCGCTCTTCGACAGCACCATCACCGTCGAACTGTCCATCGCCGGCAACACCCTGATGGTGGGCCGCTCGCAGTCCGGCACCGCCTACGACGTCACCACCGGCAAGAAGCTCTACGACAAGAAGAAGTACGGCGACGCCTGCTTCCCGGCCGCCTTCTCGGGCGGCACCCGGCTGATCCAGGTCGCCTCCTGCGGGGCCGGCACCGACAACGAGCACGACGAGCTCCAGGAACTCGACCCGAAGACCGGCAAGGTCAAGTGGACGTTCGCGTACGAGAAGGGCTGGCGGATCGGCCGCACCTTCTCCGTGGACCCGTTGGTCGTCTACAGCACCAACGAGGACAAGGACACCTGGAACATCGCCACGTTCACCCCGGCCGGGAGGATCCGCTCCCAGGTGGACATCAAGGACCGCATCGCCCCCGAGTGCGGCTGGGCCATCCTCCAGCGGGACCTGAACGGCTGCCTCGGCGTGGCCGTCGACGCGAACACCCTGTACCTGCCCACCGAGGCCACCACCGGTGCCAACGAGGTCATCGCGATCGACCTGGCCAAGGGCAAGGAGAAGTGGCGGGTGAAGTCCCCGACGGACCAGACGATCCTGCCGCTGAAGACCGAGGGCGGGAAGCTCGTCGCCTACGTCGAGCCGTCGTACGACGCGGGCGGCCGGGTGGTGTCCATCGCGACCGCCGGCGCCGGCCACGAGCCGGTCACGCTGCTGCAGAACCCGGCGAGCGCCTCGGAGGTCGAGAACGGCTTCTTCTCCCGGGACATCGACTGGGCGGACGGCCGGCTGTACCTCTCCACCACGCGGCTGAGCGGCGACGACGACGCCAAGGAGAAGCTGATGCTCGCCTACGGCAAGTGACGCGTCCCGCCCGCCGACCCCGCTCCGTCGATCCGTCCCCGAGGTGTCCAGGAACATGACCCAGCCGCCCCCGCCGCCGAACCAGCCCCCGCAGGAGGGCGGGTCCGGCGCGCCCCAGGACCAGCCCCCGCAGCCCCCGCAGCAGCAGCCGCAGCAGCCGCCCGGCTTCGGCGCCCCGCAGACACCGCCCGCCCCGGCCCCGCAGCCCGGCTACGGCTACCCGCAGGCCCCCCAGCCCCCGCAGGGCAGCCCGGCCGCTCCGCCCGGCCCGCCCCAGCCCGGCTACGGCTACCCCGGCGGGCAGCCGGGCCCGTACGGCGGCGCGCCGGGCACCCCGCCCGGCCCCTACGCCGGTCCGGGCACCCCGCCGCCCGGCCCTTACGCCGGTCCGGGCACCCCGCCCGGCCCCTACGGCGCCCCGGCCACCCCGCCGTACGGCCAGCCCGGCGCCTACGGCCAGCAGCCCGGTCACGGCTTCCAGCCGCCGACCGTGCCGCTCCAGCCGCAGGCGGCCACGCCGGCCGGCGGCGGCCGGCGGATCAACCCGCAGGTGGCGATCATCGTCGCCGCGGTCGTGGCGATCGCCCTGATCGTCGGCGGCGGCGTCCTCTACGCCTCCGGCAAGGACGACGGCAGGACCGACACCGCGAGCTCCAGCGGCGGCACCGGCGGCGGTGGCGACAAGGGCGGCTCCGGCGGCACGGACGGCACGGGCGGCACCTCCTCCAAGGGCTCGGAGAAGGCGCCCGCCAACCCCGCGTCCGAGGTGCTGTTCCAGGTCCCGATGCCCAAGGTGGCCAAGGACGACAGCGTCGTCGTGGAGGGCTCCTGGCTCACCGACGAGGTGTACGCGAAGAGCGGGGTCGCCGAGATCACCGGCTACGACGTCGACAAGGGCACCAAGGCCTGGACGATCAAGCTGCCCGGCCCCGTCTGCCACGCCAGCCGCCACATGACCGAGGACGGCAGGACCGCGGTGGTCTTCCAGCCGAGGATGCCGGCGAAGAACTCCTCCGAGGGGTGCAGCCAGGTCGCCGCGATCGACCTGGCCGCGGGCAAGAAGCTGTGGCAGAAGACCGCCACCTCCGGTGACCAGTCGATCAACTTCGACAACGTCACGGTCGGAGCGAACACCGTCGCCGTGGGCAGCACCAGCGGCGGCGCCGCCTTCGACCTGGCCACCGGCAAGGCGCTGTGGACCCCCAAGCCCACCGACTCCTGCTACGACGCCGGCTACGGCGGCGGTGCCAAGCTGGTCGCGGTCCGCAAGTGCGGCCAGTACGGCGCCCGGCAGCTGCACATCCAGACCATCGACCCCACGTCGGGGAAGGTGCTGTCCGAGTACAAGATGGCCCAGGGCATCGAGTACGCGAGCGTCGTCTCGACCGACCCGCTGGTGGTGGCCGCCGACGTCGGCGACGCCGCCGGTGACGGCTCCGGCATCTCCGACTTCTTCTCGATCGACAACAAGACCGGTCAGCTGCGCACCCGGATCTCCGCGCCCGGCGACGACTACGCCGCCAAGTGCGACGGCATCTCCCGGGTCGAGGACTGCTCGGGCATCGCGGTCGGCAACGACCGGCTGTACGTCCCGACCGAGGAGCACGACAGCACCGGCAAGTACGGCTCGACCAACGAGATCGTCGTCTTCGACCTGGCCACCGGCAAGCAGACCGGCCAGCGCGGCGACGCCGGCGACGGCTACACGATCACCCCGCTGCGCATGGACGGCGGCAACGTGATCGCCTACAAGTCGCCCCCCTACGACAAGGGCGGGCAGGTCGTCAGCCTGGACGGCGGCAGCTTCAAGGAGACCAAGCTGCTGGAGAACCCCTCCGACCAGACGGTCCGCGGCGTGGAGACCAGCATGCTGCCGTCCTACGCGGAGCTGCTGTACTCCCAGGGCCGGCTGTTCATGTCCGAGACCTTCGCCAGCTCGTCGTCCTACGGCGACGAGTACCTGGCGATCGCGTTCGGCGCGACCGGCTGATCCGGCGACCGACCGTCCCGGCGCACGCGCCGGAGCGCACGGCCCCGTCCCCGCCCGGGGACGGGGCCGTACGCGTAACTCCCAACCCCGCCAACACCCTCGAATGAGCGGAATTTCGGCGTTCCGGGGCACTTCTCGACAGGAGGGGGCGGCGCGACGTCGAACAAGCGTGTAGCTTCCGGGGGCATGAAAAGGGCGGGGAAGCCGGGGGGCCCGACGCCGGAAGTCGCGGAGTTCGTCCGAGTGATCTCGTGGGCGGCCGGGGAGGCGTCCACCGAGGGGGACTGGGGGGTTGCCCGATGGGAGTGCGGCTCATGGTGGTCGACGACCACCGTCTGCTCGCCGAGGCACTGGCCTCGGCGCTGAAGCTGCGCGGGCACCGGGTACTGGCCGCGGCGGCGCCCGCCGCGGGGGCGGCGGAACTGGTGATCGCGAGGGCGCCCGAGGTGTGCCTGCTGGGCACGGCCCAGCCGGCCCAGCCGGGTGCCTTCGACCCGGTGGCGCGGATCAAGCGGGAGCGCCCGCAGGTGGCGGTGCTGGTACTGGGGCCGGTGCCGTCCCCGCGCGGCATCGCGGCGGCGTTCGCGGCGGGGGCCTCCGGCTACGTCCGCCACGACGAGCGGATAGAGGGCGTCGAGCGGGCCATCATGAAGGCCAGGGCCGGTGAGGCGGCCGTCGCCCCGGCCCTGCTCCAGGACGCCTTCGGGGAACTGCTCCACCCGGCCGCCCAGCCCGACGACGAGGGGCAGCGTCTGCTGGAGATGCTCACCCCGCGCGAGATCGAGGTGCTGGTCCGGGTCGCCGACGGCGAGGACACCCGCCTCATCGCGGCGGGCATGGGCATCGCCGCCTCCACGGCCCGCACCCACGTCCAGCGGGTTCTGATGAAGCTGGGCGTCGGCTCCCGCCTGGAAGCCGCGGCCCTGGCGGCCCGCACCGGCCTGCTGGACCGCGCGGGACCCGTGCGGGAACAGCGGCCGAGGGACCTCGACTCCTGAGCCTTCGCCAGGACGCGGAGAAGCACCATTCGTGGGCCCGCTCCACGGCACCCCGACGTCCGGGGGTCGCTGGACCGAGCACCCCACAGCGGCAGCATGGCGCCGGCCCGGGCACGCAGGCGGGGCCGGAGCCGTGAACGGCCCCGGCCCCGTGACACGTGCCGCGGAGGTCACCGCTCCCCGGGACGCTCCTCCGGGACCGCGTCAGGCGGCGGCGGAGCCGTCGGGCGGAGCTTGAGCCAGGCCAGGAAGAACAGGCCGAGGGCGAGCATGCCCAGGCCGGTCCACAGGTTGATGTTGACGTCCTGGGCCTTGTCGATCGCGGCGTCGTCGTCCGTCAGCCCGGCGATCGTGACGATGATGCCGTAGATCACGAAGAGGCCGCCGATGATGCGGCGGATGTCGAAGAGCCGGGCGGCCGTCGCGGACTTGCCCTCCAGCTCGGTGACCTCCCGCTGGACGTCCTGCTCGCTGAAGTGGCGCGCGGGGTGTTCGGGGTGTTCGGACATGGTCTTTCCATCCTCCCGCGTCAGAACGAGAACGGGATGTAGCAGAGGGCGGCCAGGATGATGGCGCCCCAGCCGAGCAGCGCCGGCTTGCGGTACCAGGCGTCGTCGCCCTCGGCGGGCGGCTCGGACATGCCGGGGGAGCGGGTGCCGTAGACCAGCCCCTGCAGCTCCTCCGCGGGCTTGGGCTTGGTGAACAGGGAGACCGCGACCATGACGACCGCGCCGGCGACGAATCCGGCGATCGCGGAGACGAAGTTGGCGCCCTGGTCGGAGGGGATGTCGACGATGTCCTGCTTGTAGAGGACGAAGTAGTTCACCATCGCGGCGGTGGTGCCCGCGACCAGGCCCCAGAAGCCGGACTTCATCGACGCCCGCTTCCAGAACATGCCGATGATGAAGACGACGAACATCGGCACGTTGAAGAAGGAGAAGAGCGTCTGGAGGTAGCTCATGATGTTCGAGAACGACGAGGCGAGGAACGCCGTGCCGATCGAGGCGAGCACGCCGATCGCGGTGATCAGCCGCCCGAACCGCACGTAGTAGGCGTCCTCGCGGTCGCGGACCACGTACTTCGCCCAGATGTCGGTGGTGAAGACCGTGTTGAAGGACGACACGTTGGCCGCCATGCCGGCCATGAACGCGGCCAGCAGGCCGGTCACCGCGATGCCGAGCACGCCGTTGGGCAGCAGCCGCTCCATCAGGTACGGGATGGCGTCGTTGTACTGCAGGTCGGAGTCGGGCGTGCCGATCGCCGGGACCAGGGCGGCGGCGACCAGGCCGGGGATCATCACCAGGAAGACGATGAAGATCTTCGGGAAGGCGGCGATCAGCGGGGTGCGCTGGGCGGCGGAGAGGTTCTTCGCGGACAGCGCGCGCTGCACCTCGGCGAAGTTCGTCGTCCAGTAGCCGAAGGACAGCACGAAGCCGAGGCCGAGCACGATGGTCAGCCAGTTGGCGCCCAGCGGGTTGTCGCTGCCGATGCCGGTGCCGCCCCAGGAGGTCATGAAGTCGCCGCCGTGCTGCGCGGTGAGCTTGTCGGACAGCCCGTCCCAGCCGCCGACCGACTTCAGGCCCAGCACGGTGATGGGGATGAGCGCCGCGAGGATGACGAAGAACTGGAGCACTTCGTTGTAGATCGCCGAGGACAGGCCGCCCAGGGTGATGTAGGCGAGGACGAAGAAACCGGCGACGACGATCGCCACCCATTCGGGCCAGCCGAGCAGCGCCTCGACGACGATGGCGAGGGCGTAGAGGTTGACGCCGGCGATGAGGATGGCGGCGAAGGCGAACAGGATCGAGCTGAGCAGGTGCGCGGCCCTGTCGAAGCGCAGCAGCAGGAACTCGGGGACCGAGCGGACCTTGGAGCCGTAGTAGAAGGGCATCATCACCAGGCCGAGGAAGACCATGGCCGGGATGGCGCCGATCCAGTACCAGTGGGTGGTGTAGACGCCGTACTGCGCGCTGTTGGCGGCCATGCCCAGGATCTCGGTGGCGCCGAGGTTGGCGGCGATGAAGGCGAGTCCGGTGACCCAGGCGGGCAGGGAGCGGCCGGAGAGGAAGAAGTCGAGGCTGGTCTTGACCGAGCGGCGGGCGGCGAAGCCGATGCCGAGGACCACGACGAAGTAGATGCCGAGGATCGTGTAGTCGAGCCAGTTCGTGGGGAGTCGTAGCTCGGCCGCCAGCTGGGTGGCGGTGTATGTGGGGGTCTGCATGAATTCTCGCTTCGTTGCGCGAACTGATCCGTGGCGGAACCTACGCCTCCGCGTTCAGCAATTGAACACTCCCGATGACGCTCTTTGTTTGATTGTGATGTTGACGGCCGTGGTGAGTTGTGTTTCGATGTGTTTGGTTCTGTTTGATGAGTGGGTACGTGATGGGGTGGCTCGAATGAGGAGTCCGCGGTGAAGAAGACCTCGACCAGGCTGGCCGACGGTCGTGAGCTGATCTACTACGACCTGCGCGACGACACCGTCCGCAACGCCGTCGACCGCCGTCCGCTGGACCCGACCGTGACGACCTCCGAGGTCCGCCACGACGACCTGCTCGGCGACTCGGTCGCCATCGCCTCGCACCGGCAGGGCCGCACCTACCACCCGCCGGCCGACGAATGCCCGCTGTGCCCGTCCGAGGGCGAGCGGCTGAGCGAGATCCCCGGCTCCTCGTACGACGTCGTCGTCTTCGAGAACCGTTTCCCCTCGCTGGCGGGCGACTCCGGCCGCTGCGAGGTCGTCTGCTTCACCTCCGACCACACCTCGTCCTTCGCCGACCTGAGCGAGGAGCAGGCGCGGCTGGTCCTGGACGCCTGGACCGACCGGACGTCGGAGCTCTCCCATCTGCCCTCCGTGGAACAGGTGTTCTGCTTCGAGAACCGCGGAGCCGAGATCGGGGTCACGCTCCAGCACCCGCACGGCCAGATCTACGCCTACCCGTTCACCACCCCGCGCACCGCCCTGATGCTGCGTTCGCTCGCCGCCCACAAGGACGCCTCCGGCGGGGAGAACCTGTTCGACGCCGTACTGGAGCGTGAGCTGGCCGGTGAGCGGGTCGTCCTTGAGGGTGAACACTGGGCGGCCTTCGTCCCGTACGCCGCGCACTGGCCGTACGAGGTCCACCTGTACCCGAAGCGCCGCGTGCCCGATCTGCTCGCCCTCGACGAGGACGCGCGCTCAGAGTTCCCCCAGGTTTATCTGGAACTCTTGAGGCGCTTCGACCGGATCTTCGGTGAAGGTGAACCGCCCACGCCGTACATCGCGGCCTGGCACCAGGCCCCGTTCGGCCCGCTGGCGGAGTTCGACGGCGTCACCCGGGACGACTTCGCGCTCCACCTGGAGCTTTTCACCGTCCGAAGGACTTCCGGCAAGCTGAAGTTTCTCGCGGGTTCCGAGTCCGGCATGAGCGTCTTCATCAACGACGTGCCGCCGGAGCGCGCGGCCGAGCGACTGCGAGAGGTAGCGAGTTGATGAGCGGTAAGTACCTGGTCACCGGTGGCGCGGGATACGTCGGCAGTGTCGTCGCCCAGCATCTGCTGGAGGCGGGCGCCGAGGTCACCGTCCTGGACAACCTCTCCACCGGCTTCCGCGAGGGCGTGCCCGCCGGCGCCGCCTTCGTCGAGGGCGACATCCGCGACGCCGCCAAGTGGCTCGACCCCTCCTACGACGCCGTGCTCCACTTCGCCGCCTTCTCCCAGGTCGGCGAGTCGGTGGTGAAGCCGGAGAAGTACTGGGACAACAACGTCGGCGGCACCCTCGCCCTGCTCGGCGCGATGCGCGAGGCGGGCGTGCGCACACTGGTCTTCTCCTCCACGGCGGCCACCTACGGCGAGCCCGTCAGCACACCGATCACCGAGACCGACCCGACCGCCCCCACCTCCCCCTACGGGGCGTCCAAGCTCGCCGTCGATCACATGATCACCGGTGAGGCGAAGGCCCACGGCCTCGGCGCGGTCTCGCTGCGCTACTTCAACGTGGCCGGCGCCTACGGCGAGTACGGCGAGCGCCACGACCCCGAGTCCCACCTCATCCCGCTGGTCCTCCAGGTCGCCCAGGGCCGCCGCGACGCCATCTCCGTCTACGGCGACGACTACCCGACCCCGGACGGCACCTGCGTCCGCGACTACATCCACGTCGCCGACCTCGCCGAGGCCCACCTGCTGGCCCTGAAGGCCGCGCGGCCCGGCGAGCACCTGATCTGCAACCTCGGCAACGGCAACGGCTTCTCCGTCCGCGAGGTCATCGAGACCGCCCGCCGGGTCACCGGCCACCCCATCCCGGAGGTCCCCGCGCCCCGCCGCGGCGGCGACCCCGCGGTCCTGGTCGCCTCCGCGGACACCGCCCGCGCGAAGCTGGGCTGGACCCCGTCCCGCGCCGACCTCGCGGGCATCGTCGCGGACGCGTGGGAGTTCGCGCAGCAGACCGCAGGCAACGCGAGGGAGCAGTGAGCGTGGGCGCACAGCAGGTGCGGGACGGCTTCGCCGAGCTGTACGGGGCGGACCCCGAGGGGGTCTGGGCGGCTCCCGGCCGCGTCAACCTCATCGGCGAGCACACCGACTACAACGACGGCTTCGTGATGCCCTTCGCGCTGCCGCACACCGCGCTCGCCGCGGTCTCCCGGCGCACGGACGGCCGTCTGCGGCTGCACTCCGCCGACATCGGGGGCGGTGTCACCGAGCTGCGGCTCGACGACCTGGCACCCGAGTCGGACCGGGAGTGGACGGCCTACCCGGCGGGCGTGGTGTGGGCACTGCGCGAGGCCGGGCACGCGGTGACCGGCGCGGACATCCACCTCGCCTCCACCGTCCCGGCGGGCGCGGGCCTGTCCTCCTCCGCGGCCCTCGAGGTGGTGGTGGCGCTCGCCCTGAACGACCTGTACGGGCTGGGCCTCAAGGGCTGGCAGCTCGCCCGGCTGTGCCAGCGCGCCGAGAACGTCTACGTCGGCGCGCCCGTCGGCATCATGGACCAGACGGCCGCCGCCTGCTGCACCGACGGCCACGCCCTGTTCCTGGACACCCGGGACCTGTCGCAGCGGCAGATCCCCTTCGACCTGGCGGCCGAGGGCATGCGGCTGCTGGTCGTCGACACCCGGGTCAAGCACGCGCACAGCACCGGCGAGTACGGCAAGCGCCGCGCGGGCTGCGAGAAGGGCGCGGCCCTGCTCGGCGTGGACGCCCTGCGGGACGTCCCGTACGGGGAGCTGGACGCGGCCCTCGCGCGGCTCGACGACGAGGAGGTGCGCCGGCTGGTCCGCCACGTGGTGACCGAGGACGAGCGCGTCGAGCGGGTGGTCGCCCTGCTGGAGTCGGGCGAGACACGGGCGATCGGGCCGGTCCTGACCGAGGGCCACGCCTCCCTGCGGGACGACTTCCGCGTCTCCTGCCCGGAGCTGGACCTGGTGGTCGACTCCGCGCTGGCCGCGGGCGCCCTCGGCGCCCGGATGACCGGCGGCGGCTTCGGCGGCTCGGCGATCGTGCTCACCGAGGCGGCGGACGCCGGCACCGTCACGAAGGCGGTCGAGGAGGCCTTCGCGGCGGCCGGTCTCACGGCGCCGCGGGTGTTCGAGGCGGTTCCCTCACCGGGCGCGCGACGGATCGGCTAGGGCGGACACTCCTGGCGCCGCGCCGCAGCGCGCCGCGCCGGGAGCGGGTTCAGCGGGAACCCGCCGTCCGGAACCGCTTCACCAGGGTGTACTCGGTGATCCCCGGCGGATAGTCGGGGATCACGCCCACCACCTCGTAGCCCTGCTTGCGGTAGAACTCCGGGGCCTGGAAGTCCCAGGTCTCCAGCCGCGCGGCCGCGCAGCCGCGTTCGTCGCGGGCGATCCGCTCCGCCTCGCCCAGCAGCCGGCCGCCCAGGCCCGCCCCCCGGTGCCGTTCGTCCACCCACAGGTACGTCACCTGCAGCCAGGTCGCCCAGGTGTGCCCGACCAGTCCGCCCGCCAGCCCCCCGGCCTCGTCCGACGCCCAGACGTGCAACGGGGTCTCGCGCTCCCCCGGCGTACCCCGCAGCGCCGCCACGACCGGGGAGGCCGCGGCGTTGGTGTCGGCCAGCCGTGAGCGGAGGAGATCGCGTCGGACCCTGTCGACTTCTGTCTCAAGACGAAACATGCGGCTCACCATAAACGCGCCGGACCGCCAGTTCTGCAAATAGCCTTCCGCCGTGGCCCCCCGCCCGTACTCTGAGGATCGGCACCGGTGGGGGCCGGTGCTGTTCAGGGGGCGAGTCGAAGTCGGGTACGGCGCCCCCGTGCGAGGCAGCGGTCACGGCACGGCGGCGGCCGTGCGGTCGTGGTCGCCGCGGCCATGTGGACGTCGTACCCGCGCCGGCGCTTTCGTTCTCCGGGTCTGTCCGGACCAGTGGGGGTATTCAGTGGTTCGCATCCGAGTCCTGGTCGTCGACGACCACCGCATCTTCGCCGAGTCGCTGGCGGCGGCCCTGGCCGCGGAGCCGGACGTCGAGGTGTCCGCGGCGGGCAGCGGCCCGGCCGCGCTGCGCTGCCTGGAGCGGGCCGCGGCCGACGGCCGGCGGTTCGACGTGCTGCTCGTCGACGCCGACCTGGGCGGCGTTCCCGGCATACGGCCCGCGGTGGCGGCCGTGCCCGCGCAGCGGGACGGCGGCGAGGACGGCGCAGTGGACGGGATCTCCCTGGTCGCCGGGGTGCGCACGGCGCAGCCCGGGGTGCGGATCGTGGTGCTCGCGGAGAAGGACGATCCCCGCCGGGCGGCGCTGGCGCTCCAGGCGGGCGCCTCGGGGTGGGTCGCCAAGGACTGTTCGCTGTCCCGGCTGCTCACCGTGATCCGCGGGGTGCTGCGGGACGAGACCCATCTGCCGCCCGCGCTGCTCACCGGGGTGCTGCGCGAGCTGACCGCGGCCCGCCGGCACCGCACCGAGAGCGAGCGGCTGGTGGAGTCGCTGACCCCGCGGGAGCGGGAGGTGCTGCGCTGCATGGTGGCGGGGCTGGGCCGCAAGGCGGTCGCCGAGCGGCTGTTCCTCAGCCCGCACACCGTGCGGACGCACATGCAGAACGTGCTGGGCAAGCTGGGGGTGCACTCGACGCTGGCCGCCGTGGCGCTCGCCCGGCGGGCCGGGGTCGGGCCGGCCGACCTAACCGGGGATGTTGTCGAACGGGGCGGTCAGCTGGCGTAGCAGGGCGGCCAGCTCACCGCGCTGGGCCCGGGACAGCTCGGCCAGGATGGCCCGCTCCTGGTCCAGCAGTCCGGCCAGTGCCTGGTCGGCGCGGTCGCGGCCCTCGGCGGTGAGCCGGACCAGCACGCCGCGCCGGTCGCTGGGATCGGGCAGCCGTTCGACCAGGCCCTTCTTGGCGAGCCGGTCGATCCGGTTGGTCATCGTGCCGGAGGTGACCAGGGTCTGCGTCAGCAGCTGGCCGGGCGAGAGCTGGTAGGGCGTGCCCGCGCGCCGGAGGGCGGTGAGCACGTCGAACTCCCAGGGCTCCAGACTGTGCTCGGCGAAGGCCAGCCGGCGTGCGCGGTCCAGGTGCCGGGCGAGCCTGCTCACCCGGCTGAGCACCTCGAGCGGTTCCACGTCGAGGTCCGGGCGCTCCCGGCGCCACGCTGCGACCAGCCGATCGACCTCGTCCTCCATGACGATCAGTGTAGTGGTTGTGTCGACGTGAAGTCTCTTGACGTCAAGATACCCGGCGGGGCAGTGTGGAACCGTCGACGACAGGAGGCCCCGCATGCCCGCCCCCGCCTGGGACCCGGCCCAGTACCTGCGCCACGCGGGCCACCGCGCCCGGCCCTTCACCGACCTCCTCGCCCGCGTCCCCGGCCTCCCCGGCGACCCGCCGCGCATCGCCGACCTCGGCTGCGGACCCGGCAACGTCACCGCACTGCTCGCCCGCCGCTGGCCCACCGCCCACGTCACGGGCTACGACAACTCACCCGAGATGCTCGCCCGGACCCGGCCGGGAGAGGTCACCGGCGGCGGCCGGCTGGACTTCGCCCACGCCGACATCCGCACCTGGACTCCCGCCGAGCCGCACGACCTGATCATCAGCAACGCCACCCTGCACTGGGTCCCCGGGCACGCCGACCTCTTCGCCGACTGGATCGCCGGGCTGGCACCCGGCGGCACGCTGGCCTTCCAGATCCCCGGCAACTTCGACGCGCCCAGCCACCGCCTGCTGCGCGAACTCGCGCACGCACCCCGCTGGCGGGACCGGCTGGCCGGGGCCCTGCGCCACGAGGACGCCGTGCACACACCGGTGGAGTACCTGAACCGCCTGACCGCCCTCGGCTGCGACACCGACGCCTGGGAGACGACGTACGTCCACCTGCTGGCGGGCGAGGACCCGGTCCTGGACTGGGTGCGGGGCACCGCCCTGCGCCCGGTCCTCACCGCGCTCGACACCGACCCCGGGGCGCGGGAGGAGTTCGTCCGCGCCTACCGCGAGGCACTGCGCGAGGCGTACCCGGCGACCCGGCACGGCACCCCGTTCCCCTTCCGCCGGGTCTTCGCGGTGGCCCGCAAGGAGGGCGGGCGCCAGGCGTGACAACCGCAGGGCGCTGGGCGGGCGGCCTGCGGGGCGCTGGGCGGCCGGCCCCCCGCGGAGAGCGGCCGCCCGGCCCCCGGCGAGACACCCGCGTGAGAACGTCCCGCCGGACGGGGCCTCAGCTCTTGCGGTGGCCTATCAGCCGCGGCTTCGGCTCCATCCCGTCCAGGCCGTGCCACGCCAGGTTCACCAGGTGCGCCGCCACCTCCGCCTTCTTCGGGCGGCGGACCTCCAGCCACCACTGGCCGGTCAGGGCGACCATGCCGACCAGGGCCTGGGCGTAGAGCGGGGCCAGCTTCGGGTCGAAGCCGCGGCTCTTGAACTCCTTGCCGAGGATGTCCTCCACCTGGGTGGCGATGTCGGAGATCAGCGAGGCGAAGGAACCCGTCGACTGGGGGATGGGGGAGTCGCGGACGAGGATCCGGAAGCCGTCCGTGTACTCCTCGATGTAGTCCAGAAGGGCGAACGCCGCCTGTTCGAGGAGTTCACGCGGGTGCCCGGCGGTCAGCGACCCGGTCACCATCTCCAGCAGGCGGCGCATCTCACGGTCCACGACGACCGCGTACAGCCCCTCCTTGCCGCCGAAGTGCTCGTACACCACCGGCTTGGAGACGCCCGCCTTCGCGGCGATCTCCTCCACCGACGTGCCCTCGAAGCCCTTCGCGGCGAAGAGGGTGCGACCGATCTCCAGCAGCTGCTGGCGCCGCTCCGCTCCGGTCATCCGGGTGCGGCGGGTCCGCCGCGGCTTGTCACTGTTCGAGGTACTGCTGGAGTCGGTCGCCACGGCGTCCATCATGCCGCCTCGGCGGTCTCCTTCCGGCGCCGGGAGCCGTCTTCGCCGGTGCTGCGCCGGGAATCGATACGCGAGCGTGACGGCCAGCGCACGTCGTACGCCCAGCCCAGTTGCTCGAACCAGCGGATCAGCCGGGCGGAGGAGTCCAGCTGGCCGCGCATCACACCGTGGCGCGCCGAGGTCGGGTCCGCGTGGTGCAGGTTGTGCCAGGACTCGCCGCAGGACAGGATCGCCAGCCACCACACGTTGCCCGAGCGGTCGCGCGACTTGAACGGGCGCTTGCCGACCGCGTGGCAGATCGAGTTGATCGACCACGTCACGTGGTGCAGGAGCGCCACCCGCACGAGGGACCCCCAGAAGAAGGCGGTGAACGCGCCCCACCACGACATCGTGACCAGGCCGCCGATCAGCGCGGGCAGGCCCAGCGAGACGATCGTCCACAGCACGAACTGCCGGGAGATCGTGCGCAGCGTCCTGTCCTTGATCAGATCCGGGGCGTACTTGTCCTGCGGAGTCTGCTCTTCGTCGAACATCCATCCGATGTGGGCCCACCAGAGGCCCTTGATCAGCGCCGGCACCGTCTCGCCGTACTTCCACGGGGAGTGCGGGTCGCCCTCCGCGTCGGAGTACTTGTGGTGCTTGCGGTGGTCGGCCACCCAGCGCACCAGCGGGCCCTCCACCGCCATCGACCCGGCGATCGCCAGCGCGATCTTCAACGGGCGCTTGGCCTTGAAGGAGCCGTGGGTGAAGTGCCGGTGGAACCCGATCGTGATGCCGTGGCAGCCGAGGTAGTAGAAGAAGACCAGCAGACCGAGGTCCAGCCAGCTCACGCCCCAGCCCCACGCCAGCGGCACGGCCGCCAGCAGCGCGAGGAACGGGACGACGATGAACAGCAGCAGGGTGATCTGCTCGACGGACCGCTTCTTCTCGCCGCCCAGCGTGGCGGACGGCATCGTCGCGGTCTCGGAGGTCGACTTCGGCGCGTCGTCGATCACATCGGAACGTGGGGTCATGGGCGTCCCCTGTGGGGTCGAGGGTTGTGGAAGCCGCGGTCCGGGAACCGAGCGCTCCCTACGGTTCCGTAACCTACGGCGTCGTAAGTATGTCAGTGCCGCGCACGGCGGCAAGAGCCCGAAGCTCTGCGCGTCCGCGTGGACACCTATCCTTGGAGTCGGTCGGACAGCGCGGTCCGCTCTGTTTACTTCCCGGATGTCCGGCCCGTATGCGGCAGCCGCCGCGCGAGACGCCGTCCGGGTTCCCCTCCCAGACGAGCTTCAACACTGCAAGGAGCCGCACCTGTGAGCAGTGCCGACGACCAGACCACGACGAACAGCAGCGCACTGCGCGCCGACATCCGCCGGCTGGGTGATCTCCTCGGTGAGACCCTGGTGCGGCAGGAGGGCCCGGAGCTGCTGGACCTCGTCGAGAAGGTACGCCGCCTCACCCGAGAGGACGGCGAGGCCGCCGCCGAGCTGCTGCGCGGCACGGAACTGGAGACCGCGGCCAAGCTGGTCCGCGCCTTCTCCACCTACTTCCACCTGGCCAACGTCACCGAGCAGGTCCACCGGGGCCGCGAGCTGCGCGCCAAGCGGGCCGCCGAGGGAGGCCTGCTCTCCCGCACGGCCGACCGGCTCAAGGACGCCGACCCCGAACACCTGCGCGAGACGGTCCGCAACCTCAACGTGCGGCCCGTCTTCACCGCCCACCCCACCGAGGCCGCCCGCCGCTCGGTCCTCAACAAGCTCCGCCGGATCGCCGCCCTGCTGGACACCCCCGTCCTCGACTCCGACCGGCGCCGCCACGACGTCCGGCTCGCCGAGAACATCGACCTCGTGTGGCAGACCGACGAACTGCGCGTCGTCCGCCCCGAGCCGGCCGACGAGGCCCGCAACGCGATCTACTACCTCGACGAACTCCACGCGAACGCCGTCGGCGACGTCCTGGAGGACCTCACCGCCGAACTCGAACGCGTCGGCGTCACCCTCCCCGACGACACCCGCCCCCTCACCTTCGGCACCTGGATCGGCGGCGACCGCGACGGCAACCCCAACGTCACCCCCCAGGTCACCTGGGACGTCCTCATCCTCCAGCACGAGCACGGCATCAACGACGCCCTGGAGATGATCGACGAACTGCGCGGCTTCCTCTCCAACTCCATCCGCTACAGCGGAGCCACCGAGGAACTGCGGGCCTCCCTCCAGACCGACCTGGACAACCTCCCGGAGATCAGCCCCCGCTACAAGCGGCTCAACGCCGAGGAGCCCTACCGGCTCAAGGCCACCTGCATCCGGCAGAAGCTGGAGAACACCAAGCAGCGCCTCGCCAAGGGCACCCCGCACGAGCCCGGCCGCGACTACCTCGGCACCGGCCAACTGCTCCAGGACCTCACCCTCATCCAGACCTCCCTGCGCGAGCACCGCGGCGCCCTGTTCGCCGACGGCCGGATGAACCGCACCATCCGCACCCTGGCCGCCTTCGGCCTCCAGCTCGCCACCATGGACGTCCGCGAGCACGCCGACGCCCACCACCACGCCCTCGGCCAGCTCTTCGACCGGCTCGGCGAGGAATCCTGGCGGTACGCCGACATGCCGCGCGACTACCGCACCAAGCTGCTCGCCAAGGAACTGCGGTCCCGGCGGCCGCTCGCCCCGAGCCCCGCCCCCGTCGACGCGGCGGGCGCGAAGACCCTCGGTGTCTTCCAGACCGTCAAGAAGGCCCTGGAGGTCTTCGGACCCGAGGTCATCGAGTCCTACATCATCTCCATGTGCCAGGGCGCCGACGACGTGTTCGCCGCCGCCGTCCTCGCCCGCGAGGCCGGCCTCATCGACCTGCACGCCGGCTGGGCCAAGATCGGCATCGTGCCGCTGCTGGAGACCACCGACGAGCTCAAGGCCGCCGACACCATCCTGGAGGACATGCTCTCCGACCCGTCCTACCGGCGCCTGGTCGCGCTGCGGGGCGACGTCCAGGAGGTCATGCTCGGCTACTCCGACTCCTCCAAGTTCGGCGGCATCACCACCAGCCAGTGGGAGATCCACCGCGCCCAGCGCCGCCTGCGCGACGTCGCCCACCGCTACGGCGTCCGCCTGCGCCTCTTCCACGGCCGCGGCGGCACCGTCGGCCGCGGCGGCGGCCCCACCCACGACGCGATCCTCGCCCAGCCCTGGGGAACCCTGGAAGGCGAGATCAAGGTCACCGAGCAGGGCGAGGTCATCTCCGACAAGTACCTCATCCCCTCACTGGCCCGCGAGAACCTGGAGCTGACCGTCGCGGCCACCCTCCAGGCCTCCGCCCTGCACACCGCCCCGCGCCAGTCCGACGAGGCCCTCGCCCGCTGGGACGCCGCGATGGACGTCGTTTCCGACGCCGCCCACGCCGCCTACCGGCGCCTGGTCGAGGACCCCGACCTGCCCGCGTACTTCTTCGCCTCCACCCCCGTCGACCAGCTCGCCGACCTGCACCTCGGCTCCCGGCCCTCCCGGCGCCCCGACTCCGGCGCCGGCCTCGACGGCCTGCGCGCCATCCCGTGGGTGTTCGGCTGGACCCAGTCCCGGCAGATCGTCCCCGGCTGGTTCGGCGTCGGCTCCGGCCTGAAGGCCCTGCGCGAGGCCGGCCTGGACACCGTGCTCGACGAGATGTACGGGCAGTGGCACTTCTTCCGCAACTTCGTCTCCAACGTCGAGATGACCCTCGCCAAGACGGACCTGCGGATCGCCCGCCACTACGTCGACACCCTCGTGCCCGACGACCTCAAGCACGTCTTCGACACCATCCAGGCCGAACACGAGCTGACCGTCGCCGAGGTCCTGCGCATCACCGGCGAGGACGAACTCCTCGACGCGCAGCCCGTCCTCAAGCAGACCTTCGCCATCCGCGACGCCTACCTGGACCCGATCTCCTACCTCCAGGTCGCCCTCCTCAAGCGCCAGCGCGACGCCGCAGCCGCCGGCGAACAGCCCGACCCGCTGCTCTCCCGCGCCCTGCTGCTCACCGTCAACGGCGTGGCCGCCGGCCTGCGCAACACCGGCTGACCACCCACACGAGAAGGGCTGTGCCCCCGGGTCCGCGGACCCGGGGGCACAGCCCTTCCGCACGCGTACGTCAGCCCTGGCCGGCCCTGCGCCGGCGCACCACCAGGCAACCGCCCGCCGCCAGCAGCGCCGCCGCCGCACCCGACAGCAGGCCCACCGGCGCCCCGTTCCCGGTCCGTGCGAGGTCCCCGTCCGCACCGCCCCCCGGGGACGGCGACACGCCCGCACCGGCGGACGCACCCGGCGCCCCGGACGCCTCCGGCGCGCCCTGCGAAGCCGGACCCGAAGCCGAAGCCGACGGCGACGGCGAGGCCGAGCCCGAGCCCGACGGCACCGCACCGCCGCTCTCCCGCGGCCCCGCCCCCGCGTCCCCGCCCTCGTCCGCGCAATCCGACCAGAAGACCTTGTGCTTGCCCGCGCCCTTCTCGCCCTCGAAGGTCCACAACAGCTTGTAGTGCCCGTCCGGCAGGGACAGGTCCGCCGTCCGGCCGTGCCCCGCGCCGTCCAGCGCCAGGGAACCGGACTCCACCGTCTCGCCCGCGTTCCCGCCCGGCGGGACCGCCTCGATCCGCCAGTCCACCCGCTGACCGCCGTCGAAACCGAAGGCGTCCAGGTAGAAGGCGCACACGTGCGGCTCGTTGCGGCGCAGCTCCTCGCCGGTCACGGCATCGTGGATCTTGACCGTGCCGTTGTCACCGGGCGGCGCGGCATGGGCGGCCGGGGCGAGCAGCAGCAGGGCCGCGGAGGCGGCGGCGCAGACGGCGCCGGCGCGCGAGAGGGTTCGCATGAGGCAGTGGTCCATCTTCGGGAGAGTGAACGGCGAGATGTGGAGGGGGCGGCTCAGCTTCCAGCCCCGCCCGCCGGCCGGTCAATCACGAACGGGCAACACCCGAACCCTCCACAGACGTGGAGAACGGGCCAACCCCTCACATGGTCACGAACGCCGCCGTCAGCAGCGCGACCCCCGACCCCGCCAGCACCCACGCGGCTCGCGTCCGGCGCAGACCGCCCGCCACCACCACCGAGGCCAGCAGCAGCGCCCCGCCGAGCGGCACCCACGCGTACAGGATCCCGGCCGGGCCGGAACGCACCGCCTCGTCACCGTCCGGCTTCATCACCACCGTGTACGTGCGGCCCTCGCGCACCGCCGCCGAATCCTCGACGACCACCCGCTCCCGCGGCAGCGAACCGTGCGACAACGGCGTGTACGGCCCCGCACAGACACCACCGCCGCAATCGGCCACCTCGACGGTGCCGCTCTCCCGCCCCTTCGTCAGCATCACGTACTGGGCGGACCCCCACGAGGCCCACACCCCGGCCACCAGGATCAGCGCCGTGACGACACTCATCGCCGCACACCGGCCGAAGCGCAGCACGGCGACGGCACCCGGACGGGAGACGACCGCAGAAGGCATGGCCGCGATCTTTGGCCATACCTGCACGGCCGGTCAACTTCGCTGGGCGAAACGTCAGGAGTTGTACGTGCCCTGCGCCCGCTCCAGCCCATCGAGCACCAGACACTCCACCGCATCCGCCGCCCGGTCCACGAACCAGTCCAGCTCCTTGCGCTCCGCCGACGAGAAATCCCGCAGCACGAAATCCGCCACCGGCATCCGCCCCGGCGGCCGCCCGATACCGCACCGCACCCGGTGATAATCCGAACCCATCGCCTTCGTCATCGACTTCAGCCCGTTGTGCCCGTTGTCACCACCCCCCAGCTTCAGCCGCAGCGTCGCGTAGTCGATGTCCAGTTCGTCATGCACCGCCACGATCCGCTCCACCGGAACCTTGTAGAAGTCCCGCAACGCGTTCACCGGACCCCCCGACAGGTTCATGAACGACATCGGCTTCGCCAGCACCACCCGCCGGCTCCCCGGCCCCGGCGGACCGATCCGCCCCTCCACCACCTGCGCCTGAGCCTTGCCCGCCCGCTTGAACCGGCCCCCGACCCGCTCCGCCAGCAGATCCACCACCATGAAACCGACGTTGTGCCGGTTCATCGCGTACTCCGGCCCCGGATTCCCCAGCCCCACGATCAGCCAGGGCACACCCGCATCGGTCGTCACGTCCACATCTCCTCGGATACACGCCAGCCGCCGCCCCCACCGGAAAACCCGGGGAGACAGCGGCTGACGACGGAAAAAACCTGGGATCAGGCCTCGGCGGACTCTTCGCCGCCCTCGGCGCCCTCGCCCTCAGTCTCCTCGGCCTGCGCGGCCAGGACCTGAAGGACGACAGCGTCCTCCTCGACGGCCAGCGTCACACCGTTCGGCAGCGCGATGTCCTTGGCGTGGACCGAGGCACCCGCCTCCAGACCCTCCACGGACACGGTCACCTGCTCCGGGATGTGCGTGGCCTCGGCCTCGACCGGCAGCGCGTTCAGCACGTGCTCCAGCAGGTTGCCACCCGGGGCCAGCTCGCCCTCGGCGACCACCGGGATCTCGACCGTGACCTGCTCGCCACGCTTGACCAGCTGCAGGTCCACGTGCTCCAGGAAGCCCTTCAGCGGGTCACGCTGCACGGCCTTCGGAATCGCCAGCTCCTGCGACTTGCCGTCGATGTCCAGGGAGATCAGGACGTTCGGCGTACGCAGCGCCAGCAGCAGGTCGTGACCCGGGAAGGTCAGGTGCAGCGGGTCGGAACCGTGGCCGTACAGCACACCCGGAACCTTGTTGTCACGACGGATACGACGGGCGGCACCCTTACCGAACTCGGTACGGGTCTCGGCGGTGAGCTTCACCTCGGACATGATGATCACTCCTCGTAGGAAGCGGAACGGACGGGTCACCCGGCCACGAACGGCCTGCTACGAAGAGCGCGTCGATAACGGACCGCCGTACACACGCGTACGGCCTCCCTCGCCGAGCAACTGCAACAGAGTACTCGGCGCAGGAGGCCGCAGAAAAATCGATCAGGCAGAACGCCCCGGAAGACCTACTGCTCGTCGAACAGACTCGTCACCGAACCGTCCTCGAACACCTCACGCACCGCACGCGCGATCGTCGGAGCGATCGACAGCACCGTCAGCTTGTCCAGGTCCCGGCTCAGCTCACCCGGCGTCGGCAGCGTGTTCGTGAACACGAACTCACTCACCCGCGAGTTCTTCAGCCGGTCCGCCGCCGGACCCGACAGCACACCGTGCGTCGCCGTCACGATCACGTCCTCCGCACCATGCGCGAACAACGCGTCCGCGGCCGCACAGATCGTCCCACCCGTGTCGATCATGTCATCGACCAGGACACACACCCGGCCCGCGACCTCACCCACGACCTCGTGGACCGTCACCTGGTTCGCCACGTCCTTGTCACGCCGCTTGTGCACGATCGCCAGCGGCGCGCCCAGCCGGTCACACCACCGGTCCGCGACCCGCACCCGGCCCGCGTCCGGAGACACCACCGTCAACTTCTGCCGGTCCACCTTCTTGCCCACGTAATCGGCCAGCAGCGGCAGCGCGAACAAGTGGTCCACCGGACCGTCGAAGAAGCCCTGGATCTGGTCCGTGTGCAGATCCACCGTGAGGATCCGGTCCGCACCCGCCGTCTTCATCAGATCCGCGATCAGACGCGCCGAGATCGGTTCACGACCCCGGTGCTTCTTGTCCTGCCGCGCGTAACCGTAGAACGGCACGATCACCGTGATGGAACGCGCCGACGCACGCTTCAACGCGTCGATCATGATCAACTGCTCCATGATCCACTTGTTGATCGGAGCCGTGTGGCTCTGGATCAGGAAACAGTCCGCGCCACGCGCCGACTCCTGATAGCGGACATAGATCTCGCCATTGGCGAAGTCGAAGGCCTTCGTCGGGACAACCCCGACACCCAGCTGGTGGGCGACCTCCTCGGCAAGCTCGGGGTGGGCGCGGCCGGAGAAGAACATCATCTTCTTCTCGCCGGTCGTCTTGATCCCGGTCACAGCACTTTCTCCTCAGAGGTGTCACAGCTGGGTGTCGACACGACGTCTCGGCAGCCGAAGCACGAGAAACGTCGTCTCAGCTGGTGGGGTGCGGGTGTGCACTTATCACGGTACGCCGTCCCGGACGCACCTGTTTCCGGTCAGCCCTCGCCGTCCGGCTCCCGGGAAGCCGCCTCGGCCGCCTTCGCCGCCGCACTCCCCGGACGCTTACGAGCCACCCAGCCCTCGATATTCCGCTGCTGACCACGGGCCACAGCGAGCGAGCCGGGCGGCACATCCTTCGTGATCACGGAGCCGGCAGCCGTATAGGCACCGTCCCCGATCGTGACAGGAGCCACAAACATGTTGTCCGAACCGGTACGGCAGTGCGACCCGACGGTCGTGTGGTGCTTCTCCTGACCGTCATAGTTCACGAACACGCTCGCCGCACCGATGTTCGTGTACTCACCGATCGTCGCGTCCCCCACGTACGACAGATGCGGCACCTTCGTACCCTCACCGATCGACGCGTTCTTCGTCTCGACGTACGTCCCGATCTTGCCCTTGCGGCCCAGCCGCGTCCCCGGCCGCAGATACGCGAACGGACCCACCGTCGCCTCCGCGCCCACCGTCGCACCCTCGGCCACCGTGTTGTCGACACGCGCCCCCGCACCGACCCGGGTGTCCCTCAGCCGGCTGTTCGGACCCACCTCACAGCCCTCGGCCAACTGCGTGGCGCCCTGCAACTGCGTCCCCGGATGCACCACGACGTCCTGCCCGAACGTCACCGTCACATCCACCCACGTCGACGCCGGATCCACGATCGTGACACCCGCCAGCATCGCGCGCGTCAACAGCCGGTCGTTCAGGATCCGCCGCGCCTCGGCGAGCTGCACCCGGTTGTTGATCCCCGCGATCTCCCGGTGATCGGCCGCCACCGACGCACCCACCCGGTGCCCGGCCTCCCGCAGGATCCCCAGGACGTCCGTCAGGTACTCCTCGCCCTGGCTGTTGTCCGTACGGACCTTCCCCAGCGCCTCGGCGAGCAGCCGGCCGTCGAACGCGAACACCCCGGAATTGATCTCCCGGATCACCCGCTGCGCCTCGGTCGCGTCCTTGTGCTCGACGATCGCGGTCACGGCACCCGTCGCCTCGTCCCGGATGATCCGGCCGTAACCGGTCGCGTCCGGGACCTCCGCGGTGAGCACCGTCACGGCGTTGCCGTCCTCGGCGTGCGTCCGGGCCAGCTGCCCGAGGGTGTCACCGGTCAGCAGCGGGGTGTCCCCGCACACGACCACGACCGTCCCGTCGACGCTCCCGCCCAGCTCCTCCAGGCCCATCCGGACGGCGTGCCCGGTGCCCTTCTGCTCCGCCTGCACGGCGGTGCGGGCGCCGGGGGCGACCTCCGCGAGATGCGCGGTGACCTGCTCGCGGGCGTGCCCGACGACCACGACGAGATGCTCCGGCTTCAACTCACCGGCCGCGGCCAGCACATGCCCCACGAGGCTGCGTCCGCAGAGCTCGTGCAGGACCTTGGGTGTGGCCGACTTCATACGGGTGCCCTCACCCGCTGCGAGAACGACGACGGCTGCCGGGCGAATGGCGCTCACGGGATGCCCTTCGGCTGTGGAGTGGGGTGTGGACAACCGCAGGATACCGGGGGCGTTTCGGGGGGAGACGAGAGCGGGTCCCGACTGGGCGGTGCCAGCCGGGACCCGAACGGAGAATGTGTGTGCTGTGGCTCCCGGAGAAGGATTCGAACCCTCATTCAACGGACCAAAACCGTTTGTCCTACCCTTAGACGATCCGGGATGGTTTGGACGCTATGTCCGATTCTGTTGATCGGGCATGCGCGCAGAGCCAACTATGCCGTACCAGGCGCCTTCCATGCGACGGTACAGGTCGGCGCTCTTGAGCACGGTGATGGTCAGGCAGCCGTGGTAACCGTCCGAGGTGTTCCTCCGGCTGGTCCTGGGGTTGTGCCTCTTGAGGGAGGACGCCTGGAGGTCGGCCGTCCCGATGCCGACCAGATCCGCCCAGAACCTCTCCGCGTCGGCCACGCTCGCGCGCTCGTGGATGCTCACCCGGAAGCGCAGCCGCTCGCGCTCCACGCCCAGCGCGTCGAGCCAGCGCAGGTAGAACCTGATGACGTTCGGATCGCTGTTGATGAACTGCAGCCTCTCCCGGCGGCTGTACGTTTTGTCCTTGGCGCCCTCGGCCCAGTAGAGGACCACTCCCGCGAGGAACACCTCCCGGTCCGACAGGTCGCCGACCCCGGCCGCCGCCGCGGCCTTCGTGCGTTGCCGCTCCTCGTCGCGTCGAGCCAGCTCGTGCTCCCATCGCTTGCGGGCCGCGAGTCTCGCCTGCTCGGCCGGGGGGCGTCGCTCCGGCCTCGGCAGATCCCGCACCCACAGCGAGATCGAACTCTTGGAGCACCCCAGCTCCAGCTGGATCCGGTCGTAGGTCCAGCCCCGCAGGCGCAGCTCCCTCGCCCTCTCGCGCAGGTCGTCCTTCGCGTTGGGCCGCTTCGTCCACTCCGGAGCCGGCTCGCCCTCCAGGAGGCGGTTGAGGATGTCGTTGTTGTCGACGTGCAGCCGGTCCCGGATCTGCCGTCGGCTGAGCCCCGCCCGCCGCAGGCCGATCGCCTGGCTGCGCAGCTCCTCGAAGTCGGCGTACTTGCCGCTGGAATGTGCCATAGGCATACCGTCCGGGTGAAATGTGGGATTCCGGGGTCGAACGGGAGTGGTTCAGCAGTTCGAGGGATTACGGCGGGTTTCGCTGTTATTCGATTACGGGGTGTGGTGCGGGCCAGTCGTCGGAACTCGCCGGAAAAGGCCGCCCCGCCGCCCGTAGGCTGGAGCCATGACCACGACGGGGGATGACCACACGGAGGCCCGGTCGGGGCCGTGGTGGTGGGAGAGACGGCGCAGTGCGGTGCTCGACTGGAGCCTGGCGCTGCTGTCGGCGCTGGAGTGTTCGGTGGAGGGCTACCCCTTCGCCCAGGACGCGGGGATCCCGGAGGCGGCGGGGGTCGCGTTCGGGGTGGTGGCCGGCTCCGCGCTGCTGTGGCGGCGCAGGTGGCCGATCGCCGTGGTGCTGGTGTCGATCGCGATCGCGCCGGCGCAGATGGGCCTGCTGCTGACGGTCGTCGGCCTGTACACGCTGGCGGCGTCGGAGCTGCCGCGCCGGATCATCGCGGCGCTGGCGGGGATGTCGCTGGCGGGGACGCTGGTGGTGACGCTGGTGCGGGCGCAGCAGGACACGGCGGGCGGTGAGGTGGAGCTGAGCGTGGGGGACTGGTTCGTCCCGTTCGTCTCGATCACCGCGTCGTTGGGGGTGACGGCGCCGCCGTTGCTGCTGGGGCTGTACGTGGGGGCGCGGCGGCGGCTGATGGAGAGTCTGCGGGAGCGGGCGGATTCGCTGGAGCGGGAGCTTCAGCTGCTCGCGGAGCGGGCGGAGGAGCGGGCGGAGTGGGCGCGCAGCGAGGAGCGGACGCGGATCGCCCGGGAGATGCATGACGTGGTCGCGCACCGGGTGAGTCTGATGGTGGTGCACGCGGCGGCGTTGCAGGCGGTGGCGCGGAAGGATCCGGAGAAGGCGGTGCGCAATGCCGCGCTGGTGGGGGACATGGGGCGGCAGGCGTTGACCGAGTTGCGGGAGATGCTGGGGGTGCTGCGTTCGGGGGACGGTGCGGGGCGGCGTCCGGGGGCGTCGGTGCCGTTGGCGGCGGTGGGTGCGGCGGCTGCGGCCGCGGCGGTGTCGCGGGCGGCGGAGGAGCCGGGGGAGGGGCCCTGCCTGTCGGAGCTGGACGAGCTGATCGGGCAGTCGGCGGCGACGGGGCTGGTGGTGGATCTGTCGGTGGAGGGGGAGGCGCGGGCGTATGCGCCGGAGGTGGAGCAGACGGCGTATCGGGTGGTGCAGGAGGCGTTGACGAACGTCCACAAGCACGCGGCGGGGGCGAAGACGTACGTGCGGTTGGCGCATCGGGCGTCGGAGATCGCGATGCAGGTGGAGAACGAGCCGCCGTCGGAGTCGTCGTCGGTGTCGTCGGCCCGGTTGCCTTCGGGGGGCAATGGGCTGGTGGGGATGAAGGAGCGGGTCGTCGGGCTGGGCGGGGTGTTCGTGTCGGGGCCGACGGATGCGGGGGGTTTCCGGGTGTCGGCGGTGATTCCGGCGTCGTAGGGCGTGTGGGGTCCGGGGGTATCTCTCGGGCCGCGGGTGCGGTGGGCCGGGAGGCGGCCGTGGGGTGGTGTCTGGGCGGTCGGTGGGGCCGGGGTGCTGCCCGTGGTCCGGTCAGCCGGCGGTGAGGCGGACGGGTTCCAGGCCGGCCACGAGGGTGGTGAGGGCGTGGTCGATGTCGGGGCCGAGGTACCAGTCGCCGGTGTGGTCGAGGGCGTAGACGCGGCCTTCGGTGTCGATGGCGAGGAGCGCCTGGGTGTCGGTTTCGGCGCCGAGGGGGCTGATCTCGGTGTCGAGGGCGCGGCCGAGGTCGCCGAGGGTGCGGGCGAGGTGGAGGCCGTGCAGGGGGTCGAGGTGGAGGGCGGCGGGGGCGAGCTGGCGGCCGGGGCCGGTGGGGGTGATGTGCAGGCCGCCGAATTCGGCCCAGGCTTCGACGGCGGCGGGGGAGACGGCGTGCCGGTGTCCGTTGGGTGAGGTGTGGCCGCGGAGGGTGTCGGCCCAGATCTCGGCTTGTTCGATGTCCCAGCGGCCGGGTTGCCAGCCGGCGGCGCGCAGGGCGGCGTCGACGGGGACGGAGAAGCGGGTGGTGGAGGTGCGGTCGGTGTGCATCTGCCCTGGTTCGTCGTGGTGTCGTGGGGCGGCGGGTGGGGTCAGTGGTCGGTGGCGGTGGGGTCGACGATGCGGACGCCGAAGTGGGCGCTGAGGGCGGTGCAGGCGCGGCAGGGGGTGGCGAAGGTGCCGTGCAGGGGGTCGCCGTCCTCGCGGATGCGGCGGGCGGTGAGTTTGGCCTGTTTGAGGGATTTGCGGGCTTCGCCGTTGGTCATGGGCCGGCGGGCGGCGCGTTTGCTGCGGGCGGCGTCGGCGGTGGTGAGGTGGCGGGAGATGAGGAGGGTTTCGGCGCAGCGGCCGGTGAAGCGGTCGCGTTGGGCGCTGGTGAGGGTGTCGAGGAAGTCCTGGACCAGGGGGTGCAGGGTGGGGGGCCGGTCGCCGCGGGCGGCGGTGCCGGTGAGGGTGGTGCCGCGTACGGAGAGGGCGGCGGCGACGGTGGGGAGTATGCCGTCGCGGCGGTGACGGAGGGTGGGGGCGGGGCGTTCGTCGGTGGTGCTCCAGCCGACGCGGGGGTCGCCGGAGGTGCTGGTGTGCGGTCCTGTTTGCGTGGCGTTCATGGTCGTGTTTTCCCCTCGCGTGCATCCCCCCGGCGGACACAGAGTGCCAAATGCCGTGGCTGGTGCGGAAGCTGGGGCGGGGTGGAGACGCACGGTCGGGGGTGTGCTGTCACGTGGTGGTGACGCGATGGTGACGGTGTGTCAGGGCTGTGGCGTGGGATTGGGGGGCGGGGCGGGGGTTCCGGGGTGGTGGCCGTGGTGGTCCGTTGATGCGGAAGGTTTTCGTCCGGTGGGGTGGGGTGGGCGTGACCGGCGCCGGTGACCGGTTTCGCGGTACCGCATAGGCTGTCGGCACCGCGTCGCGCGCGGTCGGCGTGCCGGCCCGAGGGGCGCCGTCGGAGCAGAGAAGTCGATACGGGGCGTAGCGGCCGGAGTCGGTCGTTACGGGTCGTACAGAGTGCCGCAGGGGGCAACCGCCATGACGACAGGTCGGCTCGGGCTGGGGGCACCTCCCGGCCGCCAGGCCGGGGGACAAGCCGCGCCGCCGAACGCGGCCTACGCCGGGCAGGTCGTGCATTTCCCGGATCCGGTCCGGGCGGCCCGTCATCCGAGAGGGGTGCGGGTGGACGAGCGCGGCTATCCCGACTTCTCGCCGTATGCGCGGGCGGCGGCGGAGATCGCCGAGCCGCCGGAGGGTTTCGGTGTCGACGAGCTGCGGCTGACCGACTACGTCTCGGCGAACGCGGCGCTGGCGGCGTCGGGGCACGAGCTGTGGGACACGATCCCGGCGGTGGCGACGCCGCACGGCTGGACGTGGCACCACGTGGTGGGGTCGCGGCGGCTGGAGCTGGTGCCGGTCGAGGTGAAGGCGCTGCTGCGGCATCACGGCGGGATCGCGACGGCGGCGGTGGACCAGGGCAAGCGGGGGACGCGGCCGTTGCAGGAGACGCGTCCGGCGCACTTCGGGCTGCCGAAGTCGGGTGTGGCGGTGAGTGAGGCGCAGGTGCAGGGGGTCGAGGAGGACCTCGGTTACCGGCTGCCGGGCGCCTACCGGTCGTTCCTGAAGGCGGCGGGTGGCTGTGCGCCGGTGGGCACCGCGCTGGACGCGGAGCTGGGGCTGCTGATCGACCAGCCGTTCTTCACGGTGCGGGACGAGGCCGCGGTCAACGACCTGGTGTACGTCAACAAGTGCTTGCGGGATCACCTGACCAAGGACTACCTGGGGGTCGGTTTCGTGCAGGGTGGTCTGCTCGCGGTGAAGGTGAAGGGCGAGCGGGTCGGTTCGGTGTGGTTCTGCGCGTACGACGACGCGCGGGACGTGGATCCGGCGGTGCCGCCCGCCGAGCGTGTGGAGCGGCTGCTGCTGCCGTGCGGGGACGACTTCGACGCGTTCCTGTCGCGGCTGGCGGGCAGTCCGCCGGAGCTGGAGACGGTGGCGAACTTGATGGTGGACGGCGGTTTCGCGCGGTCCGTGCCGGTGTCCGGGGAGTGAGCTGACCGATGGTGACATTCGCGCAGGCGCAGGAGCGCGCGGAGGAGTGGATCAACGGCGATGTGCCGTCGTACCAGCACCGTGAGGTGCGGGTGCGGGAGTTCGAGCTGGGCTTCGTGGTGTGGGCGGAGGACCGGGAGGACGGTCCGCGCTCGGACGGCGGCGCGCAGCGGCTGGTGATCGCCCGGGACAGCGGGGAGGCGACGCTGTGGCCGTCGCTGCCGGTGGGTGAGGTGATTCGCCGGTACGAGGAGGAGTACGGCCGTGAGGTGGCGGAGGAGCCGGTGCCGGCGCCCGCGGCCCGGGTCGATCTGAATCAGACGTCGTTCCTGCTGACTCCGCCGGAGTGGTTGCAGGACGCGGCGGACAGGCTGGGCATCCCGGATCAGCGGGAGTCGCGGGGCGGGGCGTCGCGGGACGTGTCGCCGGGGGACGCGGGGTCGCCGGGGGCGGGGCCGCGGGACGCGGTGTCCGGGCCGGGCGGGCCCGCGGACGCGGTGCCGGGGCCGGCCGCCGCGGCCGCCGGGCCGGCGCTTCCGGAGACCCAGGCGGGCATTCCGGCGGGTGCGGCGGGCACTCCGGGTCCTTCCGGGGCTGCGGGTCCTTCGGGCGGTCCGGGTGCTGTCGGTTCGGCGGCGCCGGGTGGCCCGTCCGGTGCCGCGCCCGGTGCCGTGCCGGGTGGTGCGCCGGACGTGCCCGTGGGGGCCACTCCGTGGGCCGGGACCGACACCAACGCGGATGCCGGTGAGGACCGTTCGGTGCCGCTGCCGGAGACCGTGTTCGCGCCGCCGCTGAGCGGGGTGGACGACGAGGTGCCGCCGGCGGTGGTGCCGGAGGCGAAGACGGAACTGCTCCAGGGGGGCAGCCGGCTTCCGCCCACGGCGATCGCGCCGGCACTGAGCGACCCCGGTGCGCCGGGCGCCCCGGGTGGTCAGGGTGCCGCCGCGGCGCCGGGCGTGCCCGCGCCCGGCGTGCCCGCGGCGCCGGGCGCTCCGGGTACGCCGCCTCCGCCCTCCGTGCCGCCCGTACCGGGGGCGCCGGTCCCGGGCGCTCCGCAGGGGAGCGCGCCTCCGCCGCCGCCCGCGCCGCCGGGCAGTACGCCGCCGCCCGTTCCTGGCGCGCCGTCCCACGGTCACCCGCAGGCGGGCGGTGCCCGGCCCGCGCCGCCGCAGCCCGGGGACATCGCCGACGCCGCCACCAGCAAGGCGGCCCCGCCGCCGCGCCGTGGCCGGGGCGGGGGCGCGACGCCGCCGCCTCCGCCGGGCGCCCCGGGAACCCCGGGCGCGCGGCCGGGTGGTACGCCGCCTCCGGCGCCCGCTCCGGGCACCCCCTCCGGTGGTGCCTACGTGCCCACCCAGCTCGTGTCCGCCCTCGGGCCCGACGGTCCCCAGGGTCCGGCGGGTCCGGGTGCGCCGAACACGCCTGGCGGCACGCCTCCGGGCGGTGTCCACCACGCGGCGACGATGCTGGCCGACCCGTCGCAGATGGGTCCGGGCGCGCCACAGCCTCCGGGTCCTCCGGCGGCCCCCGGGGCGCCGCAGCCCCCGGGTGTCCCCGGCGCTCCGGGTGCTCCCGGCGCTCCGGGTGTTCCGGGTGCGCCCGGTGCCGTGCATCACGCGGAGACCATGCTGGCCGCACCGCCGGTCGGCGGTCCCGGTGCGCCCCCGCCGCCGCGCGCCCCGGGCGTGCCCGGCGTGCCGGGCGCCCCCGGGGTGCCGCCGGGTGCCCCGCAGCCGATGCCGCCCGCGCCGGGTCAGCCCGTGCCCGGTCAGCCGCCGTTCCCGGGGCAGCCCGTGCCGGGTGCGCAGCCGCCGGCGTACGGCTATCCGCAGCAGGGGCAGCCGACGGTCGGTCCGGGCTACCAGGCCGTGCTGCGCTACCGCGCCCAGGACGGTTCGGAGCAGCAGCTGATCCGGCGTTCGGCGCCGGGCACCCCGCACCCGGAGTGGCAGATCTTCCACGAGCTGCGGGCGATGAACGTGCCGCCGGACCAGGTGCTGGAGCTGCACACGGAGCTCGAGTCGTGCGAGCTGCCGGGCGCCTACTGCGCGCGGATGATCCGGGAGCAGTGGCCGCAGGCGCGGATCACGTCGATCGCGCCGTACGGCACGGACCACGCCAGCCGGCAGCAGGGCATGCAGCAGTTGCTGGCCCACCAGGGCGAGTTGCACCAGGTCGCGGACGGGCCCGCGCGCCCCGCTCCGGTGCGCGCGCCGCTGCCGCCGGTGCAGCCGCTGCCGCCGGTTCCGCCGGAGGGCGTGGCGCAGGAGCTGGCGGCGGCGTTCGGGCCGGGTGTCTTCCGGTTCGAGCAGGCGGCGGTGTCCCGGCAGGGCGTGCCGCCGATCGTCGCGCACACGCTGGTGGTGGCCGGTCTGCCGGTCGACATGGGGCCGTTCTTCTGGGCGCAGGCGCAGCCGGGGCGGCCGGTGCCGACGCTGGCGGAGCTGGCGCAGGAGCGCGGGGTGCGGCCCGCCGCGGACGCGGGGTCCTACCTCGTCATGGGCAGTGACTTCGGCAAGGCGATCTGTGTGCAGTACGGCACGGCGAACATCGTCGCGGTGCCGGTGGAGGCCGGGCCGGGCGGGGCGCCGGTGCCGCCGCAGTTCGTGAACACCGGACTGCCGGAGTTCGCGCGCTGCCTGGCGCTGCTGGGTCGGATGTGGCGGCTGCGGTTCGGGCTGAACCAGGAGCAGGCGGGCCGCTGGACCGTCGACTTCCAGGCCCAGTTGGCCGCTCTCGACCCGGCGGCGCTCGGTTCGCCGGAGAGCTGGTGGTCGGTGCTGCTGGAGCAGATGTGGGACGGGCTGCTGTGACGGCGGCGGCGTTCTGACGGTGTGTGAGTGAGGGGCCTGGCCCGGTCTTCCCCGACCGGGCCAGGCCCTTTTGTGTGCACCTTCCCGTGAAGTGTCATGTTCCGGGAGGTTCCTGTCGATCCATCAAGATGTGCACGACATCAGGTGGTCGGTGGGAAAGGGCTCCAGAATGAGCGGTGCGTCGGTGTCCCCGCACGGCTTCACGGCCGTGCGGGGGCGTGGTTACCGTCCCGAACAGGTCGACACGTTCGCCACGGCGCTCTGCCGGGACCGCGACGCCGCCTGGGAGCGGGCGGCCCGGCTCACCGTGCTCGCCAGGGAGATGGAGCAGGAGGCGGAACTGCTGCGGGCGGCCGTGGCCCGGCTCGCGCCGCAGACGTACGAGGCGCTGGGGGAGCGCGCCCGGCGCCTGTTCCAGCTCGGGGAGGAGGAGGCGGCCGACGTGCGGGAGCGGGCCCGGCGCGAGGCGCACGAGCGGGTCGCGCGGGCCGAGGAGGGTGCGCTGGAGGTGCGCCGGGCCGCGGAGGCGGACGCCGGTGCGCTGCGCGCGGAGGCCGAGGAACGGGCCCGGCAGCGGCTGGACGCGGCCCGTGCCGAGGCCGACGAGATCCGGGTCGCGGCCCGGCGGGAGGTCAAGGAGCGCCGCGCGGAGGCGCTCGCCGCCCTGCGCGAGGTGCGCCGGCGCACCGCAGCCCTCCTCGCCGACCAGGAGAAGGACCACGCCGAGCGGTGGGAGGCCGCCGAGCGGTCGGCGGCCGCGCGCGCCGCGGCGCTGGACGCCCGTCACGCCGACATGCTGGCGCGGGCCGAGGCCGGGCTCGCCGAGGCGGAGGAGGCGTTCGCCGAGGCGGAGGAGTCCGCCCGGTGCCGGCAGGAGGAGGCGCAGGCACGGGCCGCCGGCATCGTCGCCGAGGCACGGGCGCGGGAGGAGCGCATCGTCCGTGAGACCGAGCGGGTGCTGCGGGAGCACGGGGAGCGCTGGGACGACGTGCAGGCGCACATGGACCAGGTGCGCGACAGCCTCGCGGCGCTCACGGGCGGGTGCACGCCGACGGAGTGAGGCGGGTGCGCCGGCGCCTCCGGCGGTGGGAGGGCCCGTACGGCACCGGTGAGCGTCACCGTGACGGCGCTCGCGCCGGGCGCAGTGGCCTCGGCGCGGGGCGGTCGACGGCCGGCCCTCAGGGCAGGAGTGCGCGTCGGTGGAGGAGTGCGGGGCGGCCGTCGACGGTCAGGGGGTCCGCCTCGGTGAACCCGCAGCGGCGGAGCACGGCCCGGGAGGCGGTGTTGTCCAGCGTGGTGACCGCGGTCAGCGCGCGCAGCCCGTACGCCGTGGCCGCCGCCTCGCACACCAGCCCCACCGCCGCGGTGGCGACGCCCCGGCCCGCGGCGCGTTCCCCCACGCGGTAGCCGAGTTCCGCCGTGCCGTCCACGACGTCGACCAGGTTGACCCGGCCGACCAGGTGCCCGTCCGCGTCCAGGACGACGTGGAAGTGGCAGGTCCCGGCGGCCTGTTCGGCGAGCAGCGCGCGATGGCGGTCGGTGAACCCGGTGAAGTAGGCGTCACCGCGGTCGGGCACCGTGCGGGCGAAGTACTCGCGGTTCTCCCGCTCGAAGGACAGCAGCGCCTCCGCGTGCCCGGCCCGCAGCCGCTCCAGGGTCACCATGGGCCGAGCGTACGGCCCCGGCCGGCGGGACGCCGCCGCGGGGCGGGTGCTCGGGCCGGGCCCGCGGGGCAGGTGGTCGGACCGGGTCCTGTGCGCGGACCGGCCGGACGTCGCCGCGGGTGCTCGGGCCGGGGCGCGCGCCGACCGGGAAGCGGTGGGGGCGGGTGTTCAGGCCGGGTCCTGTGCGCGGACCGGGAAGCGGCGGGGGGCCAGGAACAGCAGGACCAGGAAGGCCAGCGCCGCCGCTCCCGCCGCGCCGAGGTAGACGGCGTGGACCGCGTCGGCGATCGCCCGGCGGGTGGTGTCGGCGGCGGCGCCGGTGTCCAGGCCGCGGGCGACGGTGTCGAGGTCGCCGGCGCCGCCGAGGCGTGCGGCCAGCACGCCGTTGGCGATCGCGCCGAAGAGGGCGGCGCCCAGCGTCTGGCCGGTCTGCCGGCAGAACAGCACCGACGCGGTGGTGGTGCCGCGTTCGGCCCAGCCGACCGTCGACTGCACGCCGACGATCAGCGGCAGCTGGAACAGGCCGAGGGCGGCGCCGAGCAGCAGCATCAGCAGCGCCGGCTGCCAGGCCTCGCCCGGGTGGGGAAGCAGCGGGAACGCGGCGAGGATCAGGGTGGCGGCGCCGATGCCCAGCATGGCCGTGTCGCGGAAGCCGATCCTGCGGTACACGTGCTGGCTGAGCGCGGCCGACACCGGCCAGCTCAGCGTCCACACGGAGAGCACGAAGCCGGCGGCGACGGGGCCGAGGCCGAGGACCGACTGGGCGTAGGTCGGCAGGAACACCGTGGGGGCCACCATCAGCAGGCCGAGCGCGCCCAGGGCCAGGTTGACGGCCGCGATGCTGCGGCGCCGCCAGACCCAGCCGGGGATGACCGGTTCGGCCGCCCGGCGCTCCACCAGCACCACCACCGCCACCAGGGCGAGGCCGGTGCCGAACAGGGCCAGGGAGGGTGCCGACCGCCACGGCCAGGCCACTCCGCCCTGCACCAGCGCGGTGAGCAGCACCCCGCCGCAGACGAACACCGCGAGGGCGCCCGCCCAGTCCACGCGGGCGCGGGGCGGGCTCTCCTCGCGCTGCGGTTCGTGGAGGTGACGGATGATCAGCCAGAGCGCGAGTCCGCCGACGGGGAGGTTGACGAGGAAGATCCAGCGCCAGTCGGCGTAGGCGGCGAGCAGGCCGCCCACCGCTGGTCCGGCGACCGCCGAGACGGCCCACACGGTGGACAGCTTGGACTGGATCTTCGGGCGCTCGTCGAGCGGGTAGAGGTCGGCGGCGAGGGTCTGCACCGTGCCCTGGAGGGCGCCGCCGCCCAGGCCCTGGACGACGCGGAAGGCGATGAGCGCGGCCATGTTCCAGGCCAGCGCGCACAGCAGCGAACCGAGGAGGAAGACGGCCGCCCCGACGATCAGCACCGGTTTGCGGCCGAAGGTGTCGGAGAGCTTGCCGTAGACCGGGAGGCTGACGGTGACGGCGAGCAGGTAGCCGGAGAACAGCCAGGAGAAGACGGAGAAGCCGCCGAGGTCGCCGACGATCTGCGGCACGGCCGTGGAGACGATGGTGGAGTCGAGCGCGGCGAGCGCCATGGCGAGCATCAGCGCGGCGACGACGGCACCACGGTTCCGGGTGCCGGGCGCGTGGCCGGCCGTGTCCGCCGCGCGGGTGCCGGTGATGCGCCGCCCGGCCGGCTCGGTGTCCCCCTGGCTCACGGGATTCCTTCCCCTTGCACCTATCTGCCGCAGGACAGCTTCGCACTTGCCCCTGACGCAGCGGGAGGGTGCAGCCTGGGTGGCCCGAAGGGCGGACGGCGACCCCGAGGCGGAGTCCGCCCGCAGGGGGACGGCCCCTAGGGGTTCCTCCGTACATCGGCTCGGGGCGGCTTCGTCCCGGCGGAGGACGAGACCGGGCGGGGGGCGTCCTTAACCTGGCTTTACGCCGCTGAGGGCGCCGCCGGCACCGGCGTACCGCAGCTCGGGAGGTGGGGTTTTCCCCCGTACAGGAGGGGGCCGAGCACCATCGAACCGCACCCCCTCCGGCCGCGAGACTCATTCGCGTAACCACTTCGTGCGGACCCGGCGGGCCGACGGCCCACCCGGATCAGCGTGAACATCTGTTGACCGACATAGGAGACATACCGTGACATCGGCTGTGACCATTCCCAGGCACGGGGGCACTGGAGGGCGTACGGCCGTTGCCGCGCGGGCGCGGCAGGTCGTCAAGGCCTACGGAGCCGGGGAGACCCGCGTCGTCGCCCTCGACCATGTCGACGTGGACATCGCCCGCGGCCAGTTCACCGCGATCATGGGCCCCTCCGGGTCCGGCAAGTCCACCCTGATGCACTGCCTCGCCGGGCTCGACACCGTGACGTCCGGTCAGATCTACCTGGACGAGACCGAGATCACCGGCCTGAAGGACAAGAAGCTCACCCAGCTGCGGCGGGACCGGATCGGGTTCATCTTCCAGGCGTTCAACCTGCTGCCGACGCTCAACGCGATCGAGAACATCACACTGCCCATGGACATCGCCGGCCGCAAGCCCGACAAGGAGTGGCTGGCCCGGGTGGTGGACACGGTCGGTCTCGCCGGGCGGCTCAAGCACCGGCCGACCCAGCTCTCCGGCGGCCAGCAGCAGCGTGTCGCCGTGGCCCGCGCCCTGGCCGCCCGCCCCGAGATCATCTTCGGTGACGAGCCGACCGGGAACCTCGACTCCCGCGCGGGCGCCGAAGTCCTCGGCTTCCTGCGCCGTTCGGTGAGCGAGCTGGGCCAGACCATCGTGATGGTCACCCACGACCCGGTGGCCGCCTCCTACGCGGACCGGGTGCTGTACCTCGCCGACGGCCGGATCGTCGACGAGATGTACAACCCGACCGCCGAGCAGGTCCTGGACCGCATGAAGGACTTCGACGCCCGGGGGCGTACGTCATGACCGTGCTGAAGACCTCGCTGCGCAACTTCCTCGCGCACAAGGGGCGCATGGCCCTGTCGGCCGTGGCGGTGCTGCTGTCGGTGGCGTTCGTGTGCGGCACGCTGGTGTTCACGGACACCATGAACACGACGTTCGACAAGCTGTTCGCCGCCACCTCCTCCGACGTCACCGTCAGCGCCAAGAAGTCCTCGGACACCGGTGAGACCGTCTCCGGCAACGGCAAGCCGCCCGTCATGCCCGCCTCCGTCCTGGACGAGGTGAAGGGCGTGCGGGGCGTGAAGTCGGCGGAGGGCACCGTCTTCTCGACCTCGGTGACCGTCGTCGACGCCGACAAGGACAGCCTCTCCCCGTCCAGCGGCGCCCCGACCATCGTCGGCAACTGGAACACCAACGACGCCCGCACCATGGAGATCACCTCCGGCGCGGCCCCCGGGAACGCCGGCCAGATCATGGTCGACGCGGACACCGCCGACAAGCACGGACTGGGGCTCGGCGACGAACTGGGCGTCATCACGGCCGTCGGCACCCACCGCGCGAAGATCTCCGGCATCGCCGACTTCACGGTCACCAACCCCGGTGCCGCGATGTTCTACCTGGACACCGGGACCGCCCAGCGGATCCTGGTCGGCGAGACCGGCGTCTACACCAACGTCAACGTCACCGCCGCCAGCGGGGTCACCGACGACCGGCTGAAGAAGGACGTCTCCGCCGCGCTCGGCGGCGCCTACAAGGTGCAGACCGCGAAGGAGGTCGCCGACGCCAACGCCGAGGAGGTCGGCGACTTCATGGGCGTCCTGAAGTACGCGATGCTCGGCTTCGCCGGTATCGCCTTCCTCGTCGGCATCTTCCTGATCATCAACACCTTCTCCATGCTGGTCGCCCAGCGCACCCGCGAGATCGGCCTGATGCGGGCCATCGGCTCCAGCCGCAGGCAGGTCAACCGGTCCGTGCTGGTCGAGGCCCTCCTGCTCGGCGTCGTCGGCTCCGTCCTCGGTGTCGCCGCCGGTGTCGGCCTGGCGGTCGGGCTGATGAAGCTCATGGGCCTGATGGGCATGGAACTGTCCACCGGCGACCTGACGATCGCCTGGACGACCCCGGTGCTCGGCCTGGTCCTCGGCGTCGTCGTCACCGTCCTCGCCGCCTACCTCCCGGCCCGCCGCGCCGGCCGGATCTCCCCGATGGCCGCGCTGCGCGACGCGGGCACCCCGGCCGACGCCAAGGCCGGTGCCGTGCGCGCCGTGCTCGGGCTGCTGCTCACCGGCGCCGGCGGCTACGCCCTCTACCTGGCGGCCGACGCCGGCAAGGCGAGCGACGGCTCGCTCTGGCTGGGCCTGGGCGTGGTCGCCTCCCTGATCGGTTTCGTGGTCGTCGGACCGGTGCTCGCCGCCGGGGTGGTGCGGGTGCTCAGCGTCGTCCTGCTGCGGGCCTTCGGGCCGGTCGGGCGGATGGCCGAACGCAACGCGCTGCGCAACCCGCGCCGCACCGGCGCCACGGGCGCCGCGCTGATGATCGGCCTCGCCCTGGTGGCGTGCCTGTCGGTGGTCGGCTCCTCCATGGTCGCCTCGGCGACCGACCAGCTCGACAAGACCGTCGGCACCGACTTCATCATCCAGAACGACCAGGGCCAGCCGATCACCGAGCAGGCCGTACGCGCCGTGAAGTCGGCGGACGGGCTGGAGCGGGTCACCGAGTACAAGATCCTCGACGCGGATCTGATCACCCCCGACGGCAAGCGGTCGAAGAACGAGACGATCAACGCCGCCGACCCCTCCTACGCCGAGGACGTGCGCACCAAGACGGTGGCCGGCGACCTCGCCGACGCCTACCGGCCCGGCTCCATGTCCGTCTTCGAGGGCTTCGCCGAGGAGCACGGCATCGACATCGGCTCGCCGGTGAAGGTCGACTTCAAGGACGGCACCACCGCGACCCTCACGGTCCGCGCGATCACCAGTGACGAGGTCGTCATCGACAAGGGCGCGATGTACGCCTCGATCACCACCGTCGCGAAGTACGTGCCGGCCGAGGACATGCCGCTCGACCTCCTCGTCTTCGCCACCGCGAAGGAGGGCCAGCAGGAGGCGGCGTACCAGGCGCTCAAGACGGCGCTGCACGACTTCCCGCAGTACCAGGTCCGGGACCAGACCGACTACAAGGAGGCCCTGAAGGACCAGATCGGCCAGCTGCTGAACATGATCTACGGCCTGCTCGGCCTGGCCATCATCGTCGCGATCCTGGGCGTCGTGAACACCCTGGCGCTGTCGGTCGTCGAGCGCACCCGGGAGATCGGCCTGATGCGGGCGATCGGCCTCTCGCGCCGCCAGCTGCGCCGGATGATCCGCCTGGAGTCGGTGGTGATCGCCCTGTTCGGCGCGCTGCTCGGCCTCGGCCTGGGCATGGTGTGGGGCGCCACCGCGCAGCAGCTGCTCGCCCTGGAGGGCCTGAAGGTCCTCGACATCCCGTGGCCGACGATCGGCGGGGTGTTCGCCGGATCGGCCTTCGTGGGCCTGTTCGCGGCACTGGTCCCGGCGTTCCGCGCGGGCCGCATGAACGTCCTGAACGCCATCGCCACCGACTAGGGGACGTCCACCGGCCCATGGTCCGCCCTCGCGTACGGGGGTCGCGGGGGTACGCCCGGTGCCGGGGAGCGGAGATCCGCTTCCCGGCACCGGGCGCTTCGCCGTGCGCGGCCCGGCGGCCGGACGTGGGCGCGGGCCCCGTTCGGGGGACGGCGTTGTCCACGGCGGGGCCCGTCGTCCACAGGCCCGGCGGCTGTCGGCGCACCGTCGTAGGCTGGAGACCTCCCGGCCGTACGTAGGCTGGGACCCCCGGCCGTATCACGCGTCGGGCGATTCGCGTTGCCCATCACCGGAACGGATAGCCCCTCCATGAGCCTGCACGGTCTGCTCGACGCCGTCGTCAAGGACGCCGCACTCGCGGAAGCCATCAAGGCCGCCGCGGACGGCAACCGGATGCACGTCGACCTGGTCGGCCCCCCGGCGGCCCGCCCCTTCGCGATCGCCGCGCTGGCCCGCGAGTCCGCCCGCCCCGTGCTCGCGGTCACCGCCACCGGCCGCGAGGCCGAGGACCTCGCCGCGGCGCTGCGCTCCCTGCTGCCGCCGGACGGCGTCGTGGAGTACCCCTCCTGGGAGACCCTGCCGCACGAGCGGCTCTCGCCGCGCAGCGACACCGTGGGCCGCCGGCTCGCCGTGCTGCGCCGCCTGGCCCACCCGAGCCCCGACGACCCCGAGACCGGCCCGGTCCAGGTCGTCGTCGCGCCCGTCCGCTCCGTGCTCCAGCCGCAGGTCAAGGGCCTGGGCGACCTGGAACCTGTGGCGCTCAGGTCCGGCGCGACGGCGGACCTCGAGGAGGTCGTCGAAGCTCTCGCCGCCGCCGCCTACGCGCGCGTGGAGCTGGTCGAGAAGCGCGGCGAGTTCGCCGTCCGCGGCGGCATCCTCGACGTGTTCCCGCCCACCGAGGAACACCCCCTGCGCATCGAGTTCTGGGGCGACGACGTCGAGGAGATCCGCTACTTCAAGGTCGCCGACCAGCGCTCCCTGGAGGTCGCCGAGCACGGCCTGTGGGCCCCGCCCTGCCGCGAACTGCTGCTGACGCCGCAGGTCCGGGAGCGGGCCGCCGCGCTCGCCGAGGAACACCCCGAACTGGGCGAACTCCTCGGCAAGATCGCCGAGGGCATCGCGGTGGAGGGCATGGAGTCGCTGGCGCCCGTCCTCGTCGACGACATGGAACTGCTGCTCGACGTGCTGCCCAAGGGCTCGATGGCGGTCGTCTGCGACCCGGAGCGGGTGCGCACGCGCGCCTCCGACCTGGTCGCCACCTCGCAGGAGTTCCTCCAGGCGTCCTGGGCGGCCACCGCGGGTGGCGGCGAGGCGCCCATCGACGTCGGCGCGGCCTCCCTGTGGTCCATCGCCGACGTGCGTGAGCGCGCGCGCGAGCTGGACATCATGTGGTGGTCGGTGTCGCCGTTCGCCGCGGACGACGCGCTGGAGGAGGCCGACACCCTCAAGCTCGGCATGCACGCCCCCGACACCTACCGCGGCGACACCGCGAAGGCGCTCGCCGACACCAAGGGCTGGCTCGCCGACGGCTGGCGCACGGTCTACGTCACCGAGGGCCACGGCCCGGCCGCCCGCACCGTCGAGGTGCTCGGCGGGGAGGGCGTCCCCGCCCGCCTGGTGACCGGCCTCACCGAGATCACCCCGTCGGTCGTGCACGTGGCGTGCGGCTCGATCGACCACGGCTTCGTCGACCCCGGCCTCAAGCTGGCGGTGCTCACCGAGACCGACCTGTCCGGGCAGAAGGCGGCCGGCCGGGACGGCACCCGCATGCCCGCGCGGCGCCGCAAGACCATCGACCCGCTCACCCTGGAACCGGGCGACCACATCGTCCACGAGCAGCACGGCGTCGGCCGGTACATCGAGATGGTCCAGCGCACCGTGCAGGGCGCCACCCGCGAGTACCTGGTGGTGGAGTACGCCCCCGCCAAGCGCGGCCAGCCCGGCGACCGGCTGTACATCCCGACCGACCAGCTGGAGCAGATCACCAAGTACGTCGGCGGCGAGGCGCCCACCCTGCACCGGCTCGGCGGCGCCGACTGGACCAAGACCAAGGCACGCGCCAAGAAGGCGGTCAAGGAGATCGCTGCCGACCTGATCAAGCTCTACAGCGCCCGCATGGCCGCTCCCGGGCACTCCTTCGCGCCGGACACCCCCTGGCAGCGCGAGCTGGAGGACGCCTTCCCCTACGCGGAGACCCCCGACCAGCTCACCACCATCGCCGAGGTCAAGGAGGACATGGAGAAGACCGTCCCCATGGACCGCCTGATCTGCGGCGACGTCGGCTACGGCAAGACGGAGATCGCGGTCCGCGCCGCCTTCAAGGCCGTCCAGGACGGCAAGCAGGTCGCCGTGCTGGTGCCGACCACGCTGCTGGTGCAGCAGCACTTCGGGACGTTCAGCGAGCGGTACGCGCAGTTCCCCGTGAACGTGAAGGCGCTCTCCCGGTTCCAGACCGACACCGAGGCCAAGGCGGTCCTGGAAGGGCTGCGCGAGGGCTCGGTGGACGTGGTCATCGGCACCCACCGGCTGTTCTCCTCGGAGACCAAGTTCAAGGACCTCGGCCTGGTCATCGTCGACGAGGAGCAGCGCTTCGGCGTCGAGCACAAGGAGCAGCTGAAGAAGCTGCGGGCCAACGTGGACGTGCTGACGATGTCGGCAACACCGATCCCGCGCACCCTGGAGATGGCGGTCACCGGCATCCGCGAGATGTCCACGATCACCACCCCGCCGGAGGAGCGGCACCCGGTGCTCACCTTCGTCGGGCCGTACGAGGAGAAGCAGATCGGCGCGGCGATCCGCCGCGAACTGCTGCGCGAGGGCCAGGTCTTCTACATCCACAACCGGGTCGAGTCGATCGACCGCGCGGCGGCCCGGCTGCGGGACATCGTGCCCGAGGCGCGGATCGCCACCGCGCACGGCCAGATGTCGGAGTCGGCCCTGGAACAGGTCGTCGTCGACTTCTGGGAGAAGAAGTTCGACGTGCTGGTGTCGACGACGATCGTCGAGTCCGGCATCGACATCTCCAACGCCAACACCCTGATCGTGGAGCGCGGCGACATCTTCGGCCTGTCCCAGCTGCACCAGCTGCGCGGCCGGGTGGGCCGGGGCCGCGAGCGCGGCTACGCGTACTTCCTGTACCCGCCGGAGAAGCCGCTGACCGAGACCGCGCACGAGCGGCTGGCGACCATCGCCCAGCACACCGAGATGGGTGCGGGCATGTACGTGGCGATGAAGGACCTGGAGATCCGCGGCGCGGGCAACCTGCTCGGCGGCGAGCAGTCCGGCCACATCGCCGGTGTCGGCTTCGACCTGTACGTGCGGATGGTCGGCGAGGCCGTCGCGGACTACCGGCGGCAGCTGGAGGAGGGAGGGGCGGAGGAGCCGCCGCTCGAGGTCAAGATCGAGCTGCCGGTCGACGCGCACGTCCCGCACGACTACGCGCCGGGCGAGCGGCTGCGCCTCCAGGCCTACCGGGCCATCGCCTCCGCCAACTCCGAGGAGGACATCAAGGCGGTCCGCGAGGAACTCGTCGACCGGTACGGCAAGCTGCCCGAGCCGGTGGAGAACCTGCTGCTGGTCGCGGCGCTGCGGATGTTCGCGCGGGCCTGCGGCGTCGGTGAGATCGTGCTCCAGGGCAACAACATCCGCTTCGCGCCGGTGGAGTTGCGCGAGTCGCAGGAGCTGCGGCTCAAGCGGCTCTACCCGGGGACGGTCATCAAGGCGACGGCCCACCAGGTGCTGGTGCCGCGCCCGAAGACCGCGAAGGTCGGCGGCAAGCCGCTGGTCGGACGGGAACTGCTGGCGTGGGTCGGGGAGTTCCTGACGTCGGTGCTGGGGTCGTAGCGGCGCAGGCTCCGGCCGCCTGCGGTGCACCACGGGGCCGTCCGCGTCGGTGTGACGCCGTCGCGGGCGGCCTTCGGCGTGCCGGGACGGGCACCCGATGTCCCGCACCCCCGCATGGTTACCGTGGCAGCGGGCACAACCGCCCGTACGCACCGTCCGCGTGGGCGGGTGCGCCGGGCGGACACGCAAGGGGAGGGGTACGACGTGAGGCGTCCGAGGGGCGGGAGGGCGGCCGTCGCCGTGGCACTGCTGGGCGTCCTGGCCGGCTGCACCGGGACCACCGGCGGAGCGGGCGGGCCGTCGCAGACGGCCGGCGGGGGAGCGGCCCTCACGGCCGTGGAGTCACTGCCCGTCAAGGGGCGGGCGCCGAGGACCGGCTACGACCGGGACCGGTTCGGCAGCCCCTGGGCCGACACCGACTCCAACCACTGCGGCACCCGCGACGACATCCTGCGCCGCGACCTCACCGGCGTCCGGTTCGGCGAGGACCGCTGCGAGGTGGCCTCCGGCACCCTCGACCCCGACCCCTACACCGGCCGGGACGTCACCTTCGTCCGCGGTCGCAGCCGCGTCGACATCGACCATGTGGTCGCGCTGTCCGACGCCTGGCAGAAGGGTGCCGGGCAGTGGGACCCGGGCAAGCGCGTCGCCTTCGCCAACGACCCGCTCAACCTCCTCGCCGTCGACGCCGGCACCAACCGCGCCAAGGGCGACGGCGACGCCGCGACCTGGCTGCCGCCGAACAAGGCGTACCGGTGCACGTATGTCGCCGCGCAGGTCGCCGTGAAGAAGAAGTACGGGCTGTGGGTGACGGCCGCCGAGAAGGCGGCGATGCGGCGCGTGCTCTCCCGCTGCCCGGACCAGGAGCTGCCCTCGGGCGGCAACCCGACGCACGCACCACCGCGGTTCCACGCCGACTGAGCGGGCGGAAAATCGGTTCTGCCGCCGCGGTGCGCGTCCTACGGTGGCGTGCATGGAATACGAGGTGTCCAGCCTGGCCGAGCGTCCCGGGATGCGGGAGCGGGTCTTCGCGATGGCCGACAGCTGGCCGCAGTTCGTGCTCCACGACCCGGTGGGCTGGGCCCACTTCCCGCGGATCGCCGGTGAGCTCCCGCAGTACGTGCTGTTCGCGCAGGACGAGCGCGGCGAGGTCGTCGCGAACGCCTTCAGCGTGCCGTTCGCGCTCGGCGCCGACGGCCGCGGCGAACTGCCCGCCCGCGGCTGGGACGCGGTCCTGCTGTGGGCCTTCTCGGACCTGCGCCGGGGCGTCCGCGCGGACACCGTGAGCGCGATCTCCGTCTCCGTCGCGCCGCACGCCCAGGGCCTCGGCCTGTCCGGGGGGATGCTGACGGCGATGCGCGACAACGCCCGCGCCCTCGGCTTCGGCGAGGTCGTCGCCCCCGTGCGCCCCAACGCCAAGCACCGGGAACCGCGCACCCCGATGGAGGAGTACGCCCGCCGGGTGCGCCCCGACGGGCTGCCGTACGACCCCTGGATGCGTGTCCACGCCCGGGCCGGTGCCGTCGTCCATTCCGTCGCCCCCGCCTCGATGACCGTCTCCGGTTCGCTGGAGGAGTGGCGCCGGTGGACCGGGCTGCCCTTCGACACCGCGGGCGACATCGAGGTGCCGGGCGCGCTGGCGCCGGTGCGGTGCGAGCCGGAGCACGGGTACGCGGTGTACGTCGAGCCCAACGTGTGGATGCGGCACGCCCTGTAGGGACCGGGCCGGACCGCGGCCAGGGGTGGTGCGCGGGCCCCGGCGGGACGGTGGGCTCAGCCGCCGAGCGCGTCCAGGTCGATGATCTCGCCCTTGGGCTTCTCGGCCGCCACCGGCTTGCCGTAGTCGCTGAAGACCAGCGATTCCCGCTCCCCGGCGGTGGTGCTGTCCAGCCGCAGCAGATACGGCTCGCCCTTCGTGGCGACGTACAGCGTGTAGGTGTCCTTGCCGTCCTTCTCGGTGAGGACGATCGCCGGGGTGCCGTCGACGGTGGTGGTCCTGCCGCGCGTCGCGTCCGACTTCACGTCGCCGGCGTCGCCGAGCAGCCGGTCCAGGTCGCAGAAGTCCGCCACGCCCTCGGCGTCGGGGCCCGTCGCGGCCGTGCTGGTCCACTTGCCGGCCATCATGTCCACGACCGCGTCGGTCTCCTCCGCGGGCTCGCCCTCGGACTGGGCGCGCAGGAAGGCCTCGTCGTAGCGCATGTAGAGGGTGTCGCCGGTGCGGATCAGATCGGCCTCGCCCTCGCCCGTGCCGAAGGTGCCCGCGCACTCGCCCTTCTTGTCGACGGCCACGTCGAAGCGGATCGTGCCGCCGCTCTCCTCGTCGGGCACCTCGCCCGCCAGCCGCAGCGACGGGGCGCCGGTGGTGGCCTTGACGGACCGGTCGGCGATCTCGCCGCCGGTCAGCCCGGCGAACGGTCCCTTCGGCCTGTCGTCCGCCGTGTCCTCGCCCGGCAGGCAGCCGGTGAGGCCGACGGTGGTCGCGGCGGCGAGGCAGAGGGCGGCAAGTGCGGTACGGCGCATGGGAGTTCCTTGGTGGTGAGCGGTTCTGCGGTGGTGATGCGGAGAGTGGGGGCGCGGGGGCCGTCCGGCCCGGTGGGCCGCCGGCTCAGGCGGTCTTCTTCCAGTCCTGGCAGCCGGAGGTCTTGAAGTAGGCGTCCGAGGCGCTGACGGTCACGACGGCGGTGCCGGTGACGTCGTCGTTCGCGATGATCGAGTCGAGCGAGTGCTCGGCGTCCCTGGCGCGTTCCCAGTAGCACAGGTCGTCGGTGTTCCCGGTCGACCTGTAGGTGCCCGGGGCGATGTCGGTGCCGACGCGGAACATGCCGCCGCGGCCGGCCATGGTGGTGGCGGGCGAGCCGCCCCGGGCCCGGGGGGCGACGGCCTCCCAGTCGTTGCAGCCGCTGGACGTGAAGAGCTTGTCGGTGGCCTTGACGGTCACGTAGGCGGTGCCGCTGACGTTGTCGTTGGCCAGCAGGGAGTCCATCTCGCCGGAGGCGTCCATGGCGCGTTCCCAGTAGCACATGTCGTCGGTGTTGCCGGTGGTGCGGTAGGTGCCGGGCTCGATGTCCGGGCCGACCCGGAAGTCGCCGTCCCCCTCGAAGGCGGCCTTCTTCTTCCCCCCGGCGGCCCCGGCCCCGGCATCGGCGTCCCGGCCGGCACCGGCGTCGCGGCCGGCGGACACCGAGGGGCCCTTGCCCTCGCCGGACGCCTTGCCGTCGCTGTTGCTGCCGCCGTTCGCCGACACGGTCCCGATGACCACGACACCCACGACGGCGCCCAGCGCGAGTCTGCCCTTCATGCCCATGACTGTCTCCCCTCCCCGGACGGGCCGGCTGCCTCTGCGCGGCAGCCGGTCGTTCGCGGGGTCAATAAGAACAGTTCTTGTGAACCGAGTCAACACGGTTCACGGGAGCGGAGCGGTACACGGGCGTGAACTCAGGGATCTTGCGCTGATCGGTATGCTCGACCCACACACGTGACGCGGTGAGGGGAGCGGCCGGGGTGCAGGACAACGCGACAGAGGTGACCGCCGCCGGAATCGCCCGGCTCGCCGGGGTCGGCCGGGCCGCCGTGAGCAACTGGCGCCGCCGCCACGCCGACTTCCCCAAGCCGGTCGGCGGCACGGAGACCAGCCCCTCCTTCGCCCTCGCCGAGGTCGAGGCGTGGCTGCGCCGCCAGGGCAAACTCGCCGAGGTCCCGCTGCGGGAACGCGTCTGGCAGCAGCTCGCCGGGCACCCGGAAGGCCCCGTCACCGCGCTCACGCACGCCGGGTGCGTGCTCCTGCTCATCCACGAGCGGCCGACCGTGTGGCTCGATGTCAGCGCCGGGTCCGACGAACGGCTCACGGCGATGCTGCCGGACGCCCTCGAGAAGGTGATCACTCCCCGGTTCGGCGGCACACCGCACGAGGGCGCCGTCCGCATCCCCACCGGCCCCGAACTCGGGCCCTCCGCTCCCCTGCTGCGCGGCGCCGCCGACCTGGCCGCCGAGCTGGGCGCCCGGCAGACCTTCGAGTTCCTGCTCGGCCGGCACCTCGACGCCAACCCCCGCCAGTACACCCTCACCCCCGCCGAACTGGCCCGCCTCATGGCCGACCTCGCCGGCCCCGCCCGCACCGTCCTCGACCCCGCCTGCGGCACCGGCGCCCTGCTGCGCGCCGTCGCCGCCCGCCCCGGCCAGGAACTGCACGCCCAGGACAGCGCGGCCGACCTCGCCGCCCTCACCGCGTTCCGGCTCGCCCTCGGCACCCAGGCCGCCGTCCGTGCCGCCACCGGCGACTCGCTGCGCGCGGACGCCCACCCCGGGCTGCGCGCCGACGCCGTCCTGTGCCATCCGCCGTTCAACGAGCGCAACTGGGGCCACGACGAGCTGGCGTACGACCCCCGCTGGGAGTACGGCTTCCCGGCCCGCACCGAGTCCGAGCTGGCCTGGGTGCAGCACGCGCTGGCCCGGCTGCGGGACGGCGGCACCGCCGTGCTGCTGATGCCGCCCGCCGCGGCCTCCCGCCGCTCCGGCCGCCGGATCCGCGCCGACCTGCTGCGCCGCGGCGCGCTGCGGGCCGTCGTCGCGCTGCCCGTGGGCGCGGCGCCGCCGTACAACATCCCCCTCCACCTGTGGGTGCTGCGCCGCCCCGACAAGGCTCCCGCGCAGCCCGAGGTGCTGCTCGCGGACGCCGGGCGGTTCGCCGCCGAGGGGCGCGGCGGCCCCGACTGGCAGTCCGTGCGGGACGCCGTCCTCGACGCCTGGCAGACCTACGACCGCGCCGGCACCCTGCCGGAGCGGCCGGGCCTGGCGCGGTCCGTGCCGGTCATCGAACTCCTCGACGACGACGTGGACTTCGCCCCGGCCCGCCACCTCCCGCCGCCCACGGTGGCCGACGGCGCCGAACAGCTCACCGACGTGCGCGCCCGCCTCGGCGAGACCCTGCGGCTGACCGCCGGCCTCACCCCGCCGCCGGCCCGGTCCGCGCCACCCGCGCGCTGGCCGCTCACCACGGTGGGAGAACTCGCGCGCGGCGGCGCCCTGGTGCTGCGGACGGGCGGGAACGGCGGCCACGCGCGCGTACCGGTCCTCACCGACCACGACGTCCTCGCCGGAACGGCCCCGTCCGGGCACCTGCCCGAGAGCGAGGAGGAGGCCGTGCTCACCGAGCCCGGCGACGTTGTCGTACCGGTGCTCGGCGGCGGCGCGGTGGCCCGCGTCATCGACGACGCCACCGCGGGCGCCGCCCTGGGACGCAACCTCGTACTGCTGCGCCCCGACCCGGCGGCGCTCGACGCCTGGTTCCTGGCCGGCTTCCTGCGCGGCACCGCCAACAACCGGCAGGCCAGCAGCTACGCCTCCACCGCCACCCGCCTCGACGTGCGCCGCCTGCAGCTGCCCCGGCTCCCGCTCGACGAACAGCGGCGCTACGGCGCGCGCTTCCGCGCACTCGACGAGTTCGAGCGGGCGCTGCGCCTCGCGAGCCGGCTCGGCGGCCAACTCGTGCGCGGCATGTACGACGGGCTGGCGGACGGCACGGTCACCCCCGACTGAGCCCCGCCCGACCTGCGCGGTCGCCGGAAGTGATCAGCACGGCAACGGTTCGGTACAACCGGGGACCGCTTCCCACTGTCGGCCTATACGCTCGAAGCGACAATCGCACGACTTCAGGAGCAGTCATGCATGGCCACGGCTATGTGCAGCCGGTGAAACAGCCGCCACCGACGGCGTGGCTGGTCCTTCTGCGTGTCCTCTTCGTGGTGATCTCCCTCCTCAGCCTCGGCTTCCTCACCTGGACCATGCTGCTGCGCCTGGCGCTGGTCACGCGGAAGTCGCTGGACTGGGGGCTGTTCGTGGCCGTGCTGGCCGTCGACGCCCTCGCCATGGTGCTGCTGGGCACCGAACCGGGCGACGAGATCCACACCGCGGGCGGCTGGACCGGCCTCGCGCTGCTGCTCGGCACGCTCGTGGGCGTCATCGCGTACTACCTCTCCGCGGACATCCGCCACTTCCACCAGCTCCGCTACGGCGGCCACGGCCCGCGGCCGGCGCCGTCGTACGGCTATCCGCAGCCCACCGCCCCCTACCCGGCGGGCACCGCCACCACCGTCCCGCGGACCCCGCCGCCGGCCGGTCTCCCGCAGACCCCGGTGCCCGCGGCCCCCGCCACCCCGGTGCCCCCCGCCGGTGTGCCCGTTCCCCCGGCGCACACCCCGCCGCCGCAGCGCCCCGCGCCCGCCCGGATCGACCAGGTGCGCGCCGAACTCGACGAACTCAGCGAACTCCTGCGCAGGCAGGACGGCCGTGAGGGCGGCGGCCGCGAGGGCGGAAGGTGACCGTGGCGACAGGACGCGTCGTCGCCGGCCGGTACGAACTGGCCACGCTCATCGGGCAGGGCGGCATGGGCCAGGTCTGGACGGCCTACGACCGGCGCCTCGACCGGCGCGTCGCGGTGAAGCTGCTGCGCCCCGACAAGGTGGCCGGCCAGGAGGCCGACGAGCTGCGCCGCCGCTTCGTGCGCGAGTGCCGGGTGACCGCGCAGGTCGACCACCCCGGCCTGGTGACCGTGCACGACGCGGGCAGCGAGGGCGAGGAGCTGTTCCTCGTCATGCAGTACGTGGACGGCGCGGACCTCTCCGACCACCTCGCCGAGCACGACCCGTACCCGTGGCAGTGGACGGTCGCGGTCGCCGCGCAGCTGTGCGCCGTGCTGAGCGCCGTGCACGCGGTGCCGATCGTCCACCGCGACCTCAAGCCGCGCAACGTGATGGTCAAGCAGGACGGCACGGTCACCGTGCTCGACCTGGGCGTCGCGTCCGTCATGGACAGTGACACCACGCGGCTCACGCACACCGGCTCGCCGATCGGCTCGCCCGCCTACATGGCGCCCGAGCAGGCCATGGGCGGCGCCGTCGGCCCGTACACCGACCTGTACGCGCTCGGCGTGCTGATGCACGAACTGCTCAGCGGGGAGGTGCCCTTCGCGGGAAGCACGGCCCTCGGAGTGCTGCACCGGCACCTGTACGAGCCGCCGCTGCCCGTGCGCCGGATCCGCCCCGAGGTGCCCGAGGCGCTGGAGGCCCTGGTCCTGCGGCTGCTCGCCAAGGACCCGCAGCACCGGCCCGGCTCCGCGCAGGAGGTGTACGAGGAGCTGTCGGTACTGCTGCCCGGGCGGGGGACGCCCAGCGGGGCGCCCCTGGACCCCACCCGCCCCTTCCTGCGCCCGCACGCCCCCTGGCCCGACCGCGCGCGCACCCCCGCGCACCAGCCCGCCTCCGTCACCCCGGTCCCCGGCGCGGCCGAGCGACCGGACGTCGCGGGCGCGGTCGACGAGGTCAAGCGGCTGCTCGGGGAGGGCCGGATCACCCAGGCCGTCGACATCCTCGGCGCGATCCTGCCCGCCGCCGCCGAACAGCACGGCGAGCACTCCCCGGTCGTGCGCACCCTGCGCAAGCAGTACGCCGCGACCCTCATGGACGACGGCCAGTACCGGCGCGCCCTGCCCGAACTGCGCCGCCTCGCCGACGAGCGCGCCGCCGAGGCCGGCCAGGCCGACCCGCAGTCCCTGCGCTTCCGGTACGACGCCGCCCAGTGCCTGGAGCAGCTCGGCGAACCGGCGGCGGCGCTCGCCGAGTACCGGGCGCTGCTGCCGTACTACGAGAACCAGTACGTCTCCGGCGACCCCGAGCAGGCCCACGACGTCCGCCGCCGCATCGGACACCTCCTGCTCGCCCTCGGCGACCGGGCCGCCGCCCACGACACCCTCCTCCGGCTGCTGCACGACGTGGAGCGCCTGCACGGCCCGGGCCACCCGCTGGCCGCGGACATCCGCCGGACCCTGCAGTGGCTGGGCCAGGTGCGCGGTTAGGGCCTGTCGTTACGAAAGGCCCTGACGGATGGGACGGGACGGCACGCGTCGTCCTGGGGGACGGCGTCCGCGGGCGGCGCGCCGGTGCCCGAAGTCGGCGTGAATCGTTGGTCGAATGGGTTGGCCAGAGCCGCTCCCCTGCCTACCATCGATCACCGCAAGACTTTGTGCACCGCCGCACAATCTCCTCAGGAGGTCTCCTTGCACCGCCGCCGTCGCACCGCGCTCCTGCTGTCCGCCGCGATCGCCGCGGCACCGCTCCTCACCGCCTGCGGGAACGACGCGCGTCCCGGCGCGGCGGCCGTCGTCGGCGGCCAGCGGATCACCGTCGCACAGCTGGAGAACCGGGTCGACGAGGTGCGCGCGGCCCAGCGCGCCGCGGTCGCCGACGACGCGCAGTACGCCCAGGCCGTCGCCAAGACCGGCAGCCTCGCCCGCGACACCCTGCACGGCATGGTCCTCGACCGGGTGCTGCACCGTGCCGCGCAGGACGCCGGCGTCACCGTGACCCGCAAGGAGATCCAGGAGATGCGGTCCGGCCTGGAGCAGCAGGTGGGCGGGGCCGAGGCGCTGGAGACGGCGTGGCTCCAGCAGTACAGCGTGGCCCCGGGGCGCCTGGACGAGAACCTGCGCCTCCAGCTTGAGGCGCAGAAGCTCGCCGCCAAGCTCGGCACCGACACCAGCCGGCCCGAGTTCTGGAAGGCCCTGTCCGAGGCCTCCGCGAAGCTCGGTGTCGACCTGAACCCGCGCTACGGCCGCTGGGACGTGGAGAGGAGCGGCCGCGTCGACGCGAGGACCCCGTGGGTGCGGGAGGTCACGGCGGCGCAGGAGCAGCGGCCGGCGTGAGCGCGTGGCGGGCCGCCAGGGGGTGTCTCGTCCTCGCCGGGGCCTGAACGGTGTCCCGCGGGAACGGCACGGCCGGGAATCCGGTCACATGATCACACCGGGTCTGTGGACAACGTCCGAGGTCTTCCGGCGGTGTGGGTTACGTTCGGATCGTGAACGCAACCAGCTCCCGCCCGGCAGGCACACCGGACCAGGCCGCCCCCGGCCGTGTCGTCCTGCTCACCACCAGCCACCGCGTCGCCCCCGGCCTGCTGTCCTGGCCCGCCTGGCAGGCCCTGCGCGACGCCGACCGCGTCCTGTGCGCGGACGGGGCGCACCCCCAGCTCCCCTACCTGCGGGAGGCGGGCATAGCGGTCGACGAGGCCGCGCCGACCGCCGAGGAACTGGTCGACGCGTGCGCCGGCGGACGGACGGTCGTCGTGGTCGCCACCGGCGAGGGCGAGCCCGCCCTGACCGACGGGCTGGCCCGGCTCGCCGGTTCCGGCCGGGTGCGGATGCCCGAGCTGGAGCTGCTGCCCGCCTCCTACGACCTGCCCGGCGCCCGGCTCCTCGACCTCGTGCAGGTCATGGACCGCCTCCGCGAGGAGTGCCCCTGGACGTCCCGCAAGACCCACGAGGGACTGGCGAAGTACGCCATCGAGGAGGCGTACGAACTCGTCGAGGCCATCGAGGACGGCGACCGCGACGAGCTGCGCGAGGAACTGGGTGACGTCCTGCTCCAGGTCGTCTTCCACGCCCGGATCGCCGAGGAGGACCCGCAGGACCCCTTCTCCGTCGACGACGTGGCCGGCGGCATCGTCGCCAAGCTCATCCACCGCCATCCGCACGTCTTCGGCGACGCCACGGCCACCACCCCGGAGGAGGTCAAGGAGCACTGGGTGCGCACCAAGGCGGAGGAGAAGCAGCGCACCTCGGTGACCGAGGGCGTCCCCCTCCACCAGCCCGGCCTCGCCCTCGCCGCCAAGCTGGCCTCCCGGGTGCGCACCGCGGGCCTGGACGTCCCCCTGCCCGCGTCCGAGGGCATCGGCTACGAACTGCTGGCCCTGGCGGCCCGCGCGGAGGCCGAGGGCACCGATCCGGAGGCGGCCCTGCGCGCGGCGGCCCGGGCGTACCGGGACGCGATCGTCGCTCACGAGGAGCGGATACGGTCGACGCCGTGACCGACCAGCCCCACCCCCCGACCCCGGCCCCGGAACTCTTCACCTGGGAGTTCGCCACCGACCCCTACCCCGCCTACGCCTGGCTCCGCGAGCACGCCCCGGTGCACCGGACCCGGCTGCCCAGCGGGGTGGAGGCCTGGCTGGTCACCCGGTACGCGGACGCCAAGCAGGCCCTCGCCGACCAGCGGCTGTCGAAGAACCCGGCGCACCACGACGAGCCCGCGCACGCCAAGGGCAAGACGGGCATCCCCGGGGAGCGCAAGGCGGAGCTGATGACGCACCTGCTCAACATCGACCCGCCGGACCACACACGGCTGCGCCGCCTGGTCTCCAAGGCGTTCACGCCCCGGCGCGTGGCCGAGTTCGCGCCGCGGGTGCAGGAGCTGACCGACCGTCTCATCGACGGGTTCGCGGCGAAGGGTTCCGCCGACCTCATCCACGAGTTCGCCTTCCCGCTGCCCATCTACGCCATCTGCGACATGCTCGGCGTCCCGCGTGAGGACCAGGACGACTTCCGGGACTGGGCGGGCATGATGATCCGGCACGGCGGCGGACCGCGCGGCGGGGTGGCGCGCTCGGTGAAGAAGATGCGCGGCTACCTCGCCGACCTCATCCACCGCAAGCGCGAGGCCCTGCCCGCCGAGCCGGCCCCCGGCGAGGACCTGATCTCGGGCCTCATCCGCGCCTCCGACCACGGTGAGCACCTGACCGAGAACGAGGCGGCGGCGATGGCGTTCATCCTGCTCTTCGCCGGTTTCGAGACCACCGTCAACCTCATCGGCAACGGCACCTACGCCCTGCTCACCCATCCCGGCGAGCGGCGGCGCCTCCAGCGGTCGCTGGCCGCGGGCGAGCGCGACCTGCTCGCCACCGGCGTGGAGGAACTGCTGCGCTACGACGGCCCGGTGGAGCTCGCCACCTGGCGCTTCGCCACCCAGCCGCTCACCATCGGCGGGCAGGACATCGCGCCCGGCGACCCGGTCCTGGTCGTACTGGCCGCCGCCGACCGCGATCCGGCCCGGTTCACCGACCCGGACACCCTGGACCTGGCCCGCCGCGACAACCAGCACCTGGGCTACGGGCACGGCATCCACTACTGCCTGGGCGCCCCGCTCGCCCGGCTGGAGGGCCAGACCGCGCTCGCCACCCTGCTGACCCGCCTCCCGGACCTCAGGCTCGCCGCGGACCCCGCGGAGCTGCGCTGGCGCGGCGGTCTCATCATGCGCGGACTGCGCACCCTGCCCGTGGAGTTCACCCCGGAGCGGTGACGCCCGCGCGACGCCGGGCGGCGCCCCGGCCGGGCCTGGCGGTGAGGTCCTGAGCCGGGCCTGGCGGTGAGGTCCTGAGCCGGGCAGGGCGGAGATGTCCTGAGCCGGGCGGAGTGCCGGCACCCGCGCGGCGTCGAGCGGCGACAGCCGGGCCGGGCGGTGAGGTCCTCGCCGCGTCGAGCGGTGAGTCCGCGGCGGTCCCGGTGGCGGTCCCCACGGCTCGGCGCGAGGACTTCCACCGCCGAACACAAAGATGACACGCCTTCACCTCTGTGATCTTCACGTGATCTACGCGGCATTAACTTGTGACAAGTGATCGTCTGCCGCTACGTTCACCCATCAGTGTGGCGGCGATGATCACAGCATCTCCGCCGCACCGTCACCGCTGTCTCGCGAAAGGTCCCCGCATGCTCTCCGGGAACGGTCGTCACCGTCGCCCCCGCCAGGCTCCGGCCCTCATCGTCGCGGCCGGAGTGACCGGTTCCGCCATCGCCATCCCGCTGCTCGGCGCGACCGGCGCGAGCGCCGCCACCGGAGTGACGTGGGACAGGGTCGCGGAGTGCGAGAGCGGTGGCTCCTGGAGCGCGAACAACGGCAACGGCTACTACGGCGGCCTCCAGATCTCCCAGGACGACTGGGTGAAGCACGGCGGCCTGGACTACGCGGAGAGCCCCGACGTGGCCAGCCGTTCGCAGCAGATAGCCGTCGCCGAGCGGATCCTGGCCGCCGAGGGCGTCGGCGCGTGGCCCACCTGCGGCCTGCTGGCCGGTCTGGACGGGGACTCGGCCCCGGCGGGCGTGGACACCGGCCTGGCGGCTGACGCCGCGTCGGGCCTGGCGGCCGCTCCCGAGGCGGCCGGCACCCCCGGGTCCGGCTTGTCCGGCTCGTCGCGGTCGTCCGATCCGTCCGATGCGCCGAGAACGACCGAAGGCTCCGGAAGTTCCGGTGACTCCGGAAGGCCCGCGAAGTCGCCGGAGTCGACACCGTCCGGCTCCGCCACCGCCTCGCCGTCCCCTGACTCCGCGTCGAATGCGGCGGAAGGCTCCGCCGAGGGGGATTCTCCCGACAGCACGGACAATGCGCCCACGGCGACCACCAAGAACAACGACTCGGACAAGTTGGGGCAGAACGCCTCGGGTTCCACCGGTAACGGCCGTCACCGCGGGGACAGTGCCGAGGAGGACGCCGAGGACAGCCGTGCGGCCGAGTCGCCGGGCCGTCACGCCTCCCGTGACTCCGCCGCCCGCGACGCGGCCGACGGCACCTACACGGTCCGCACCGGCGACAGCCTCTGGGGCATCGCCGACTCCCTTGAGGTGCAGGGCGGATGGGCCGCGCTCTACGCCGAGAACAAGGCGGCCGTGGGTGACGACCCCGACCTCATCCTCCCGGGTCAGACCCTGGAAGTAGGGGTCGAACCGGGCGAAAAGTAGCGGGACTTCAGAGTATGGTTCGGGCCGAATGTCCGTTATAAACGCGGTGAGAGATAGGTCTCAGAAGACCTGATCGTCTTTGAAATTCCGCGGAACGCGTGGCTACGGTCAAGACCGCTCGTCACCGCGAGCCCCGGCTGCCGCAACGCCGAATCCTGCCAGCGGCCGTCCGGGAACAGTCGTCGCGTCAAGCGCCGCAGGCAGGAGCGGGGGACCCAAGGTTAGTGCCGGGTCCGGTGGCCGAGGAGACTCGACGCCGGCACCGGCTAGGGGTGAAGCCGCAGCCCGTGAGGGCCGCGGCCGGGCAACTCAACCGGCCCGAACCCGACAGCTCACCTCGTAGGCGTCGGTGAGGGGATCGATCCATGCTGTTTTCCGGCAAGGGCAAGCACCGTCGTCCGTCCAAGGCCGCTCGCGCCATCGCCATCGCCGGTGTGACCGGCGCCGCCGTCGCCGCTCCGCTGATGGCGGCCGGCAGCGCCTCCGCCGCCACCACGTCCGAGTGGGACGCCGTCGCCCAGTGCGAGTCCGGCGGCAACTGGTCCATCAACACCGGCAACGGCTACTACGGCGGTCTGCAGTTCTCCGCCTCCACCTGGGCCGCGTACGGCGGCACGCAGTACGCCGCCACCGCCGACCAGGCCACCAAGGCGCAGCAGATCGAGATCGCCGAGAAGGTCCTCGCGGGCCAGGGCAAGGGCGCCTGGCCGCACTGCGGCGTCAACCTGTCCAGCACGCCGTACAACGGCGCCCCCGCCTCCTCCGGCGACAGCGGCACCGCCGCCCGTGAGACCGAGGAGCAGCCCGCCTCCCGGTCCGCCGAGCGCCCGGCCGCCACCCAGAAGGCCGAGCAGACCCAGAAGACCGTCACCACCCCGACCGGCGAGAAGGTCGAGAAGGGTGACGGCGAGTACAAGGTCGTCACGGGTGACACCCTCAGCTCGATCGCCGCGGAGCACGGCGTCAAGGGCGGCTGGGCGAAGCTCTTCGAGCTGAACAAGGACATCGTCGACGACGCCGACGTCATCTACCCGGGCCAGCAGCTGCACCTGAAGTAACCAGCGGCAGGCGCACCCCGCCAGGGGGCCCGCAGACTCCCCGCCCCGGTGCGTGTTCCCCCGTACGCACCGGGGCGGGGTCATTTTCCGGTCTCGATATCCGGAACCGTCTTTGTTCCGCACGGAAACAATTTATTCTCGGTTCCGTCCACGGGGTGGGCGGCCGGCTGGCCGATCGCCCCGAGCCGGTTAGGCTCGTCTCGCAGAGCCACACCCGCGGCCTGCCCACCGCGTCACATTGAAGAAGGAGATGCTCGTGCCGTCCATCGACGTCGTCGTAGCCCGGGAAATCCTGGACTCCCGAGGCAACCCCACGGTCGAGGTCGAGGTCGGCCTCGACGACGGCAGCACGGGTCGTGCCGCCGTCCCGTCCGGCGCCTCCACCGGCGCCTTCGAGGCCATCGAGCTGCGTGACGGCGACTCGAACCGCTACCTCGGCAAGGGCGTCGAGAAGGCCGTCCTGGCCGTCATCGAGCAGATCGGCCCGGAGCTGGTCGGTTACGACGCCACCGAGCAGCGCCTGATCGACCAGGCCATGTTCGACCTGGACGCCACCGACAACAAGGGCTCCCTCGGCGCCAACGCCATCCTCGGCGTCTCGCTCGCCGTCGCGCACGCCGCCTCCGAGGCCAGCGACCTGCCGCTGTTCCGCTACCTGGGCGGCCCGAACGCGCACCTGCTGCCGGTGCCGATGATGAACATCCTGAACGGCGGTTCGCACGCCGACTCCAACGTGGACATCCAGGAGTTCATGATCGCCCCGATCGGCGCGGAGTCCTTCTCCGAGGCGCTGCGCTGGGGCGCCGAGGTCTACCACACCCTCAAGAAGGTGCTGAAGAGCAAGGGCCTGGCCACCGGCCTCGGCGACGAGGGCGGCTTCGCCCCGAACCTGGGCTCCAACCGCGAGGCCCTGGACCTCATCCTCGAGGCCATCAAGGAAGCCGGCTACACCCCCGGCGAGCAGATCGCCCTCGCCCTCGACGTGGCCGCGTCCGAGTTCTACAAGGACGGCGTGTACGTCTTCGAGGGCAAGGACCGCACCGCCGCCGAGATGACCGAGTACTACGCCGAGCTGGTCGAGGCGTACCCGCTGGTCTCCATCGAGGACCCGCTGTTCGAGGACGACTGGGAGGGCTGGAAGACCATCACCGGCAAGCTCGGTGACAAGGTCCAGCTCGTCGGCGACGACCTGTTCGTCACCAACCCCGAGCGCCTGGCCCGCGGCATCGAGGAGGGCGCCGCCAACGCCCTGCTGGTGAAGGTGAACCAGATCGGCTCGCTCACCGAGACCCTGGACGCCGTCGAGCTGGCCCAGCGCAACGGCTTCAAGTGCATGATGTCCCACCGCTCCGGCGAGACCGAGGACGTCACCATCGCCGACCTGGCCGTCGCCACCAACTGCGGCCAGATCAAGACCGGCGCCCCGGCCCGGTCCGAGCGCGTCGCCAAGTACAACCAGCTGCTGCGCATCGAGGAGATCCTCGACGACGCCGCGGTGTACGCCGGCCGCAGCGCGTTCCCCCGGTTCCGCTCCGCGAACCAGTAGGCGCCGCGGGGCTGAGCACCGCCCCGTAGGAAGCGTCGTACGTACGTCCCCGTACGCGGTCCCGTACCGTGTGCGGGGACGTACGCGCGTGAACGGGAGGCGGCAACATGGCCGTGAAGGACCGGGACCGGTTCTCCACCGCGACCAGGATCAGGCTGCTCGGCGAACAGACCGCCGCCCGGGTCTACCGCTCGCAGACCAAGCGGCAGGCCCGGCGCTCCCGCCTCACCGGCCGGGCCGCGCTCCTCGCGCTCGTGCTGTGCTCGCTGGTCGTGGCGCTCGCCTACCCGATAAGGCAGTACGTCGCCCAGCGCGCCGAGATCGCGGACCTGCGGGAGGAGCAGCGCCAGGCCCGGGAACGCGTCGAACAGCTGCGCGACGCCAAGGCGCGCTGGCAGGACGACGCGTACGCCGAGCAGCAGATCCGCAAGCGGCTGCACTACGTGATGCCCGGCGAGACCGGGTACGTGGTGATCGACCCCGACGCCGCCGAGCGGTCCCGCACCGACACGGAAGGGGCCGACCGGCCCTGGTACTCGAACGTCTGGGACGGCGTCGACAAGGCCGACGCCTCGGACAGCTGAACGAGTTGAACGGACACAGAAAGACAGGCATGGAAACGCCCCCGCCGCCCACCCCGCGCACCGAGCCCACCGACGCGGACGTCGAGGCATTCAAGCAGCAGCTCGGCCGGCCGCCGCGCGGGCTGCGCGCGATCGCGCACCGCTGCCCCTGCGGGCAGCCGGACGTCGTGGAGACGGCCCCGCGCCTGCCCGACGGCACGCCCTTCCCGACGCTGTACTACCTGACGTGCCCCAAGGCCAACTCGGCCATCGGCACGCTGGAGGCGAACGGCGTCATGAAGGAGATGACGGCCCGGCTGGAGAGCGACCCGGAGCTGGCCGCCGCCTACCGCGCCGCGCACGAGGACTACATCCGGCGCCGCGACGAGATCGAGGAACTGACGGGCTTCCCCAGCGCCGGCGGCATGCCGGACCGGGTGAAGTGCCTGCACGTGCTGGTCGCCCACTCGCTGGCCGCCGGCCCCGGCGTGAACCCGCTCGGCGACGAGGCCCTCGCCATGCTGCCGGAGTGGTGGCGCAAGGGGTCCTGCGTGACCCTCGCCGGTGAGGGGTGCGGACAGTGACCCGGGTCGCCGCCGTCGACTGCGGTACGAACTCCATCCGTCTGCTGGTCGCCGACTGCGACCCGGTGACGGGCGAACTGGCGGAGCTGGACCGCCGTATGACGATCGTGCGGCTCGGCCAGGGCGTCGACCGCACCGGCCGGCTGGCACCCGAGGCGCTGGAGCGGACCTTCGCCGCGTGCCGCGAGTACGCCGCCGTCATCCAGGAGTACGGCGCCGAGCGGGTGCGCTTCGTGGCCACCTCCGCCTCCCGGGACGCCGAGAACCGGGACGACTTCGTGCGCGGGGTCGTGGACATCCTGGGCGTCGAGCCCGAGGTGATCAGCGGCGACCAGGAGGCCGAGTTCTCCTTCACCGGCGCGACGAAGGAACTGACCGGGCACGACCGCCTGGAGCGGCCCTTCCTCGTCGTCGACATCGGCGGCGGCTCCACCGAGTTCGTCGTGGGCGAGGAACATGTGCGCGCCGCCCGCTCCGTCGACGTCGGCTGCGTCCGGATGACCGAGCGGCACCTGGTGGTGGACGGCGCGGTGTCCGACCCGCCCACCGAGGAGCAGATCGCGGCGATGCGCGCCGACATCGAGGCCGCGCTCGACCTGGCCGAGGAGACGGTGCCGCTGCGCGAGGCGCGCACCCTGGTGGGCCTGGCCGGTTCGGTGACGACGGTGTCGGCGATCGCGCAGGAGCTGCCGGAGTACGACTCGGCGGCCATCCACCACTCCCGGATCTCCCGGGACAGGGTCCGCGAGATCACCGGCTGGCTGCTGCGCTCCACCCACGCCGAGCGCGCCGCCGTGCCGTCCATGCATCCCGGCCGGGTGGACGTGATCGCCGCGGGGGCGCTCGTCCTGCTGGCGATCATGGAGCGGATCGGCGCCGAGGAGGTCGTGGTGAGCGAACACGACATCCTCGACGGCATCGCCTGGTCTGTGGCCTGACCCCTACAGGTTGCGGTACACGTCCCGCCGGTCGCCTACCTTGACGACGAGGATGACGAGCTCACCATCGTTGACCTGGTAGGCGACCCGGTAGCTGCCGACCCTGAGCCGGTAGAGCCCGGACGGGCCGGTGAGCTTCCTGACATCGGCGTCCTCGCGGTACGGGTCGTCGCCGAGCGCGGTCAACGCGGTCAGGATGCGCATGGCATCGTGCCGGCTGATGGCCCGAAGCTGCCGCTGTGCAGCAGCGGTGAACCGGAAGGCGTACTTCACGCGGCGCCTTCACCACGCTCGCTGAACAGGTCCGCCAGCAGCTCGGCCATCGAGACGGTGGGCCCGCCGTCGGCCAGGACCGCTTCCGCCTCCCGGGCCAGCATCACGTCGGCCGCCTCCTCCAGCGCTTCGAAGTCGGTGATCGGCACGATCGCGGCCACTGGGGCGCCGTTGCGCGTGATGACGGTCGGAGTGCCTTCCTCGGCGCGGTTGATGTGTTCCGCGAGGTGTGCGCGTGCTTCCCTGACGGGCACGGTGTTGTCGGCCATGAAAGTAGCGTACGCACTTGTGTGTACACCGGCCAGGTGGGGACGCGGTCTCGTACGGGAGACGCGTTCATGGGGAACCCTCGACGGCATCGCCTGGAGTCGCCCGCCCCGGCTCGGAGCGTCCGGTGGATCGGTGCCGACCGCCTGGTCAGGGGCCTCTCCTGAGCGGCGCGGGGCCCCGTTTGAGCGGCCTTCGGGGCTTCGCCGTGACGCCTCGTCGGCGAACATCGTGAAGTTCTTCACAAGGATTTCGGTTCCTGAGGGCCGTCAGATGCCTTCGGTTGCCCCGTTCGGGGGGTCAACTTGCCTTTGAACGTGTTCAGAACAGGGGGTGGGGCGCCTTCGAATCACGCGCCCCGCGTCCTGTTTCCGACGGCTCACGATGCCGCCGCGCACCCAGAGAGGCAGCTCACGCGGCATTGACAACGGTGTGGGGGGTGTCACGGTTCCCGTGGTTAGACATGATCTAAGTCACGCGGGCCGGGGAGTGTAGCACAGGGCTTGTCGGACCTTGTGAAGGGGCGCACGAGGTACCCCCTCCGACCGGGTGGATACTCGATGGCATGAGCACCACGGAGCGTCCCAGGATCCTCGTAGTAGGCGGTGGGTACGTAGGCCTGTACGCAGCTCGGCGCATCCTGAAGAAGATGCGCTACGGCGAGGCGACCGTCACGGTCGTCGACCCCCGGTCGTACATGACCTACCAGCCCTTCCTCCCCGAAACCGCCGCCGGCAACATCTCCCCGCGACACGTCGTCGTCCCGCTGCGACGCGTGCTGCCCAAGGCGGAGGTCCTCACCGGCCGGGTCACCACCATCGACCAGGACCGCAAGGTCGCCACGATCGCCCCGCTCACCGGCGAGGCGTACGAGCTGCCCTTCGACTACCTGGTCGTCGCGATGGGCGCCGTCTCCCGCACCTTCCCGATCCCCGGCCTCGCCGAGCAGGGCATCGGCATGAAGGGCATCGAGGAGGCCATCGGCCTGCGCAACCACGTGCTGGAGCAGCTCGACAAGGCCGACTCCACCACCGACGAGGAGATCCGCCGCAAGGCGCTCACCTTCGTCTTCATCGGCGGTGGCTTCGCCGGCGCCGAGACCATCGGCGAGGTCGAGGACATGGCCCGCGACGCGGCCAAGTACTACCGCAACGTGTCCCGCGAGGACATGCGCTTCATCCTCGTCGACGCCGCCGACAAGATCCTCCCGGAGGTCGGCCCGAAGCTGGGCGCCTACGGCAAGGAGCACCTGGAGAGCCGCGGCGTGGAGATCTACCTCTCCACCTCGATGGACTCCTGCGTCGACGGCCACGTGGTGCTGAAGAACGGCCTGGAGGTCGACTCCGACACGATCGTCTGGACGGCGGGCGTCAAGCCGAACCCGGCCCTGTCCCGCTTCGGCATCCCGCTCGGCCCGCGCGGCCACATCGACTGCGAGCCGACGCTCCAGGTCAAGGGCACGGACTACATCTGGGCCGCGGGCGACAACGCCCAGGTGCCGGACCTCGCCGCCCGCAAGGCCGGCGTGGAGAACGCCTGGTGCCCGCCGAACGCCCAGCACGCGCTGCGCCAGGCCAAGGTCCTCGGCGACAACGTGGTCTCCGGCATGCGGGGCTTCCCGCAGAAGGAGTACAGCCACGCCAACAAGGGCGCGGTCGCGGGTCTCGGCCTGCACAAGGGCGTCGCGATGATCGTCATGGGCAAGATGAAGATCAAGCTCAAGGGCCGTCTCGCCTGGTACATGCACCGTGGCTACCACGGTCTGGCCATGCCGACCTGGAACCGCAAGATCCGTGTCTTCGCGGACTGGACGCTCGGCATGTTCCTCAAGCGCGAGGTCGTCGCCCTCGGCGCCCTGGAGTCCCCGCGCGAGGAGTTCTACGAGGCCGCCAAGCCGGCGCCGGCTCCGGCCGCCGCCGCGAAGACCGAGGAGAAGGCCAAGGCCTCCTGACCCCTGGTCACCTCCGCGACACCCCGAAGGGGCCGCCTGCCATCCGTGGTGCGGGCGGCCCCTTCGGCGTGCCCGGTCCCGGCCCCGGCACGGCCGCTCAGGACGCGCAGCGAGGGTTTTGCCCAGACGTGACGCGCGTGGGGGACTGCGGCGGCGCCCCGCAGGTGTTTACGTGGTGTCGGACTTTCCGGGATCGCTGTCACGGAGGTGTGCACCATGTCGGACGCCGCGCCGCGGCTGAAGGGGCTGTTGGAGCAGGTGCTGGGAGCACCGCTCCCGGTCCGTATTCGTGCCTGGGACGGTTCGCAGGCCGGTCCGCCGGGCGCGCCGGTGCTGGTGGTGCGTCACCGGCGGGCGCTGCGCAGGCTGTTGTGGAAGCCCGGCGAGCTGGGGCTGGCGCGTGCCTGGGTGGCCGGTGAACTGGACGTCGAGGGCGACCTGTACGCCGCCCTGGAGCTGATGTCGGGGCTGATCTGGGAGCGGGACGAGGACGCGCGGACCCTCGCGCAGGCCCTGCGGGACCCCGAGGTGCGGGCCGCCGTGCGCGGGCTGGTGCGGATGGGGGGCCCCGCGCTGCCGCCCGCGCCGCCGAAGGAGGAGGTGCGCCGGCGGACCCACCTGCACACCAAGCGCACCGACAAGCGCGCCATCAGCCACCACTACGACGTCGGCAACGACTTCTACGAGCTGGTGCTCGGCCCGTCGATGGTCTACTCGTGCGCCTACTGGGAGGCCCCCGAGGCCGAGGGCGGCACCCTGGAGGACGCCCAGCGGGACAAGCTGGAGCTGGTCTCCCGCAAGCTCGGCCTGAGACCGGGCCTGCGGCTGCTCGACGTCGGCTGCGGCTGGGGATCGATGGCCGTCCACGCCGCCCGTGAGCACGGCGTGAACGTCGTCGGCATCACGCTCTCGCAGGAGCAGGCGGCGTACGCCCGCAAGCGGGTCGCCGACGAGGGGCTGGCCGACCGGGTGGAGATCCGGGTGCAGGACTACCGGGACGTCGTCGACGGGCCGTACGACGCGATCTCGTCGATCGGCATGGCCGAGCACGTGGGGGCGGAGCAGTACCTGAAGTACGCCCGGAACCTGTACGCGCTGCTCAAGCCGGGCGGGCGGCTGCTCAACCACCAGATCGCGCGGCGGCCGCAGCGCGACGAGACGGCGTACAGCGTCGACGAGTTCATCGACGCCTACGTCTTCCCCGACGGCGAGCTGGCCCCGATCGGCACCACCGTGACCCAGCTGGAGCGGGCCGGGTTCGAGGTGCGGGACGTGGAGTCGATCCGCGAGCACTACGCGCTCACCCTGCGCCGCTGGGTCGCCAACCTGGAGTCCGGCTGGGCGGAGGCGGTGCGGCTGACCAGTCCGGGACGTGCCCGGGTCTGGCGGCTGTACATGGCCGCCTCCGCGCTGGCGTTCGAGCGCAACCGCATCGGGGTGAACCAGGTGCTCGCCGTGCGGACGCCCGAGTCCGGGGCCTCGGGGATGCCGCTGCGGGCGCGGACCTGGAACGGCTGACGCCGCGGAACACGGCGGGGGCCCCGCACCCACCGGGTGCGGGGCCCCCGCGCGGGGCGCCGCGGCTACTCGGACTTGATCGCCGCCAGCATGTTCAGCCGGGCCGCCCGGCGGGCCGGCCACAGCGCCGCCAGGACGCCGACGGTGGCCGCCAGCAGCAGGAACACCGCCATCCGGGTCCAGGGCAGGACCAGTTCGTACGTCGCCATGCGGCTGGCCAGCAGCTCCCCGGCCGCCCAGCCGAAGAACACGCCGAGGCCGATGCCCAGGACCCCGCCGAAGAGCGAGATGACCAGGGACTCCAGGCGGACCATCCGCTTGATGCCGGTGCGGTCCAGGCCGATCGCGCGGAGCATGCCGATCTCCTGGGAGCGCTCGAAGACCGACATCGCCAGGGTGTTGATGACGCCGAGGACGGCCACGATGACCGCCATGGCCAGCAGGCCGTAGAGCATGTTCAGCATCATCGTGAACATCTGCGCGATGTCCTGGGAGATGTCCTTCTTGTCCTGGACCTTGATCGCCGGATTGGCGCCCAGGGCCTTCTCCAGCAGGTTCTTCGTCGCGTCGGAGGCACCGTCCGCGGTCTTCACCATGACCTGCATGTCGACCGGATCGGTCTGGTGCGGGGCCAGCGTGGCCAGGTCGAGCATGATCCCGCTCATCATCTCGTTGGCCTGGTAGACGCCCGCGACGGTCAGCTTCTCCTTCCCGCCGTCCTCGAACGACGCGGTGAAGGACGAACCGGTCCTCCAGCCACGGGACTTCGCCGTGTCCTCGTCCACGACCACGCGGTCACCGCCGACCTGGAAGGTGCCGTCCTCGACGGGCAGCTTCGTCAGGTCGCCGAAGGTGGCGCCGTCGACCCCGGTCAGGTACTCGGTCTCACCGCCGATCCGGGCGCCCGCGTTGCGCATCGGGCTGGTGGCGGTGACGCCCTCGGTCTCCTTCAGCTTCTTCTCGACATCCGGCGAGAGGGCGTTGCCGTTCGCCATGAAGACGACGTAGTCGGCACGGATCGCCTCCGAGGCCATCTTGTCGATCGTCTTCTGCAGGCTGCCCGCCATCACCGTCATCCCGGTGATCAGGGTCAGGCCGATCATCAGCGCCGAGGCGGTCGCGGCGGTACGGCGCGGGTTGCGCACCGAGTTCTGGCGGGCCAGCTTGCCCGACACCCCGAACAGCCGCAGCACCGGCGCCGCGGCGGCGATCAGCGGCCGGGACAGCAGCGGGGTCAGCACGAACACGCCGATGATCAGCAGACAGGCGCCCAGGCCCATCGGCGCCTGACCGTCCGAGCCGCCCATGGTGGTCGCCGCGAGGACGACCGCGACGCCCGCCGCCGAGAACAGCGCACCGATCGTGTTGCGCAGCACCAGCGACTTCACCGACGCCTTGGCGTGCACGCTGCTCATCGCGGCCACCGGCGGGATCTTCGCCGCGCGGCGGCCCGGCAGCCAGGCGGCCAGCATGGTGACGAGGACGCCGACCGCGAGCGCGGCGCCGGCGGTGCCGGGCGTGATCACCAGCGGGCCGTCCGGCACGGTCTCGCCGAGGGAGCCCATCAGGGAGCGCAGGCCCGCGCCGATGCCGACACCCGCGACCAGGCCGGTCACCGCGGCGACCACGCCCACCACGAATGCCTCGATGAGTACCGTCCGGGTGACCTGGCGGCGGGAGGCGCCCACCGCGCGCAGCAGCGCCAGCTCCTTGGTGCGCTGGGCGACCAGCATGGTGAAGGTGTTGGCGATGATGAAGGTGCCGACGAACAGCGCGATGCCGGCGAACACCAGCAGGCCCTGCTTCATCCCGCTCATCTGCGAGGCGATCAGCTCGGCCTGGTCGTCGGCGAGCTGCTCGCCGGTCGTGGTCTCGACGCGGTCGGCGGGCAGCGCCTTGTCCAGCTCGGCCTTGAGCGCGCCCTGGGTGATCCCCGGCTTCGCCCGGACGGCGATCTGGTCGTACGTGCCCTTCTTGCCGAAGAGCTGCTGCGCGGTGGCCGTGTCGAACAGGGTGAGGCTGCCGCCGGCCGCGACGTTGCCGTCGTCGGTGGTGAAGACGCCGGCGATCCGCGGCGTCAGGACCGGGCCGTCGACCGAGAGCCGCAGGGTGTCACCCACCCGGTAGCCGGTGCGCTCGGCGGTCCTCGAGTCGATCAGCACCTCGCCGCGGCCCTCGGGGGCGTGGCCCTCGACGAGGGGGTAGCGGGGGTCGTCGGTGCCCCAGTAGTTGCCGCCCTGGGACTGGAAGCCGCTGCCGACGAGCTTGCCGTCCTTGTCGGCGAGGGCCGTGAACCCGGTGACGACGCCGGTGGCGGACGCGGCGCCGGGCACGCGGGCGCTCGCGTCGAGGATCTCCTGGGTCAGCTCGGGGGTTTTGCCGAGGGTGTCGCCGCGGCTCTCCTGGTACTCGGGGTCCACGGCGACGTCGACCTGGTCGAAGCCCTTGGCGGAGCTGTTCTGGTAGGCCTCGGAGAGGGTGTTGGTGAAGACCAGGGTCCCCGACACGAACGCCACGCCGAGCATCACGGCGAGCACGGTCATCAGGAGCCGGGCCTTGTGCGCGAGCACATTGCGCAAGGCGGTTCGGAACATCGTTTCTTCTCAGTCCAGGGTGGGGGCGGGCAGGGGGAGGCGGTGCGTCAGCTGGTGCGGCCCTTGCCGTCGAACCGCTTCATGCGGTCCAGCACCGACTCCGCCGTCGGCCCGTACACCTCGTCCACGATCCGGCCGTCCGCGAGGAAGACCACCCGGTCCGCGTACGCCGCCGCCACCGGGTCGTGGGTCACCATCACCACGGTCTGCCCCAGCTCGCGCACCGAGTTGCGCAGGAAGCCCAGCACCTCGGCGCCGGAGCGGGAGTCGAGGTTTCCGGTCGGCTCGTCACCGAAGATGATGTCCGGCTTGGAGGCGAGCGCCCGCGCGACCGCGACGCGCTGCTGCTGGCCGCCGGAGAGCTGGGCGGGACGGTGGCCGAGCCGCCCGGACAGGCCGACCATCTGGATCACGGTGTCCAGCCACTGCTTGTCCGGCTTGCGGCCCGCGATGTCCATCGGAAGGGTGATGTTCTCCAGCGCGGTCAGCGTCGGCAGCAGGTTGAACGCCTGGAAGATGAAGCCGATCTTGTCCCGGCGCAGCTTGGTGAGCTGCTTGTCCTTCAGGGCGCCCAGCTCGGTGTCGCCGATGCGCACGGAGCCGGAGGAGAAGGTGTCCAGGCCGGCGACGCAGTGCATCAGGGTGGACTTGCCGGACCCGGAGGGGCCCATGATCGCGGTGAACTCGGCCTGCCGGAACGCGACGGAGACCCGGTCGAGGGCGACCACCTGGGTCTCGCCCTGTCCGTAGATCTTCGACAGCTCCGTGGCGCGGGCGGCCACGGCAGTGGTCCGGTCGGCGAGGGGAGTCGTGGTCACGGGGCGGCGCTCCTGTCGGGACGGGGATCGGGGTACTGATCCATCGTCGCGGCCGTGCCGCGCCGTGGAGTCAGCCGCTGTTCCCGTTCCTGGGGCAGCCTCCGGTCGGACCGGCGGCCGCCGTGTCATACCTGGGGATGACGGGCGCCCCTGAGGCGCGAGGATGGCAAGAACAGGTGGAGTGCCCTTGTTCGGGCGGTGAAATTCCGTCATTCCGCATGCGCGGGTGACCGCCGCGCGTCAGGCTATTGGCAAGTGCGGATGGCCAGTTCCGCGTGCTGATGCACCCTCAGACCTCAATAAAATAAGACAACATCGGTCCGCCGTTCTGCTGTTCGGAGGATGCGTCCCGATAGGGTCGGAGCCGCGACGCGGAGCCTATGGCCTGCCCGGATGGTGGAATGCAGACACGGCGAGCTTAAACCTCGCTGCCCCTCGCGGGCGTACCGGTTCGAGTCCGGTTCCGGGCACTTCCGACGCCTTCGGAACGCGTGCATCATGCACTGAAATCTTCGCCGCTCCGGCGCCGCTCCTCCACCGCACCGGCCCACGGTGACGAGATCGTCACCGTGGGGCCACGGTTCGGTTCCTCGCGTGCCGGGAATCACCCGGCCGCGTAGCGTGTTGCGCAGCACGTGGGGGGAAAGATCCTCCCCAAGCACTAGGGTCATTCCTTTGCCTGTCTATTACTCTTGAGCCAAGGCTACGCAGGGTGGCCATGGAGGAGTGAAATGAGGAGCAGCAACCCGGTCTTCTCGCGACGGGGGTTCAGCCGCGACAACGGCTACGCGGGCTTCAACACCGCGCCGCAGGCCGGGGGCGCAGCTGTAGGCACGCAGGGCAACCCGTACGCCACGGGCAACCCCTACGCCCAGCCCGGCGCCGGCGCCGACCCGCACGCGCAGAACCCGTACGCCCAGAACCCCTACGCGCAGAACCCGTACGCCCAGCAGGGCGCACCGCAGGCCCCGGTCGCCACCGGCAACCGGATGACGATGGACGACGTCGTCATGCGCTCGGCCATGACGCTCGGCACCGTCGTCGTCGGCGCCGTCCTGGCCTGGGCCCTGCTGCCGGTCTCGTCGACCAGCTACGGCCTGGCCGTCGGCGCCGCGCTGATCGCCTTCGTCCTGGCGATGGTGCAGTCCTTCAAGCGCAAGGCGTCCCCCGCGCTGATCCTGTCGTACGCCGCCTTCGAAGGCGTCTTCCTCGGCGTGATCAGCGAGATGTTCAACAGCCGGTGGTCCGGCGCGCCCTTCCAGGCGGTCCTGGGCACCATGGCGGTCTCCGGCGCCACACTGCTGGTGTACAAGGCCGGCTGGGTCCGCGTCACCGCCCGTTACGCGCGCATCGGCATGACGATCGCCCTGGCGTTCGTCCTGGTCATGGCGGTCAACCTGCTGCTGGTCGTCTTCGGTGTCGCCGAGGACGGCGGACTGCGCAGCATGGGCCCGCTCGGTGCGATCGTCGGCATCCTCGCGATCGTGCTCGGCGCGTTCTTCCTGACCCTCGACTTCAAGCAGATCGAGGACGGCATCGCCTACGGCGCGCCGCGTGAGGAGTCCTGGCTGGCCGCGTTCGGTCTGACCATGACCCTCGTGTGGATCTACATCGAGATGCTGCGTCTGGTCGCCATCTTCTCCGGCGACGACTGATCCGCAGCCGTCACCATGCGGAAGGGCCCCGGGTTCGTCCCGGGGCCCTTCCGCGTCTGCGGGAACGGAGCGCGGCCCGCGGGAAGGCCCGCGGTCCACGGGGCGCAGCGCGCTCAGAACCTGCGCGCGGCCCTCCTCAGGTCGTACTCGTGGATGATCGCTTTGGCGTGGCCGTACGCCAGGTCGTACTCGTGGCGCAGCCAGCTCACCTTCTCCTCGAAGCGGAGAGCGGGGCCTTCCTCGACGGTGCGCAGCCAGTCGGCGACTTCACGACCGGTGCAGTGGGGGATGCGGGCGAGCAGGTTGCGGTGGGTCTCCTCGGAGAAGACTTGGGACATCGGCGCCTCCGTACGCAAGGGGATGTAAGCCGGTCCTTCACGTCACCGTGCCTGAGCCTTCGCCCGTTGGCAACAGTGCCGGTGTCTGTTGGAAACGGTCCCGGTACGGGGCGTAGGGTCACCGCGTGGTTGATACGACGCCTTTGAACCGTGCGGTGGATCACTTCGCGGACCGGCTGCGGGCCGCGCCGCAGAGCCGGTTGCAGCGCAGCGCTGCCGCCGCGGCTCTGGAGCTGGCCAGGGAGCTGGCCCGGTGGGCGCAGGAACTGGAGACGCCCGGGGTGGAGCCGCGGGTGATGCCGGACGCGGGGATGTTCGCCGCCGCGGATCAGGTGAGTGTCGCCGCGCACGACCTCGCGGTGGTGCTGCGCAGCGAGGACGAGGTCGCCGAGGCCGTGCGGCTCGTCGAGGAGGCGCAGAAGAAGGCGGGAATCTGACCGCTGCCGGCGGATGCGGCGGAGCGGGGGCTGCCTCACGGGCTCCCCGCCCCGAGGGCCGTCACGCCGGTCCCGCGGGGACCGGCCGGTGGGGCGGGCTCTCCTAGACGGACGCTATGACCCGGTCCGCCAGGACGTAGACGTTCTCCTCGCCGCACTCGAAGGTGAGGGTGTACGCGCCGGAGATGCCGGAGCCGCCGAGGAGGAACGGCGTCTCGCCCGCGTCGAGGGCGGCGGCCAGGCGCTCCGCGGTCTCCCGGTGGCCGGGGGTCATGCAGAGGGTGGTGCCGTCGGCGAAGACGTAGACGTCGAGGGTGCCGAGCGGGCCCGGGCGGACGTCGGTGAGTCCGGTGCGGGCGGCGGCCAGCTCCTCCAGGACCGCGACGGTGCGCTCGTGGTCGTTCACGACCGGAGACGCGACGGGGACGAAGTCCGGGTGGGAGGGGTGGCGGCGGCGGGCGGCGGCCAGCTCGGGGGAGTCCCCCGGGAGCTCCTCGGCCTCGGCGGCCGGTTCCAGGCCCACGAGGTCGGCCTGGCGGGGCAGGAACAGATCGCTGTCGGAGAGGGACAGCAGCGACGGCGCGTCGGAGACGTCACGGGCCTCCTGGGCGGCCCAGAAGGCCCGGGCCTCGGCCAGCTCCCGCTCCCGCTCCTCGGCCAGCGCCTCGGCGACGGCCGCGCGTATCTCGTCCGTGTCCGAGGTGGTGCGCGCGGCGGGGACGTGGACGCGGGCCGTGCGGGCCGCGGCCAGCTCGGCGTGCAGGGCCGCGACCTGGCGGCGCAGCTGCATGAGGGTGCGCAGGACGGCGACGCCCACGGCACCGGTGGCGGCCGTGGTGACCAGCAGGGCGATCGGCATGGCGCTCACTGACGTACTCCCGGTTCAAGTCGACCCCCGACTTCCTACATCAGCTTGATGGGTGAACTAACCAGCTGTCAGTGCGTAACGTCACGAAACGGACAGGTCCCTGTGTCGCGTGGTCCTGGTGGGGCGGCCCTGACCTGCGACGTCGTCGCGCCGGGGGAGATAGGTCACATCCTGGGGGAGATTGGATCACAAAACGGCCCAGAACCCAGGTGGTTCCGGGGTTCCGGGCCGTCGGATGACGCGGCGTGCCGCGCCGGTCACTCAGGGGTGGTTCAGCTCAGGCGCTCGATGACCATCGCCATGCCCTGGCCGCCGCCGACGCACATGGTCTCCAGGCCGAACTGCTTGTCGTGCCACTGGAGGGAGTTGATGAGCGTGCCGGTGATGCGGGCGCCGGTCATGCCGAAGGGGTGGCCGACGGCGATGGCGCCGCCGTTGACGTTCAGCTTCTCCAGCGGGATGCCCAGGTCGCGGTAGGAGGGGATCACCTGCGCGGCGAACGCCTCGTTGATCTCGACCAGGTCGATGTCGTCGATGGTGAGGCCGGCGCGCCGCAGGGCCTGCTTGCTCGCCTCGACCGGGCCGTAGCCCATGATCTCGGGGGAGAGGCCGGAGACGCCGGTGGAGACGATCCGGGCCAGCGGGGTCAGGCCCAGTTCGCGGGCCTTGGTGTCGGACATGATGACCAGGGCGGCGGCGCCGTCGTTCAGCGGGCAGCAGTTGCCCGCGGTGACCAGGCCGTCGGGGCGGAAGACCGGCTTCAGGCCGGACACGCCCTCCAGGGTGACGCCGGCGCGCGGGCCGTCGTCCTTGGACACCACGGTGCCGTCGGGCAGCGTGACCGGGGTGATCTCGCGCTCCCAGAAGCCGCTCTTGATGGCCTCCTCGGCGAGGTTCTGCGAGCGGACGCCGAACTCGTCCATCTCCTGGCGGCTGACGCCCCAGGAGCGGGCCAGGTTCTCGGCGGTCTGCCCCATGGCGATGTACGGGTCGGGCAGCAGGCCGTCCTCGCGCGGGTCGTGCCAGGTGGCGCCCTCGGACTCGGCGACGGCGGCCGTGCGGGCGACGGCGTCGGCGAAGAGCGGGTTCTGGGTGTCGGGCATCCCGTCCGAGGTGCCCTTGACGCTGCGGCTGACCATCTCCACGCCCGCGGAGATGAAGACGTCGCCCTCGCCGGCCTTGATGGCGTGCAGGGCCATCCGGGAGGTCTGGAGCGAGGAGGAGCAGTAGCGGGTGACGGTGCAGCCCGGCAGGTGGTCCATGCCCATCTGCACGGCGACGATCCGGCCGAGGTTGTGGCCCTGCTCGCCGCCGGGCAGGCCGCAGCCGAGCATCAGGTCGTCGATGTCCTTCGGGTCCAGCCCGGGGACCTTGGCGAGGGCGGCCTGGATGATCGTGGCGGTGAGGTCGTCGGGGCGCAGGTCCTTGAGCGAGCCCTTGAAGGCGCGGCCGATGGGGGAGCGGGCGGCTGAGACGATCACGGCTTCGGGCATCACGGCTCCAGTGAGTGCATGCAGACGGGCGGGCAGGGCTGGTTGGGAAGTTACCCGTACGTATGCGCGCGGTCACGATGTTCGCGGTGTGACATGGACCGCAACTTTCTAAGCGCTTGCTTGGCTTCTCGGGCGCGGGCCGGGCGACGGCTCACGCCCCCGTCGTACCCGGCCACGCCCTTGTCGTACCCGTCTCACGTCCCCGCCGTACCCCCTCACGCGCGCGTCTGCGCCTCCGGCGAGTGCGGATCCGGCTCCACCTCCGGCATCCGCCGCCGGCGCCGCCGCTTCAGCAGCGCCCAGGGCCCGCGCGTGCCCGTCGGCATCGCGGCCGCGACCTCCGTGCCCGCCTCGGACGCCGCCTCCGCGGCGGCCCGGGCCACCGGCAGGAAGCCCTCGCGGCGGGAGACGTCCGGGCGCTCCTCCTCGGCCGGCCACAGGCCCAGCGCGGCGCACACCGTGGGCAGCATCGCCATCGCCGCGGTGGCGTACCCCTCCGCCGACGGGTGGTAGCTGTCCGGCCCGAACAGCTCCCGCGGGTTCGCCGCGAACTCGGGGCCCAGCAGATCGCCCAGCGACACCGTACGGCCGCCCTGCTCGACCACGCCGATGGTCTGCGCGGCGGCCAGCTGGCGCGAGACCCGGCGGGCCAGCCAGCGCAGCGGCTGCTGCACCGGCTCGATGGTGCCGAGGTCCGGGCAGGTGCCCACGACGACCTCCGCGCCGGCCGTGCGCAGCCGCCGGACCGCCCCCGCCAGATGACGCACCGAGCGGGTGGGCGGCATCCGGTTGGTGACGTCGTTCGCGCCGATCATGATCACGCACACGTCGGGGGCCGGTCCCGGGCCGGAGAGCACCAGCGCCACCTGCCGGTCCAGATCGTCCGACATCGCGCCCGGCACCGCCACGTTGCGCAGTATCACCGGCCGCTCCGCCACCGCCGCGAGCCCGGAGGCCAGCAGTGCGCCCGGCGTCTGCCCCGCCCGGTGCACGCCCTGCCCGGCGGCGGTGGAGTCGCCCAGCAGCGTCAGCCGCAGCGGCTCCCCGGCCGGAGTGGCGTAGCCGCCGCCGTACAGGCCGTCCGCGCGCGGCACGTACGGCGAGGAGCCGTTGGCGAGCACCTGCCGCCTGGCCAGCGTCGCCTCCGCCAGCAGCAGCCCGACGACCGCCGCGCCCGCCAGGCCGATGCCGCCGCCCCCGTAAGCCGCGCCGGCCGCGATGCGCCGCGCCACCCTCGCCCTCGACATGCTGGACATACGCCGCCGCCACCTCCTCGTAGCCGTACACCCACTCCTTGCCCCGTACGGCCCGTCCGTCAATCGCAACCGCGAGTGAACGACGCTCCCGGGGTCGTAGGCTGGCGGCACCACGACCACTTCCTTTTGCAGCGACCGGAGACAACGGTGCAGTTCCACGACTCGATGATCAGCCTCGTCGGCAACACCCCGCTGGTGAGGCTCAACAGCGTGACCAAGGGCATCAAGGCGACGGTGCTCGCCAAGGTGGAGTACTTCAACCCGGGCGGTTCCGTGAAGGACCGCATCGCCCTGCGCATGATCGAGGCGGCCGAGCGGAGCGGCGAGCTCCAGCCGGGCGGCACGATCGTGGAGCCGACCAGCGGCAACACGGGCGTCGGCCTGGCGATCGTGGCCCAGCAGAAGGGCTACAAGTGCATCTTCGTCTGCCCGGACAAGGTCTCCACCGACAAGATCAACGTCCTGCGCGCGTACGGCGCCGAGGTGGTCGTGTGCCCGACCGCGGTGGCCCCCGAGCACCCGGACTCCTACTACAACGTCTCCGACCGGCTGGTCCGTGAGACGCCGGGCGCCTGGAAGCCGGACCAGTACTCCAACCCGAACAACCCGCTCTCCCACTACCACTCCACCGGCCCCGAGCTCTGGGAGCAGACGGCGGGGCGGATCACCCACTTCGTGGCGGGCGTCGGCACCGGCGGCACCATCTCCGGCACCGGCCGCTACCTGAAGGAGGCGTCCGACGGCAAGGTCAAGGTCATCGGCGCCGACCCGGAGGGGTCCGTGTACTCCGGCGGCTCCGGGCGCCCCTACCTCGTCGAGGGCGTCGGCGAGGACTTCTGGCCCACCGCCTACGACCAGGAGATCGCCGACGAGATCGTCGCCGTCTCCGACAAGGACTCCTTCCAGATGACCCGCCGCCTCGCCAAGGAGGAGGGCCTGCTGGTCGGCGGCTCCTGCGGCATGGCGGTCGTCGCCGCGCTGCGCGTCGCCGAGCGGCTCACCGAGGACGACGTGGTGGTCGTCCTGCTGCCCGACAGCGGCCGCGGCTACCTCAGCAAGATCTTCAACGACGAGTGGATGGCCGACTACGGCTTCCTGGAGGACGCCGGCCCCAGCGCCCGGGTCGGTGACGTGCTGGACGACAAGGAGCACGGCGCGATCCCGTCCCTGGTCCACATGCACCCGGACGAGACGGTCGGCCAGGCCATCGAGGTGCTGCGCGAGTACGGCGTCTCGCAGATGCCGGTGGTGAAGCCGGGCGCCGGCCACCCCGACGTGATGGCCGCCGAGGTCGTCGGCTCCATCGTCGAGCGCGAGCTGCTGGACGCGCTGTTCGCCAAGCGGGCCTCGCTGGACGACCCGCTGGAGAAGCACATGTCGGCCCCGCTGCCGCAGGTCGGCTCCGGCGAGCCGGTCGGCGACCTGATGGCCGTGCTCGGCAAGGCCGACGCGGCGATCGTGCTCGTCGAGGGCAAGCCGACCGGTGTGGTGAGCCGGCAGGACCTGCTGGCGTTCCTCGCGAAGAACGCCAAGTAGCCGGCACGACGCCACGGCGAACCTGCGGTGAACCGCGGCTGAAGACGGCGAATTCACGGTGACGTGACGGAGAGCCGGCTGCGCGGAAGTGGTACGAGGGTGTCACGTTCGCGCAGCACCCGCTTAACACGGGACCGGCACAGTGGTGGGTGTCGGCGGAGGCGGGAGCGGCTCCCCGCCCCGGCCGGCGACCAGCGGCGCCAAGGACCCTCCGGAGCGGCTCCCGGACCTCCATGGACGCCACGGACGCGGGGTGCGGCCTGACCCGGCCCGCGTCCCCCGCGGGGACCGCCGTCGTCCCGCCCCCCGGCAACGGGGGTGCGGCGGTCCCCGCGCACACCTCTTCGCGGACCTCGGGCCCGACTGCCGAGGCTCCCGGTCCTCTTCCGTCGTCCCGGGATCGGTCCTCCCAGGTCGCCCCGGGATCGGTCCTCCCAGGTCGCGGGGTCAGTCCCCCCAGGTCGTCCCGGGGTCAGTCGTCCCAGGTCGCGGGGTCAGTCCTCCCAGCCGGAGTCGCCGCCGCGCCGTCCGCGTCCGCGGAAGAGGCCGGGGGTGGTGCGGGCCGCCTGCACCAGGTTGACGCCGACGATGCCCGCCCAGGCGACGAGCAGACCGCGCAGCCCCGCGGTGCCGGCGCCGATGCCGGACAGCGGGATGGCCAGGACCAGCGACACGATGCCGAAGCCGAAGCGCTCGCCCCACGAGTCCGTGGCGTCCGGCGACCGCGATCCCCGCGCCGCCGTCAGCTGCCGCTCGGCCACCTGCCGCCGCACCCGGCGCTCCACCGCGTCGTCGATGCGCTGGTCGACCTTCTCCAGGAAGGAGTCGACCAGCGCGGACTCGTAGTCCTCGCCCAGCTCGCGGCGCGCGTGCAGCGTCGCGTCGAGTTCTTTCTTCAGGTCGGGGCCCAGCCCGTCCGCTCCCGTCATGGCTCCACGGTAGGAAGCGGGCGGCGCCGGGACACTGGGGATAGCCCCCCTGTTGCCCGGCTGCATAGGAACATGCAGAGTTTCCGTTACCTGAATAGACGGACCGGCCAGACGGACCTGGTGACAAGGGGGAGCACGGCATGAGCCCGACCGACAGCCCTGCCGCACGCCTGCAGGCGCTCTTCGAGGGGCATCGGCTCACGCCGACCCAGCGGCGGATCGCGCACAGCATGGTGCGCCGCGCCGCCGACGTGCCGTTCCTGTCCAGTGTGGAACTCGCCGAACTGGCCGGGGTCAGCCAGCCGTCCGTGACCCGCTTCGCCGTCGCCCTCGGCTTCGACGGCTACCCGGCCCTCCGGCGCCACCTGCGCGAGGTCGTCCCCGCCGAACAGGTCCCGGACGCCGGGGAGTTCAACGAGTACCAGCAGGCCGTCGAGGCCGAGATCGAGAACCTCCGGCACCTCGCCGACGCGCTGGCCGATCCCCGGCCGGTGCAGCGCGCGGGCCGGGTCCTCGCCGCCAGCCGACCGCTGCCCGTCCTCGGCCTGCGGGCCGCCGCCGCCCAGGCGCACGGCTTCGCCTACTTCGCCGCCAAGGTCCACCCCGACGTACGGCTGCTCAACGAGGGCGGCACCATGATCCACGACCGGATCGACGGCGCCGTGCGCGCGGGCGCGAGCGCCCTGCTCTGCTTCGCGCTGCCCCGCCACCCGCGCGAGGTCGTGGACACCCTCGGCTACGCCAGGGAAGCGGGCCTGACCGTGGTGACGGTCGCCGACTCCGCGTTCGCCCCCGTCGCCAAGGTCTCCGACCTGCTGCTGCCCGCCGCCGTCGGCACCGGGCTCGCCTTCGACACCGCCTGCGCGCCGATGCTGCTGGGGCGGGTGCTGCTGGAGGCGATGTGCGACGGGCTGCCGGAGGCGCAGGCCAGGCTGGAGGAGTTCGACACGCGGGCGGCGGCCCGGGGCCTGTTCGTGGAGTAGCCGGAGGGCGGACGGCCCCGCGGGCGCGCGTTCTCAGACTCGTCTCAGGTTCCGGCGCTAACCTGCCGGGCCGTCAGCACTGTGCCGGACGACGAGGAGGCGGAACGTGGCACGCGGAGGTCAGGGACTGGCTCGGTCGGCGGTCGTCGTACGGGCGGGCGCCGCACCGCTGTGGTGGCTGGGCGTCTGCGCGGCCGGGGCCGGTCTGTTCGTCCCGGGAGCGACGGGCCGGCGGATCGGGGTGTACGCCGGTGCCGCGCTGTTCCTCGTGGCCGCGGCGGTGGTCGCCGTGGTCCGCCGGCGGCGCTACGCGGCGCTGGCCCGCGGGGCGGCCCGGGCGGGCCGCAACGACGTCCTCCAGGACCGCGCCGTGACGGCCCGGGCCTGGCGGCGCGGGCACCGCTGGTGGCTGCTGCTCGGGTTCCTCGCGGCGCTGGGCGCCAATGCCGCGGTGCCGGTGGCCGGCGGGCTGCTGCTCGCCGGGTGCGGGGCCGGGCTGTGGCTGAAGGCGGCGTGGCTCGGCCGTCTGGAGCGGACCCGGGAGGAACTGCTGTGGGTGCGGGTGGACTGGCTGGCGCGCGGCGGGCGGCCGGCCGGCCGGACCGTCAAGGCGTACCGGAGCACCGGCATCGCGGCGGGCGACGCGGCCCCGGGCGGGGCGCGCCGCCGCGGCGCGGTCCGGGGTGAGGCGCGCCGCCGCGGCGCGGTCCCGGGCGGGGCGCGCCGCCGCAGCGCGGCACTGGTCTGACCGGCCGGGCCCGGCCGGTGGGGTGCGTCAGACCTCCAGTTCCTCCTCGATCTTCTTCAGCTGGTGGCGGGCCATCGCCAGGTTGGCCCGCTTGCTGTCGAGGGCGAGGTAGAGGAAGAGCCCGTTGCCGCCGCGGCCCTTGAGCAGCCGGATCAGGTGGTACTGGTCGGACAGCGTGATCAGGATGTCCTCGATCTCGCTCTTCAGGCCGAGGTGCTCCATGGTGCGCATCTTGGCGCGCACCACGTCCGTGTTGCCCGCGGCGGCGACGTTCAGGTCGAAGCTCTTGCCGCCGCCCAGCGTGCCCAGCGCCATGCCGCTGGTGTAGTCGACGAGCGCGACGCCGGTGGCGCCCTCGATCGAGGCGAGTGCTTCCTTCAGCGCGGTCTCGGTGTTCGCCATGGTGGTGTCCTCTCGGTTGCCGGTTCTCGGTTCTCGGTGACGGGGCGGGGATCGGGGCGGGCGGGGACGGCGGACTCGAGGAGTTCGCCGATGCGGGCCCCGGCCCTGCGGCCCTCCAGGTGGAGGCGGCCGACGTTGACGCGGTCCTGCGAAAGCAGCGTGAGCACGGCGGTACGGCCCGCCGCGTAGGTCGCCACATAGCCGTGCTCGCCCCGCACGAGCAGCTCGCGCAGCCCGCCCCGGCCGGTGGCGTCGGCGAGCCGTACCGCGACGCCCAGCGACGCCGCGGTGAGCGCGGCCAGGCCGTCCGGTTCGACCCCGGGGGTGTCGTGCGCGAGGACGAGGCCGTCCACGCTGGCCGCGAGGGCACCGGTCAGCTGGGGCATCCGGGCCCTCAGCCGGTGCAGTTCGTCGAGGATGCCGGACTCGGCCGCCATCGGAGCGCTCCTCTCGGCGTGTGGACAGGCGGGCGATCGGTGCCGTTCAAAGGGCCTCCAGCGCATCCCTGAGCCTCTTCAGCAGGGCGATGTCGGGGTCGGTGAACTCGGGCAGGCGGCTCTCGGCGGGCGGCGGGGACTGGGGAGGGTGCGGCGGGGTGGGTGGCGGCTGGACCGGTGGCGGCTGGACCGGTGGCGGGGCGGCCGGTCCGGAGGGGAGGGGAGGGGTGTGCGGCGGCGCGGGGAGCGGTGGCGTGAGCGGTGGGGCGGGCAGGGGCGTGAGCGGCGGTGGGGCGGGTGGTGGCGGGGTGAGCCGGGGTGGATCGCGCGGCGGCGGATCGAGCGGGGCCACCAGACCGGTGGCCGCGAGGCGGCGGACGTCGACCAGGGTGTGGAAGCCGTGCCTGCCCAGCTCCCGGGCGATGTCCGCGGCCGTGCGGACCCCGTCCACCAGGGCCAGCACCGCCTGCTGCCGGGGCGACGGCGCCCGGCCGCCCGAGGGGTCAGGGCGGATCAGCGCGGCGGTGTCGGCGCGCGGATCGGGCCAGATGCGGTGCAGCAGCTCCCGCCGGCGCAGGGTCTCCCGCTCCACGTCGGCCACCGGCACCGGGCGGAACCCGGCGGGCGCCCCGGGGTCGCCGTAGCGGAACCGCCCGGGCGCGCTGCTCGGCGCGAGCACGAAGTACGCGGCGTCGAACAGTGCGGCCAGCCGGCACAGCTCCAGCGCGCCCGCGGGGAGCCGCCCGCCCGCCACCAGCAGCCGCCCGGCGTCCGCCCCGGCCCGGTCCGCCGCCTCCCGCCAGGCGGCGGAGTCCAGCGTGCCGTGGGCCGTCAGGAGCACGTCGAGGCCGGGAGCGGCCGGGCTCTCGGCGTGCGCCACGCCGCCCTCGACGAGGTGGAGGGCGCCGCGCTCGCGGACCAGGACGCCGGTGGCGCGCTCGGCGGCGAGCCGGGACAGCATCGGCGACGGACCGGAAGCCGCCCGCGCCGGGGCGCCCGCACGGTCCCGCACCGGCAGGGGCGGCGGAGTGGTGCCGACGGCGCTCATCCCAGGACCAGCCGTCCGGCCAGTTCGCCCAGCCGGATCCGGGCCAGGGCGAGGTTGCCGTCCGCGCGGCCGAGCCACACGTGCAGGAACACCGTGCTGTCGAACGACGTCGGCACGAACCGCAGGACGTGGTAGGAGTCGCGGTTGCTGATCAGCAGGTCCTCGACCGGTGGATCGGCCGCGCCCGGACCGCCGTCCGGGGCGAACGTCTTGTGCTCGGCGGCGAGCCGGGCCAGCTCCGCGGACTCCGCGCAGGCCGCCTCCGCGTCGCCGCCCGGGAACTCCCCGACGACACCGAGCGCGAGCCCGCTCGTCCAGTCCACCAGCGCCGCGCCCCGGGCACCGGGCAACCGCATCGCATCCAGCAGGCACTCGTCGATCCCGGGCACGCTGACTCCCCTCCCCGCCTGTCCTTCGGTCGAGTGACGCCGAAACTACGCTCTGTGGAGAGGACGGGTGAGGGTTCCGGCATTTTCCGCAGGAACATGCGCCGGGCGTACTAGTGTGGGTCAACTGCCCATGTGTTCACGTCAGTTGAACGGCGAACCGAGCGGTGCGCGTCAAGGGCGCCCGGGCCCGCGCAGGGTGGTGAGCGCGTTCGCCCGCGCCCCTCCGGACTCCGCCACGATCTCCTCCAGCGTCTGCGGCTCGCGGACCGTCGCGAAGGCCACCCCGCCCGCGCCGTCGGGCGCGAACCCGTGGATGCCGGGCCGGGCCAGCGAGTTGTACGCGTAGTGGTGCGCGAAGTAGTAGGCGCCGGTGTCCAGCGCCGCCGCGTAGTCGCCCGGTTCGAGCAGGGGCAGGGCGCGGGCCTCGGCGAGCAGGTCGCCCGCGAAACAGGCCGGGCCCGCGACGTCCTGCACCGCCTGCGGACCCTGCTTCGGGCGGCCCACGGCGTCGTAGGCCGCGATCCGCAGCGGCCAGGCGGCGGGCGCGTAGACCGTGCGGGTGGCCACCTGGACGCCCGCGTGGGTCACCGCCACCGGGCGCCCGCCCGCCGACTTGGTGTACTCCACCCGCGCCACCACCGTGCCGTGCTTGGCCAGCAGGGACCGCCCGAACTCGGTGACCAGCCCGTACCGCCCGGCGAAGAGGCCCGGGACCGCCTCGCGCAGCAGCCGGGCGTACCGCGCGTACGTCGGGCTCGTCTCGTCCGAGGCGAAGTTCACCGGCAGGCCGCCGCCGATGTCGATCGTGTCGATCTGCGGCCGGCCGATCCGCCGGTTGATCTCCTCGGCGAGCGCGTGCACCTCGGCGATCCCCCGGGCCATCAGCGGCAGCGGAACGCCCTGTGATCCGGTGTGCGCGTGCAGCCGGGTGAGCCAGGGCCGGTCGGCGCAGGCCCGGACCACCCACTCCCGCGCCCCCTCGTCGCGCAGCGCCACCCCGAACTTGGAGGTGGCCGTCGCCGTGGAGAGTGCCTCGATGGAGCCAGCCCCCACCTGCGGGTTCACCCGCAGACCCAGGGGCGAGCGGCTGGGCGCGGAGGCCATCAGGGCGTCGAGGCGGGCCAGCTCCTGCGGGTTGTCCGCGTTCACCGCGATGCCCAGCGCCAGCGCCTGACGCAGTTCCGCCGGGGTCTTGGCGGGGGAGTCCAGCACCGTCCGCTCCGGCGGCACGCCCGCCGCCCGGGCCAGGGCCAGCTCGCCGGGGCTCGCCACCTCCGCGCCGATCCCCTCCTCGCGCAGCAGCCGCAGCACCGGCACCAGCGGGGTCGCCTTCACCGCGAAGGCGTGCAGCACCGGGGTGCCCGGCGCCACCACCGCGTCGAACGCCGCCCGCAGCTCGGCCGCCGACTCCCGGATGCCCGTGACGTCGAGCAGCCCGACGATGGGCGTGGCCGGGCCGAGCAGGCCGCGCTCCACGGCCGCGCGGACCGCCTCGTCCCGGCGGGCCGCCCGCTCGTCGCCCTGCTCGTCGCCCCGCTCGTCGCCCCGCGTGGCGCCGTCCGCGCCGTCCCGTGCGGCGCCGTCGTTCCTCGTGTCGGCCACACCTGCCCCCGTCCCGTCGTCGCCGGGCCCGGTGCCCGGGCCCGCCTCCAGCGAAACATCCGCGGCGCGCCCGCGCCGGGACACCGATGTATTGACTAGGTCTATTCAGAACCCCAAGATGTGAATAGCTGTAGAAACGCAGATCGTCGTCCGCCAGGAGGCACGCCATGTCAGGACCCCGCCCCGTCCGAGCACCGCGCGGCACGGAACTGAGCGCCCTGGGATGGCAGCAGGAAGCCGCCCTGCGGATGCTGCAGAACAACCTGGACCCCGAGGTCGCCGAGCACCCCGACAAGCTCGTCGTCTACGGCGGCACCGGGAAGGCCGCCCGCGACTGGCGCTCCTTCGACGCCATGGTGCGCACCCTCCAGGGGCTGAAGCAGGACGAGACGATGCTCGTCCAGTCCGGCCGCCCGGTGGGCGTCATGCAGACCCACGAGTGGGCGCCGCGGGTCCTCATCGCCAACTCCAACCTCGTCGGCGACTGGGCCAACTGGGAGGAGTTCCGCCGCCTGGAGCAGCTCGGCCTGACCATGTACGGCCAGATGACCGCCGGCTCCTGGATCTACATCGGCACCCAGGGCATCCTCCAGGGCACCTACGAGACGTTCGCCGCCGTCGCCGCGAAGAAGTTCGGCGGCACCCTCGCCGGGACCATCACCCTCACCGCCGGTCTCGGCGGCATGGGCGGCGCCCAGCCGCTCGCGGTCACGATGAACGACGGCGTCGCGCTCTGCGTCGACTGCGACCCGCGCGCCATCGAGCGCCGCATCGAGCACCGCTACCTGGACGTGAAGGCCGACAGCCTCGACCACGCCCTCCAGCTGGCCGTGGAGGCCCGCGACGCCCGCCGCCCGCTCTCCATCGGCGTCCTCGGCAACGCCGCCGAACTCGTGCCGCAACTGCTCGCCATGGGCGCGCCGATCGACATCGTCACCGACCAGACCTCCGCCCACGACCCGCTGTCCTACCTGCCCGTCGGCGTCGCCTTCGACGAGATGGCCGACCGCGCCGCGAAGGACCCGGCCGGATTCACCACCCGCGCCCGCGAGTCCATGGCCCGGCACGTCGAGGCCATGGTGGGCTTCATGGACGCCGGCGCCGAGGTGTTCGACTACGGCAACTCCATCCGCGGCGAGGCCCGGCTCGCCGGCTACGACCGGGCCTTCGCCTTCCCCGGCTTCGTGCCGGCCTACATCCGCCCGCTGTTCTGCGAGGGCAAGGGCCCGTTCCGGTGGGCGGCGCTGTCCGGCGACCCCGCCGACATCGCCCGGACCGACAAGGCGATCCTGGAACTGTTCCCGGAGAACGAGTCCCTGGCCCGCTGGATCAGGATGGCCGGGGAGCGGGTGCACTTCCAGGGCCTGCCCGCGCGCATCTGCTGGCTCGGCTACGGCGAGCGGGACAAGGCAGGCGAGCGGTTCAACGACATGGTGGCGAGCGGGGAGCTGTCCGCGCCCGTGGTCATCGGCCGCGACCACCTCGACTGCGGCTCCGTCGCCTCCCCCTACCGGGAGACCGAGGCGATGCTGGACGGCTCCGACGCGATCGCCGACTGGCCGCTGCTGAACGCGATGGTCAACGTGGCCTCCGGGGCGTCCTGGGTCTCGATCCACCACGGCGGCGGCGTCGGCATGGGCCGGTCCATCCACGCCGGCCAGGTGACCGTCGCCGACGGCACGGCGCTGGCCGGGGAGAAGATCCGCCGGGTGCTGACCAACGACCCCGGCATGGGCGTCATCCGGCATGTCGACGCCGGGTACGACATCGCGGAGTCGGTGGCCGGGCAGCGGGGCGTGCGGGTCCCCATGCGCGAGGGTGACGGCGCGTGAGCTTCCACAGCATGTGGGCGGAGCTGCTGCCGATCGGCCGCAGCTCCGCCTCCGGCGGCTACCGGCGCTACGCCTGGACCGGAGCCGACACCGAGTGCCGCGCCTGGTTCCGGGCGCAGGCCGAGGCGCGCGGACTGCGGTACGAGGTGGACCGCAACGGCAACCAGTGGGCCTGGCTCGGGGACCCCGAGGCCGGAGACGCCGTCGTCACCGGCTCCCACCTGGACTCCGTGCCCGACGGGGGTGCCTTCGACGGTCCCCTCGGCATCGTGTCCTCCTTCGCCGCGCTGGACGAACTGAGGGCCCGTGAGGCCGACGTGGGCAAACCCCTCGGCATCGTCAACTTCGGCGACGAGGAAGGCGCCCGCTTCGGACTGGCCTGTGTGGGCTCCCGGCTCGCCGCCGGGCAGCTCACCCCGGAGCAGGCGCACCGGCTGACCGACGCCGACGGGATCACCCTCCCGCGGGCCATGGAGGCCGCCGGACACGACCCCGAGGCCATCGGACCGGACCCCGGCCGGCTGGCCCGGATCGGCGCCTTCGTCGAGCTGCACGTCGAGCAGGGGCGCGCCCTGGATCTCAGCGGGGACGCCGTCGGCGTCGCCAGCGCGATCTGGCCGCACGGCCGCTGGCGGTTCGACTTCAGGGGCGAGGCCAACCACGCGGGCACCACCAGGCTCGCCGACCGGCGCGATCCCATGCTGCCGTACGCCGAGACCGTGCTCGCCGCCCGCCGGGAGGCGCGGCTCGCCGGGGCCGTCGCCACCTTCGGGAAGATCGCCGTGGAACCGAACGGCGTCAACGCGATCCCGTCCCTGGTGCGCGGCTGGCTCGACTCCCGGGCCCCCGACCAGGACACCCTCGACACCGTGGTGAACGGGGTGGAACAGGCCGCCCGCGAGTACGCCGCCGCGCACGGCGTCGACCTCGGCGTGGTCCGCGAGTCCTTCACGCCCGTCGTCGAGTTCGACCACGCGCTGCGCGACGAACTCGCCCGCATCCTGGGCAGCGACACGGACCTGAAGGTGCCCGTGCTCGGCACCGGCGCCGGACACGACGCCGGGATACTCTCCGGGACCGTCCCGACCGCCATGCTGTTCGTGCGCAACCCCACCGGCGTCTCGCACTCCCCGGCCGAGTTCGCGGCCGAGGACGACTGCGTGGCCGGGGTGCTCGCCCTCGCCGACGTACTGGAAGGACTGGCCCGCAGGTGACCAAGGCGACGACCACGACGGCCTACTGGCTGGAGCACGCCTGGCTCGGCACCCGCGTGGAGCCGGGCGTGGTCCTGGAGACGGGCGACGGGCGCGTCACCGCCGTCCGGACCGGTGTCGGCACACCACCGCCCGGCGCGGAGGTCCTGCGCGGCCTCACCCTCCCCGGCCTGGCCAACGCGCACAGCCACGCCTTCCACCGCGCCCTGCGCGGCGCCGTCCAGGCCGGCAGCGGCACCTTCTGGACCTGGCGCGACGTCATGTACGCCACGGCCGACCGGCTCACCCCCGAGAACTACCACGCCCTGGCCCGCGCCGTGTACGCCGAGATGGCCCTGGCCGGCATCACCGCCGTGGGCGAGTTCCACTACGTCCACCACGCGCCCGGCGGCAGCCGCTACGCCGACCCCAACGCGATGGGCGAGGCACTGATCGCGGCCGCCGCCGAAGCAGGCATCCGGATCACCCTCCTCGACACCGCCTACCTCTCCTCCGGCTTCGGGCAGCCGCCGGACCGCCACCAGCTCCGCTTCTCCGACGGGGACGCCGACGCCTGGGCCGAACGCTGTTCACTTCTCAAGGAGCGCGAGCACGCGCGGATCGGGGCGGCGATCCACTCCGTGCGGGCCGTGCCCGCCGCCCAGCTGGCGACCGTGGCACGCTGGGCCGAGGAGCGGCGGGCCCCGCTGCACGTGCACCTGTCCGAGCAGACCGCCGAGAACGACGCCTGCCGGGAGGCCCACGGGTGCACCCCGACGCAACTCCTCGCCCGGCACGGCGTGCTCGGACCGCGCACCACCGGCGTCCACAACACCCACCTCACCGCCGAGGACATCTCGCTCATCGGCGGCAGCGGCACCGGCACCTGCATGTGCCCGACGACCGAACGGGACCTCGCCGACGGCATCGGCCCCGCCGTGGCCCTGCGCGACGAGGGCTCCCCGCTGTGCCTCGGCTCCGACAGCCACGCCGTCATCGACCTGCTGGAGGAGGCGCGGGCGATGGAGCTGAACGAGCGGCTGCGCAGCCGCACCCGAGGGCACTGGACGGCGGCGGCCCTGCTGCGGGCGGCCTCGGCCGGCGGCCACGCGGCGCTCGGCTGGGACGAGGCGGGCACCCTGGAGCCCGGAGCGCTCGCCGACTTCACGACGATCGCCCTCGACTCGGTCAGGACGGCAGGGCCGCTTCCGCGGCTCGGGGCCGAGACGGCCGTATTCGCCGCGTCGGCAGCAGACGTGTCGCATACGGTGGTGGCAGGTCGGCACGTCGTGCGGGACGGGGTCCACTCCCTGGTGCCGGATGTGCCGCAAGCCCTCGCGGACGCCGTCGCCGCCCTGCGCTGACGAGCCCGGGCCGCCCACCCGCGCGGCCCGGCTCCGCCCCCGCACCCGATCCCACCGCCGACCCGGCCACCAAGGACGCCATGAGCAACGCGACGACCGTCAGCCCCGCCCATTCCGCGAGCACCGCCAGCACGCTCATCACCAACATCGCCGCCCTGGTCACCAACGACCCCTCCCTCGGTGACGGTTCCCCCCTCGGACTGGTCCGGGACGCGGCCGTCGTCATCGAAGGCGACCGCGTCGTGTGGACCGGTGAAGCCAGCAAAGCACCCGCCACTGACAATCGGGTCGACGCCGCCGGCCGGGCGGTCCTGCCCGGGTTCGTCGACTCCCACTCCCACCTGGTCTTCGCGGGCGACCGGACCGAGGAGTTCAACGCCCGGATGTCGGGGCGCCCCTACAGCGCGGGCGGGATCCGCACCACGGTCGCCGCCACCCGGGCCGCCACCGACGCGGAACTGGAGGCGAACCTCACCCGCCACCTCGCCGAGGCGCTGCGCCAGGGCACCACGACCTTCGAGACCAAGTCGGGCTACGGCCTGACCGTCGCGGACGAGGCCCGCGCCCTGCGGATCGCCGCCGCCCACACCGACGAGGTCACCTACCTCGGCGCCCACATCGTCCCTCCGGACCACGCCGACGACCCGGCCGGTTATGTCGCCCTGGTCACCGGCGAGATGCTGGACGCCTGCGCGCCGCACGCCCGCTGGATCGACGTGTTCTGCGAGAAGGGCGCCTTCGACGGCGACCAGGCGCGGGCGATCCTGACCGCGGGCCGGGCGAAGGGCCTGCACCCCCGGATCCACGCCAACCAGCTCTCGTACGGCCCGGGTGTGCAGCTCGCCGTCGAGCTGGACGCGGCCAGCGCCGACCACTGCACCCATCTGACGGCCGCCGACGTCGACGCGCTCGCGAGCGGCCGCACGGTCGCCACCCTGCTGCCCGGCGCCGAGTTCTCCACCCGCGCCGAGTGGCCCGACGCCCGCCGCCTGCTGGACGCCGGAGTGACCGTCGCCCTGTCCACGGACTGCAACCCGGGCTCGTCCTTCACCTCGTCGGTCCCGTTCTGCGTCGCCCTGGCCGTCCGGGACATGGGCATGACGCCCGACGAGGCGGTCTGGTCGGCCACAGCGGGCGGCGCCCGGGCCCTGCGCCGCACCGACATCGGCCGCCTCACCCCGGGCGCCCGCGCCGACCTGGTCCTCCTCGACGCCCCGAGCCACGTCCACCTGGCCTACCGCCCGGGCGTGCCCCTGGTCGCCGGAGTGTGGCGGCGCGGCGTCCGAGTGGTCTGAGACGACCGGCGACCGGGCGCGGGGGCGCGGCGGGGCGGCCGGCCCGCGCCTCCGACCTTGAGGCGGTCCCGCCCCCGCTGGTCGTACCTGGCGGTTGCGCCGTGCCGGTCGCACCCGCCGGTCCCGCAGTGCTGGTCGTACCTGGCGGTCCCGCCGCGCGGTCGCGCCTGGCGGTCCTGCCGCGCGTCGCATCCGGCGGTCCTGCCGCGCGGGTCGTACCTGGCGGTCCCGCCCCGCGTCGCACCCGGCGGTCCTGCCGCGCCGCTCGCACACAGTGGTCCCGTCAGCCGGCCCCGGCACGCCACCGCTGGTCCGTCCGCCCCTCGTCCGGCAGCAGTGCCAGGCCCCCGCCGCCGGCCGGGGTCACCGCGTGGTCCGGCGCGATCTCCGGGCGGACCACCCCGTGTCCGTCCACCGTGAACCGCAGGTTGCGGCCGTTGCGGCCGGTCACGGAGGAGCAGGTCCAGATGCCCACGCCCCGGTCCACCGACCCCCGGCTGTCCAGGCAGTACTCCGGATCGGCGGCCGACCGCAGCACCCCCCACCAGGCGTCGACGCGCCAGATCTGGGTGCGGGCCGCGGTGGAGCACGGGGCGGTGACGACGTCCGTGCCGTTGTCCATGACGCCGTCCCGGATGTCCAGACAGCGTCCGGAGGCGGCGTTCACCACCTGGGCGGGTGTCCCGCCGGGCGGGCGGGCCGGGGGCGGCGTGGGCCGCCGTGTCGGCCGGGGCGTGCGCGTCGGCGCGGGAGTGCGCGGGGGAGCGGGCGAGGCGGCGGCCGGCGGTGGGCCGGCGGGCGCCGGGGTCACCGTCCGGGTCGCCGTGGCCGTGATCGTCACCGGCGGCGGAGCGGCCGGGAGCGGCGGGGTGCCCGCCGGGCTGCGGGGCCCCGCAGCGCGCTGCGGCCCGCTCTCGCCGGGCGACAGCAGCAGGAGCAGCAGGGGCACCAGGGCCACCCCGAGGGCGGCCGAGGTCAGGGCGAGGCGGCGGCGGGACGGCGGCCAGGCCGGGGCGGGGGCCGGGGCGGCGTCCTGCCGGGCGCGGGTGGCGTAGGCCGTGCCCGCCCAGGGCAGCAGCCCCTCCGCCAGCGCCGTGCCGGGCGAGTCGCGCAGGTTCGACAGTTCCTCGTAGGCCGTCGCGCAGTGCGCGCACACCGCCCGGTGGGCGTCGAGATCGCGGCTGGGACGGGGCGAGGGGGGCCGTACGGCCGCTTCGATGAGCCGCCGGAAGGCCCGGCAGCTCGGGTCGTCCGAGGCGGCGAGGCGGGCGTCCAGGCAGGCCCGGCCCAGCTCCGCGAGGGCCGCGTCGCGGCCGTGGGCGACTTCCTGGCGGGAGACGCCGAGCAGGGTCGCGGTCGTCTCGTCGTCCTCCCGCTCGACGACCGCGTACCAGAGGATGCCCCGGGTGCGGGGCGGCAGCGAGCGGAACGCGCCCAGCAGGGGCGGGACCGGGCCGCCGGGGCCCGCCATGCGCTGGACGAGGAGCAGCCCGGGGTCGAGTCCGGCGGAGCGCTCACCGGTAGCCCATTCCCCGGCCAGCCGGGCGGTGAGCAGCAGCAGCCGGTGCCGCCAGGGCAGCACCGGCCCGGTGCCCCGGGCCGCCTCGCGGGCGGCCACGGTGAAGGCGTGCGCGGCGAGCAGGCGGGCCGCCGACTCGCCCGCGGCGCAGAGCCGGGCGTAGGCGAGGACGGACTCGAAGTGGCGGGCGCGCAGTTCCCGCAGGGCCGGGTAGGCGCCGGCGGTGGCGCCGCGCAGCAGGTCCGTGAGCCGTGCGTCGGACGTCCCCGCGTGGTCGTGGCCCGGCTCCATCCGCCGCCTCCTCGCAGCCGTCCGACCCGCCGGTGTTCCGACCTACCGGCGGGTATGACGGCTCATAGTGGAGGAAGGGGGCCTGCGGGGAAAGAGTTTCCGCGGGTAACCAGAAGGGCGGGCCCCTCCAGGACGGTCACTCCTCGACCGTCAGCGCCTTGCGCAGCCGCCCCAGCGTCCGCGACAGCAGCCGCGAGACGTGCATCTGCGAGATGCCCAGCTCCTCGCCGATCTCCGACTGGGTCATCCCGGCGACGAACCGCAGCGAGAGGATCGTCCGGTCGCGGGGCGCGAGCTCGGCGATCAGCGGCTTCAGGGACTCGACGTACTCGATGCCTTCGAGGCCGTGGTCCTCGTAGCCGATGCGGTCCGCGAGGGTGCCCTCGGTGTCGTCCTCCTCGGGCTGGGCGTCCAGCGAGGAGGCGGTGTACGCGTTGGACGCGGCCATGCCCTCGACGACCTCGTCGTGCGAGATGCCGAGCCGTTCGGCCAGTTCGGCGACGGTGGGGGAGCGGTCCAGCTGCTGGGCGAGCTCGTCCCCGGCCCTGGCCAGGTCGAGCCGGAGCTCCTGGAGCCTGCGCGGGACGCGCACGGACCACGAGGTGTCGCGGAAGAACCGCTTGATCTCGCCGATGATGGTTGGCATGGCGAAGGTCGGGAACTCGACGCCACGACTGAGTTCGAAGCGGTCGATCGCCTTGATCAGGCCGATCGTGCCGACCTGGACGATGTCCTCCATCGGCTCGCTGCGGGAGCGGAACCGGGAGGCGGCGAACTTGACCAGGGCGAGGTTGAGTTCGACGAGCGTGTTGCGGACGTACGAGTACTCGTGGGTGCCTTCCTCCAGCGTCTCCAGCCGCCGGAAGAGGGTCTTCGACAGGGCCCGGGCGTCCTCGGGGGCCACTTCGTCGTACGGGGGGATCTCCGGGAGTCCGGTGAGGGCGCCGTCGGGGGCGATGGGATCCAGATGTTCCGGAAGGGATGTCGACGTCGCCTGAGGGGTATGCGAGGCGTCGAGCCGGGGTGACATGATGTCCTCCATCGTTCTCGGCATATGGCTGCCGAAGCCAGTACGTGCACTGCGGTGTGCGGCGCCTCCAAAGCCGGCCGTGTCGGGTACGTGTCCTTACTAGCCCTACCCGTTACCCCGAGCCGACCGCAAGTGCGATTCCTGGTATAATGTCCGTTTTGCTCGAATGTTCGGCTGTCGAAGAGTGTGGGGAAGGCGTAGTGTTCGAGGGCGAACTCAGTCAGCAGCCACGACCTCGGGAGAGAGACGGCATGGACCACGGGACGGTCGGCAGCGCACAGTCGGGCCGGCTTCTGGTGGAGGTGCGGGAAACGGGCTCCAGTGCCGTTGTGACTCCGGCGGGTGAGCTCGATCACCACACCGCCGACCTGTTGCGCGAACCACTGGAGGAATGCCTCGCCAAGGGCTTCAGCCGGCTGGTCGTCGACTGCTCACGGCTGGAGTTCTGCGACTCCACAGGCCTGAACGTGCTGCTCGGCGCCCGCCTCAAGGCGGAAGCCGCGGGCGGCGGAGTGCACCTCGCCGCGATGCAGCCGGTAGTGGCGCGCGTCTTCGAGATCACCGGTGCCGAGGCGGTCTTCACCGTCCACGACACCCTCGAGGCCGCGCTGTCGGGCGCCGGCGACGACGGCTGAGCGGCCGATCGTGACCCGTCGGTGTCCGGAGTGTGCCGGAAACGGGTGCGTACTGTGCGCGCCGAAAACAAGGGGTGTCCCTCCGGTCCGGTCGGGCAGGAGACCTTCTGGTTCGGCGCTCGTAAGGAATTCTTGAATCGTGAATTGGTGAATCGGTGAGGTGAAGCGCTGATGAGCACCACCCGGCCCTACCCGCCGGGCGACCGCGGCCCGGAGCCCAGCGGCGCTTCCGGGGCGTCGGTGGGGGCATCGGAGGGCGGCGGCGTGCCCGTCTCTTCGCAGGGACGTGAGGTTCGCAGGCTCAGCCTGGCCGGTGCGGCCGGGGTCGTGCCCATGGCCCGGGATTTCGCCCGCCAGGCGCTGTACGCCTGGGGCTGGCTCCCGGCCGAGAGCGCGGACCAGCGGGCCGCCGCGGAGGACGTGCTGCTCGTCGTCTCCGAGCTGGTCACCAACGCCTGCCTGCACGCCGAGGGGCCCGACGAGATGGGCATCTCCTGCGACAACAAGGTGATCCGGATCGAGGTCACCGACCGGGGCACCGGCCAGCCCGCCCCGCGCACCCCGCACCGCGCGGGCCGGCCCGGCGGCCACGGCATGTTCATCGTGCAGCGGCTCTGCCTGGACTGGGGCGTCGTGCGCACGCCGGGGGTCGCCGGCAAGACCGTCTGGGCGGAGCTGGGCGCTCCGGCGTAGCTCCTCCGACCGAGCGGGACCGCCTCGGGCGCACTTGTACGGGCTGTCCCGTCGGGCGCCCGCGGACGGGTCGACCCTCCTGGCGCACCCGGACGGTCCGACGTCCGACGCCTCGGGCACGCTCCGGGACGCACCCGCGAGCGGGACCGCCTCGGGCGCACTCGGACCGGCTGCACCCCGGGCGCACCGCCCGAGCCCGTCGGAGAGCCACGGGCCGTGGGTGCCGTGGGCGCCGCGGATGACTCCGGTGACCCGCGGTCACGCCGCACTCGCCCTGCTCCCCCCACGTGCGACAGCGCTTCACATCCCCCTTGACCCGGCCCGCCGTGCCGGCGCGCTCTCCTCCCCCGCGCCCCGGCGAACCGACGGCGAGAACGAGGAGAGGGCCACCGCGCCGGCCGGCGCGGTGGCCCTCTCGTGTCAGCCCGGGAGCCGCGTCAGCGGACGTCGCCCATGAGCTGCTTCACGCTCTTGCGGTACATCCACACCGCGACACCGGCGAGCACCGCGAGGGCGGCCTCGGCGGCCACGACGCCGGTCTTGTTGAGGTCGACGCCGTAGGTGGACAGCAGGCCGGTGACGGCGTCGCCCGCGGTGACCGCGAGGAACCAGACGCCCATCATCTGCGACGCGTACTTGGCCGGGGCCATCTTCGTGGTCACCGACAGACCCACCGGGGAGAGCATCAGCTCACCGGTCGTCTGGCAGAAGTAGATCAGCACGATCCACCACGGCGAGACCTTGCCGCCGTCCGCCGCCACCAGCGGCAGCAGGAAGACGAAGAAGGAGATGCCGACCAGGACCAGACCGCCGGCGAACTTGACGATCGTGCTCGGCTCCTTGCCGCGGCGGGCGAGGGACAGCCAGATCGTGGCGAAGACCGGGGCCAGCGCCATCACCAGGACGGGGTTGACCGACTGGAACCAGGAGACCGGGAACTCCCAGCCGAAGACGTGGTTGTCGACGTGGTCGTCCGCGAAGATCGACAGGGTCGAGCCGCCCTGGTCGTAGATCATCCAGAAGACGGCCGCGGCGACGAAGAACCAGATGTAGCCGGAGACCTTGGACTGCTCGACGCCGGTCAGCTCCTTGTCGCGCTTAATGCGCGCGAGGACGGTGACGGGGACGACCAGGCCGATGACCATCAGCGGGACCATCACCCAGTTCAGGGTGTAGTGGCCGGTGGCGACGACGATCGTGTAGAAGACGGCCGCGATCAGCATCCAGATCATGGCCTTGCGCAGCGTGGAGTTGCGCTCCTCGGTGCTCAGCGGCTTCGGGACGACGCTGGAGCGGTCCGACAGGTTGCGGCTGCCGATCAGGAACTGGACCAGGCCGAGCGCCATGCCGAGCGCGGCCAGGGCGAAGCCGAGGTGCCAGTTGACCTTCTGGCCGACGGTGCCGATGACCAGCGGCGCGGCGAAGGCACCGAGGTTGATGCCCATGTAGAAGACCGTGAAGCCGCCGTCGCGGCGCGGGTCGGCCGGGCCGTCGTAGAGGTGGCCCACCATGGTCGAGATGTTGGACTTCAGCAGGCCGGAGCCGATGGCGACCAGCAGCAGGCCGAAGTAGAAGGTGCCCGCGGTGGGCAGTGCCAGGACCAGGTGGCCGGCCATGATGACCGAGCCCGCGATCGCGACCGTCTTGCGGGGACCCCAGACGCGGTCACCGAACCAGCCGCCGGGCATCGCCAGCAGGTACACCGTCGAGACGTAGACGGAGTAGATGGCGATCGCCGTGCCGGCGTCCAGGCCGAGCCCCGCGGGGGCGACCAGGTACAGGGGGAGCAGTGCCCTCATGCCGTAGTAGGAGAAACGCTCCCACATCTCGGTCATGAAGAGAGTGGCCAGTCCGCGGGGGTGGCCGAAGAAGGTCCTGTCGGAACCGGGGGTGCCCGGTCGGGCCGAGTCCTTCGTCAGGCTGGACGCCATGGTCGTTCCTTGCTGTCGGGACGCGCGGTTGGAGCGTTGCGCGCCCGGTGGGGGAGCCGGCACCGGCACGATCGAACCGTCCGCCCCACGCCCAGGGGTCTTCCGCTCCGGATCACGGAGCGGCGGACGGAGTCCACCGGGATCCACGCCCCGCGCGCGTCGCTGCGCGCAGGGCCCGGCCACAGGTCATTCCTTTCGAGGCCGGTCCAGAAATGGTCTAGACCAACCCGCACACAAAAGAGACCTTCAGCGTCAAGACGGCCGCCAAAGGTCACCGCGTGCTACAGGCGTTCAATCACCATACGGCAGGACACTGCCGGATATGGAAGGACTTGAGACGCGGATCACAGGTGTCGGGGGAACCGCACGGCCGGTTTCGAAGGTCCCTACCAGGATCGCACCTCTCGGATGCAGGTCCGTACCAAGCGCGCCGCAAGGTAAGAAGCGGCCAAGGCACCGGTAAGAACCGAGCTGCCGATCACACCCCGTCTCTTGTCACGCTCGGACTACCATCTGCTCATGACCCGTGTACTGCTCGCCGAGGACGACGCGTCCATCTCGGAGCCGCTGGCGCGCGCGCTGCGCCGGGAGGGTTACGAGGTCGAGGTGCGTGAGGACGGACCGACCGCGCTGGACGCGGGCATCCAGGGCGGCGTCGACCTGGTGGTGCTGGACCTCGGTCTGCCCGGCATGGACGGCCTGGAGGTGGCCCGCAGGCTGCGTGCCGAAGGCCACACCGTGCCCATCCTGATCCTGACCGCGCGCGCGGACGAGGTGGACACCGTCGTGGGCCTGGACGCGGGCGCCGACGACTACGTCACCAAGCCGTTCCGCCTCGCCGAGCTGCTGGCCCGCGTCCGGGCCCTGCTGCGGCGCGGCTCCGCCGAACCCCAGCAGCCGCCCGCCACCCACGGCGTGCGCATCGACGTCGAGTCGCACCGCGCCTGGATGGGCGACGAGGAGCTCCAGCTCACCGCCAAGGAGTTCGACCTGCTGCGGGTGCTGGTGCGGGACGCCGGCCGGGTCGTCACCCGCGACCAGCTGATGCGCGAGGTCTGGGACACCACCTGGTGGTCGTCGACCAAGACCCTCGACATGCACATCTCCTGGCTGCGCAAGAAGCTCGGCGACGACGCCGCCAACCCCCGGTACATCGCGACCGTCCGCGGGGTGGGCTTCCGCTTCGAGAAGAGCTGAACCGCCACGGGCCCCGGGAAGCAGACCATGCGAAGTAGGACATGCGCCGCCGACTGATCCAGTCCACGCTCGCCGTGGTGCTCGTCGTGATCGCCGTGTTCGGCGTCTCCCTGGTCATCGTCGAGACGCGCACCATCAGCGAGAGCGCCCGGGAACGGGTGGAGTCCGAGGCGGTCCGGCTGGCCAGCATCGTGGACAGCCGCATCCTCGCCGCCGAGAAGATCACCCCCGATCTCCTCGGGGACCAGCTCGGCGGCGACCAGTACGCCGTCATCCGCATCCCCGGCCGGGCGCCGATCGAGATCGGCGACAAACCCGACGGCGACGTCATCGAGGCGACCCGCAGGGGCGAGGAGCGCGAGACCGTCACCGTCCAGGAGCCGCGCTCCGCGGTGTTCCGGGAGGTCGGCCGCACCCTGCTGATCATCGGGGCGGTCGCGCTGCTCGCCGTGATCGCCGCCGTGCTGCTGGCGCTGCGCCAGGCCGGCCGGCTCGCCTCTCCGCTCACCGACCTCGCCGAGACCGCCGAACGGCTCGGCTCCGGCGACCCGCGGCCCAAGCGCAAGCGGTACGGCGTCCCCGAGCTGGACCGGGTCGCCGACGTGCTCGACGCGTCCGCCGAGCGCATCGCGCGGATGCTGACCGCCGAGCGCCGGCTCGCCGCCGACGCCTCCCACCAGCTGCGCACCCCGCTGACCGCGCTGTCGATGCGGCTGGAGGAGATCACCCTCACCGAGGACCTGAGCACGGTGAAGGAGGAGGCGACCATCGCGCTCACCCAGGTGGAACGCCTCACGGACGTGGTGGAGCGGCTGCTGACCAACTCGCGCGACCCGCGCACCGGCTCAGCCGTCACCTTCGACCTCGACGAGGTCATCCAGCAGCAGCTCGCCGAGTGGCGCCCGGCCTACCGCCAGGCCGGGCGCGCGATCGTCAGCTCCGGCAAGCGGCACCTGAAGGCGGTCGGCACGCCGGGCGCGGTGGCCCAGGTGCTGGCGGCGCTGATCGAGAACTCCCTGATGCACGGCGGCGGCACGGTCGCGCTGCGCACCCGGGTCACCGGCAACCAGGCCGTCATCGAGGTCACCGACGAGGGGCCCGGCGTCCCGGCCGACCTCGGCGCCCGGATCTTCGAGCGGGCGATCAGCGGCCGCAACTCCACCGGCATCGGCCTGGCCGTCGCCCGGGACCTGGCGGAGGCCGACGGGGGCAGGCTGGAGATGCTCCAGGCGTCACCGCCGGTCTTCGGCCTGTTCCTGTCGCGTACGCCGGTGCGCAAGCCGGAGGAGGACGAGCGCACGGTCCGCTAGCGTCCCCGGTCGGCGGAGGCTAGACCTTGGCCCGCTGCCGGGCGCGCTCGCGGTCGCGGGGCCGCTCCGTCTCCAGGAACGACTCGGGATCGGCGGAGGCCGGCCGCACGGGCAGCGCCCGGAACACCCAGCTGCGGTAGGACCAGAAGCGGAACAGGGTGGCGACGGCGATGCCGAGGAACTTGAAGACGTTGCTCTGCAACGGGCTGTCCCAGCCGAAGCCGTAGGTGGCGGTGTACAGCACACCGTTCTCGATGACCAGGCCGATCGCGCTGAACAGCAGGAACAGCGACATCTCGCGGGTGCGGCCGCTCTTGTCGCGGTCCCGGTAGGTGAAGTAGCGGAAGCCGACGTAGTTGAAGGCGATCGCCACGATCGTCGCGATCACACTGGCCCGCACCACCTGGAGGTCGGTGACGTGCCGGACCAGGTTGAACACGGCGAGATTGACGAGCAGACCCGCCCCGCCCACCGCGCCGAACTTGGCGGCCTCGCGCGTCAGCCGGCCGAGCCGCTGCCGCAACGAGCTGGGGGGCGCCGCGGGGAACCCCGAGGAATCACGTCCCATGGTCGTGAAAGCCCCCGTCCGTCGGTTTCGTCAACCCAGCCATGCTAACCACCCCCCTTCCGTGATCGCCTGTGGACGAGCGGGCGGGCCGCACAATGTCCGCCGATGGCCCCCGGGGAACGGCGGAATCCGGCCGCCTGGCGCGCCGGATACCCTGGGGGCGTGACGTTCCCGGTAGTCGGTATGGTCGGCGGGGGCCAGCTCGCTCGTATGACACACGAGGCGGGCATCCCGCTGGGCATCAAGTTCAAGCTCCTCAGTGACACCCCTCAGGATTCCGCGGCGCAGGTCGTGAGCGATGTCGTCATCGGCGACTACCGCGATCTCGACACGCTGCGCGAGTTCGCGCGCGGGTGCGATGTGATCACCTTCGACCACGAGCACGTGCCCACCGAGCACCTGCGGGCCCTGGAGGCGGACGGCATTCCCGTGCGCCCCGGGCCCGACGCGCTGGTGCACGCCCAGGACAAGGGCGTGATGCGGGCGAAGCTCGTCCAGATCGGCGTGCCGTGTCCACGCCACCGGATCGTGAGCGATCCGGACGACGTGGCGGCCTTCGCGGCGGAGGGCGAGGGTTTCCCGGTCGTCCTCAAGACCGTCCGCGGCGGCTACGACGGCAAGGGCGTGTGGGTGGTGGACTCCGTTGAGGAGGCCGCCGAGCCGTTCCGCGCCGGTGTGCCGGTGCTCGCCGAGGAGAAGGTCGACTTCGTCCGCGAGCTCGCCGCCAACGTGGTCCGCTCCCCGCACGGGCAGGCCGTCGCCTACCCGGTCGTCGAGTCCCGCCAGGTGAAGGGCGTGTGCGACACGGTCATTGCCCCGGCCCCCGGCCTGGACGAGGCCCTGGCGCTCGCGGCCGAGGAGATGGCCCTGACGATCGCCAAGGAACTCGGCGTCGTCGGTCATCTCGCCGTCGAGCTGTTCCAGACGCGCGACGGCCGCATCCTCGTCAACGAGCTGGCGATGCGCCCGCACAACTCGGGCCACTGGTCGATGGACGGCGCGATCACCTCGCAGTTCGCCAACCACGTCCGGGCCGTGCTGGACCTGCCGCTGGGCGACCCGCGCCCGCGCGCCCCGTGGACCGTGATGGTCAACGTCCTCGGCGGCGACTTCCCGGACATGTACTCGGCGTACCTGCACTGCATGGCCCGCGACCCCCAGCTGAAGATCCACATGTACGGCAAGGACGTGAAGCCCGGCCGCAAGGTCGGCCACGTCAACACCTACGGCGACGACCTGGACGACGTGCTCGAGCGCGCCCGTCACGCAGCCGGCTACCTGAGAGGCACGATCACCGAATGAGCACCGCCGCGGGCCCCGTCGTGGGCATCGTCATGGGGTCGGACAGCGACTGGCCCGTCATGGAGGCCGCCGCCAAGGCTCTCGACGAGTTCGAGATCGCCTACGAGGTCGACGTCGTCTCCGCGCACCGCATGCCGCGCGAGATGGTCGCGTACGGCGAGCAGGCCGCGGACCGCGGACTGAAGGTGATCATCGCCGGTGCGGGCGGCGCCGCCCACCTGCCCGGCATGCTCGCCTCCGTCACCCCGCTGCCGGTGATCGGCGTGCCCGTGCCGCTGAAGTACCTCGACGGCATGGACTCGCTGCTGTCGATCGTGCAGATGCCGGCCGGCGTCCCGGTCGCCACCGTCTCCGTCGCCGGCGCCCGCAACGCGGGCCTGCTCGCGGCCCGTATCCTCGCCGCACACGACGAGGAGCTGCTGGGGAAGATGCGCGAGTTCCAGCAGGACCTCAACGACCAGGCCACCGAGAAGGGCAAGCGCCTGCGCGCCAAGGTCGAGGGCTCCGGCAACGGCTTCGGCTTCGGCAAGTGACGCACGGCTGACACGACCGACGCACGACCGACGGAGGGGACGGCGATGACCTCGCTGGAGGAGGCCCGGGAACTGCTGCGCGCGTTCCCGGTGGTCGACGGGCACAACGACCTGCCCTGGGCGCTGCGCGAACAGGTCCGCTACGACCTGGACGCCCGCGACATCGCCGTCCCCCAGGACGCGCACCTGCACACCGACCTGCCCCGGCTGCGCGCGGGCGGGGTCGGCGCGCAGTACTGGTCGGTGTACGTCCGCTCCGACCTGCCCGACCCGGTCACCGCGACGCTGGAGCAGATCGACTGCGTCCGGCGGCTCGTCGACCGCCACCCGGACGCGCTGCGCGCCGCGCTCACCGCCGCGGACCTGGAGGCCGCACGCGGTGAGGGCCGGATCGCCTCCCTGATGGGCGCGGAGGGCGGCCACTCCATCGCGAACTCGCTGGGCGTCCTGCGCGGCCTGTACGCGCTCGGCGTCCGCTACCTGACGCTCACCCACAACGACAACGTGGACTGGGCGGACTCCGCGACCGACGAACCGCGCGTCGGCGGCCTGTCGGCGTTCGGCCGCGAGGTGGTGCGGGAGATGAACCGCCTCGGCATGCTGGTCGACCTCTCGCACGTGGCCGCCACCACCATGCGCGACGCGCTGGACACCAGCTCCGCGCCGGTGATCTTCTCCCACTCCTCCGCCCGCGCGGTCTGCGACCACCCCCGCAACATCCCCGACGACGTGCTGGAACGGCTGCCCGCCAACGGCGGCGTCGCGATGGTGACGTTCGTGCCGAAGTTCGTGCTCCAGGCCGCCGTCGACTGGACCGCCGCCGCCGACGAGAACATGCGCGCCCACGGCTTCCACCACCTCGACACCACCCCCGAGGCGATGAAGGTGCACCGCGCCTTCGAGGAGCGCCACCCGCGCCCGGTCGCGACCGCCGCCACGGTCGCCGACCACCTGGACCACATGCGCGAGGCCGCGGGCATCGACCACCTCGGCATCGGCGGCGACTACGACGGCACCGCCTTCACCCCGCAGGGCCTGGACGACGTCTCCGGCTACCCCAACCTGATCGCCGAACTCCTCGACCGCGGCTGGTCGAAGACCGACCTGGCCAAGCTGACCTGGAAGAACGCGGTCCGGGTGCTGGGCGCGGCGGAGGACGTGGCCCGGCACCTGAAGGCCACCCGCGCCGCCTCCCACGCCACCATCGAGACACTGGACGCGGACCGCCCGGGCGCATAGCCGGACGCGGCCCGGACCCGGTGAGCGCCGGGCGGTCCGGACGGCCGGCCGGGCCGCCGTACGCGCCCGCCGCTGCGGTCGGCGTTCCCGGCGCGGAACGGGAAGGACGGCCGGTTCCGGTCCCCGCCGGGACACCCGGCGGCTGCGCCACGACCGTACGCTGAACCTGACAAGAGGCCGGGACCCAAGCGCGGGAGGGGACGTGCGGATCGGTGAACTGGCCCGGCGCACCGGGGTGAGCGAGCGGTCGCTGCGCTACTACGAGACCCAGGGACTGCTGCGGGCCGGGCGGACGCCCGGCGGGCACCGCGACTACCCCCAGACCGCCGTCGACCGGGTGATCCGCATCCAGGAGCTGTTCGCGGCCGGACTGAGCAGCACGAAGATCGCGCAACTGCTGCCCTGCATGCGCGACGACGACGGCGGCCCGTCCGCCGTCGCCACCCCCAGGCTGGTCGCCGAGCTGACCGCCGAGCGGGACCGGATCGACCGCACGATCCGCGACCTGCTGCGCTCCCGCGACACCCTGGACCAGGTGATCGAGGCGGCACAGGACCGATGAGCCGGCCCCGGGCCCGGGACGCGGACCGGGAGTACCCCCGAACGCCATGCCCACCGGGTAGGCCCCGGGCACCCGTGCGACGGTGACGGTAAGCGAACGCCGCGCACGTCAGGAGCCCGCGATGGCCGAACTCCAGGACGATCTGCACTCCCCGCCCGAGGCCGGCGAGCTGGGCGACCCGCCACTGGAGGGACCCTTCCCGCACCACGTCCACGCCCCCGGCGACGGCGACGACCCCGACGCCGGCCTGCTGGACCGCGCCCGCGCCCTGCTCGCCGCGCACCCCGTCGCCGACGGCTACAGCGGCCTGCCCTGGGCCCTGCGCCACCTGCCCTGGTACGACCTGGAGACCGGGGAGAGCGCCGTCGACACCGACGTGCCCCGGCTGCGGCAGGGCCGCGTCGGAGCGCTGTTCTGCTCCCTGCACCTGCCCGACGGACTGGCCGCCGACCGGGCGGTGGCCGCGACCCTGGAACAGCTCGACCTGGTCCGCACCGTGATCGCCGGTCACCCCGAGAGCCTGCGCCTGGCCCGCACCGCCGGGCAGGTCATCGACGCCCGCAACTGCGGACGGGCCGCGGTGGTCCTCGGCCCGGCCACCGCCGCAGCCCTCGACGACTCCCTCGGCCTGCTGCGGGTGCTGCACGCGCTCGGCCTGCGGGTGCTCACCCTCACGGGCACCTCCTGGGCCGGCGAGGCCGGGCTGACCCGGTTCGGCGGCGAAGTGGTGCGCGAGATGAACCGGCTCGGCGTGCTCGCCGACCTCTCCGGCGCCTCCGAGGCGACCATCCGCCGGATCCTCGCCACCTCCCGGGCACCGGTGCTGGCCACCCGCTCCGCCGCCCGCAGCCTGCGCCCGCACCCCGCCAACCTGCCCGACGAGCTGCTGACCGGGCTGGGCGCCGCCAAGGGCCTGTGCCTGGTGCCGCTGACCGCCGAACAGACCGGCCCGTCCGTCCGGGACGTCGCCGACCACCTCGACCACGTCCGCGCCCTGGCCGGGCCCGAGTCCGTCGGCCTCTCCGGCACCTACGACGCCGGCGTCGCCCACCCCCAGGAACTGGGCGACGCCTCCCGCTTCCCCTATCTGATCGCCGAGCTGCTGCGCCGCGGCTGGACCGAGTCCGACCTGGCGCTGCTGACGTGGGGGAACGTCCAGCGGGTGCTGCGCCTCGCGGACTTCACGGCGCGGGCCGCGCAGCAGCGCCGGGCGCCGTCGGCGGCGAAGATCGCGGAGCTGGACGGCTGAGCCGGACGCGTCAGCCGGACGCCTGTCCGGGGTGCTCGATCCGGCACAGGCAGAACGGGTGCCCGGCCGGATCGGCGTAGACCCGGAAGTCCTTCGACTCGTAGTCCTCCGCGTCGAGCACCGTGGCGCCGAGCGCCAGCACCCGCTTCTCGGCCGCGTCGACCTCCTCCCAGGTGGATCCGGCGTCCAGGTCGAGGTGGAACTGCTGGGAGTTGCGGTCGGCGCGCGGCCACTCCGGCGGGCGCAGGTCCGGCGCCGACTGGAAGGCCAGCCGGGGACCGCCGGGCACCTGGAGGACCACCCAGTCGGGGGCGGTCTCCTCGGGCTCCCCGCCGACGATCCCGGCGTAGAAGCGGGCGAGGGCGCGCGGGTCGGGGCAGTCGAGGACCACGGAACGGAAGACGGCGGCGGGGGTCATGGACACCTCCGGTATCGGTGGGTCAGCCGGCACACAGACAGAACGGGTGTCCCGCCGGGTCGGCGTAAACCCGCCAGCCGCGGGAGCGGTCCCCGGCGTCCAGCACGGTCGCGCCGAGCGCGAGCACGCCCTGCTCCGCCGCGTCCAGGTCCTCGACGTCCAGGTCCAGGTGGAACTGCTGGGAGGCGTCCGCGGCCGGCCACTTCGGCGGGACGAAGCCCGGGGCGGCCTGGAAGGCCAGGTCCTGGCCGTCGGGCAGCTTCAGGGAGACCCAGCTCCCGTCCTCCTCCGCCTTCACGGTGCCGCCCAGCACCTCGGCGTAGAAACCGGCCAGCTTGCGCGGGTCGGGACAGTCCAGGACGACGACGCCCAGTGTGGCGAGAGCCATGACTTCCTCCTCGTCGAGGGTGCGACCGGTTACCCGTTGGACGGGTCAGCCGGTAACGGTTACCCCATGGTCCCCCAGTGCGGGTAACGTCGCAAGCATGAATGAGCGTCTGCCCGCACCCGGCGGTCTCGCCCTGGTCGAGGCCCTGGTCAACACGGTCGACCTGGGATCCGGGCGCGACGAGCTCGACACGCCGCGGGCACGGCAGCGGCTCGGGATCGCGGAGGACGACCTGGACGCCGTACGGGAACTGCGGGAGTCGCTGCGCGCCACCTGCCTCGCCCACGCCGGGCACCCGCCGCACCGCCCGGTCACCCCGCTGGGCGACCTGCTGGCACGGGCCCCGCTCTACATCGCCGTCGACCCGCGGGACGGCTCGGCACGCCTCACGCCCGCCGAGGACGGGCCGCTGCTCTCCCGGGTCGCCGCGGCCGTGGCGCAGGCCCTCACCGAGGGCACCTGGGAGCGGCTGAAGGCCTGCGAGCTGCCGGAGTGCCACTGGGCCTTCTACGACCGCAGCCCGGCCGGACGCGGGCGCTGGTGCTCGATGTCGGTGTGCGGCGCGCGGGCGAAGATGCGCCGGTACCGGGCGAAGGGCGCGTGAGCGGCGCGGAGTTGGTGCAGAATGCGACCAGACGCCGGTTCGGCCGACTGAGCCTCGGCCGAACCGGCGTCGCCGTGCGTGCCGTCCGCTACGCGGTCGGGCGGCCCATCGCCCGGTACGTCCAGCCCGCCCGGCGCCACAGCTCCGGGTCGAGGGCGTTGCGCCCGTCCAGGACGATCCGGGCCGCCGCCACCTCGCCGAGCACCTCCGGGTCCAGCTCGCGGAACTCCCGCCACTCCGTCAGGTGCAGGACGACGTCCGCGCCGCGCACCGCGTCCACGGCGGAGCCGGCGTAGCCGAGGGTCGGGAAGATCCGGCGGGCGTTGTCCATGCCCTTCGGGTCGTAGACGGTGACCTGGCCGCCCTGGAGGTGGATCTGTCCCGCCACGTTCAGCGCGGGCGAGTCGCGCACGTCGTCCGAGTCCGGCTTGAAGGTCGCGCCGAGCACCGCCACCCGCTTGCCGAGGAACGGCCCGCCGCCCAGGGCCTGCCGGGCGAGTTCCACCATCTGGCCGCGCTGGCGCATGTTGATCGAGTCGATCTCGCGCAGGAAGGTCAGCGCCTGGTCGGCGCCCAGCTCGCCGGCGCGCGCCATGAACGCGCGGATGTCCTTCGGCAGGCAGCCGCCGCCGAAGCCGATGCCCGCGCGCAGGAACTTGCGGCCGATCCGGTCGTCGTAGCCGATCGCCTCCGCCAGCTTGGCGACATCGCCGCCGGCCGCCTCGCAGACCTCGGCCATCGCGTTGATGAAGGAGATCTTGGTGGCGAGGAAGGAGTTCGCGGAGGTCTTCACCAGCTCCGCGGTCGGGAAGTCGGTGACGACGAACGGCGTGCCCTCGGCGAGCGGGGTGGCGTACACCTCGCGCAGCAGCTTCTCCGCGCGGTCGCCGCGCACGCCGATCACGATCCGGTCGGGGTGCAGGGTGTCCTGCACGGCGAACCCCTCGCGCAGGAACTCCGGGTTCCAGGCCAGCTCGGCGTCGCCGCCGGCCGGGGCGTGCTCGGCGAGGTAGGCGGCGAGCCGGTCCGCGGAGCCGACGGGCACGGTGGACTTGCCGACGACCAGCGCGGGGCCGTTCAGGTGCGGGGCGAGGGAGGCGAACGCGGCGTCGACGTACGACATGTCGCAGGCGTACTCGCCGTGCCGCTGCGGGGTGTTCACGCAGACGAAGTGCACGTCGCCGAAGGCGCCGACCTCGGCCCAGTCGGTGGTGAAGCGCAGCCGCCCGGTGGAGCCCGCGATCCCGGCGACGTGCTTGCGCAGCAGCTCGTCGAGGCCCGGCTCGTACATCGGGGTCTCGGCGCGGCGCAGCATCTCGATCTTCTCGGGGACCACGTCGAGCCCCAGCACCTCGAACCCGAGCTCGGCCATGGCCGCGGCGTGGGTGGCGCCGAGGTAGCCGGTGCCGATCACGGTGATCTTGAGGGCCATGGGTGCTCCTGGGGTCCGCCGGTGGTGCGGAGGCCGAGCATAGTCGGGCCGCCCGCCGGGCACCTTTCCCGCGTCCCCGTCTCCGTCCCCCGTCTGTCGCCAAGGTCACCTGGTCTGAAGCTGGCCAGGCCCCTAAAATTTGTGTTACTTAACGGTAATTAGCGTCCTTGGAGCGTGAGAGACCTTGGCCGGATCGGCTGATTTCGACCTGTACCGCCCGTCCGAGGAGCACGACATGCTCCGCGACGCCGTCCGCTCGCTGGCCGAGGCGAAGATCGCGCCGCACGCCGCCGCGGTGGACGAGGAAGCCCGCTTCCCGCAGGAGGCGCTGGACGCGCTCGTCGCCAACGACCTGCACGCCGTGCACGTCCCCGAGTCCTACGGCGGCGCGGGCGCCGACGCGCTGGCGACCGTGATCGTCATCGAGGAGGTGGCCCGCGTCTGCGCGTCCTCCTCGCTGATCCCCGCGGTGAACAAGCTGGGTTCCCTCCCCGTGATCCTCTCCGGCTCCGAGGAGCTGAAGAAGAAGTACATGACGCCGCTCGCCAAGGGCGACGCGATGTTCTCGTACTGCCTCTCCGAGCCCGACGCGGGCTCCGACGCGGCCGGCATGAAGACCCGCGCGGTCCGCGACGGCGACCACTGGGTCCTCAACGGCGTGAAGCGCTGGATCACCAACGCGGGCGTGTCGGAGTTCTACACGGTCATGGCCGTGACGGACCCGGCCAAGCGCTCCAAGGGCATCTCCGCCTTCGTCGTCGAGAAGTCCGACGAGGGCGTCTCCTTCGGCGCCCCCGAGAAGAAGCTCGGCATCAAGGGCTCCCCGACCCGCGAGGTCTACCTCGACAACGTCCGCATCCCCGCCGACCGCATGATCGGCGAGGAGGGCACCGGCTTCGCCACCGCGATGAAGACCCTGGACCACACCCGCATCACCATCGCGGCCCAGGCCCTCGGCATCGCCCAGGGCGCCCTGGACTACGCCAAGGGGTACGTCCAGGAGCGCAAGCAGTTCGGCAAGCCGATCGCCGACTTCCAGGGCATCCAGTTCATGCTCGCCGACATGGCGATGAAGATCTCGGCCGCCCGCGCCCTGACCTACCAGGCCGCCGCCGCCTCCGAGCGCGGCGACGCCGACCTCACCTACCTGGGCGCCGCCGCCAAGTGCTTCGCCTCGGACGTGGCCATGGAGGTCACCACCGACGCCGTCCAGCTCCTCGGCGGCTACGGCTACACCCGTGACTACCCGGTCGAGCGCATGATGCGCGACGCGAAGATCACGCAGATTTATGAAGGTACGAATCAGGTTCAGCGGATCGTGATGGCGCGGAATCTGCCGTAACCCGGCCTGCCCGGAGTGCGCAACGGCCCCCGGCGGATCCGCCGGGGGCCGTTGGTGCGTCGTACGGCGCTCAGTTGCCGGAGACCGTGACCTTCTCGTCGGCCTTCAGCTGGTCCACCAGCGTCTTGACCTTGGTCATGTCCCACTGGAGGTTGCCGTTGCCGGCGTCGCCCGCGATCGGCATGTTCAGCGACTTGCCGTCGCCGCCGCTGACGCCCTTCATCGCCCAGAACATGGAGGCCAGGTCCCACAGGCCCATGTCCTTGTCGACGATGAGCGAGTCCAGGCCGGCGCCCATGGTCGGGTACAGCTTGAACGGGTTGAGGACGGTCCCGGGGGTCGCCACCTGGCTGGCGAGCGCGTTGAGGAACTTCTGCTGGTTCTTGGTGCGGTCCAGGTCGGAGCCGGCCAGCGCGTAGCGGGTGCGGACGAAGGCGAGGGCCTCCTCGCCGTTCAGGGTCTGCCGGCCCTTCTCGAAGTTCGCGCCGGACTTGGTGTCCTTGATGTCCTGCGGGATGTCCATCTCGACGCCGCCGACCGCGTCCACGATGTTCGCGAAACCGGCGAAGCCGATCTCCACGTAGTGGTCGATGTGCAGTCCGGTGTTGTACTCCACCGTGCGCACCAGCAGCGTCGGCCCGTCGATGGCGTACGCGGCGTTCAGCTTGTTCGCGCCCATCGCCGCCCGCCGCTTGCCCGACTCCGAGCCCTGGAACTCGGGGATCGTGACGTTGGAGTCGCGGGGCAGCGAGATCAGCGTGGGGCCGTTGTCGCCGGTGTGCAGGATCATCATCGAGTCGGTGCGCTTGCCCTCGGAGGACCCGGTGTGCAGCCGCTTCTTCTGCTCGGAGGTCATGCCCTCACGGCTGTCGGACCCGACGATGAGGTAGTTGGTGCCCTCGCCCTTCTCCGGGCGGTCGATCACCGTGGACAGGTCGACGTCGCGGTTGAGCTTGGAGTCGGCCCAGAAGTACGTGCCGACGGTCGTGACGACCAGCACCGCGGCGAGCGTGATCGCGGTCACCTTGATGCGGCGCCGCCAGTTCGGCGCGGGGCGCGGTCCGCGCGGCCCGGAGCCACCGGGACCGGACGGGCCCCGGCCCGCGGGTGTGCCGTAGACCTGCCCGGTGTTGTAGCCGCTGTCGTAGCCGCCGAAGTCGCCCTCGCCGCCGTCGACGTACGACGGCTGCCGCGGCACCCCGGGGCCCGAGGCGGGCGGCGCCGCCCGGCCGCCGCGCCGCACCTGGCGCATCACGCGGGCGCCTTCCGGCTGCGCGCCGGCGCTGCCGCGTCCGTAGCGCGGGCCGCGGTTGTCGTCGGACGTTCCCTGGGGCCAGTCATTCATGCAGCCCAGTGTGCCCGGCACCGCTGTGTGCTCCACAAGGTTCCGTGGAAAACAGGGGCCTGGCTGTTGCGAACCCGACACAAATCTCCCGGATCGCGGTTCGGCATAAGGTAGAGGCCATGACAGACCAGGCCGGCGCCACCAGGGCGGAAACTCCGGACGCGACGGACATCCCGGGCAAGCCCACCTCGGCATCCCGGACCACGCTCAGCCACATCATGACCCACAACGACACCAACCTGCTGGGCACGGTGCACGGCGGGGTGATCATGAAACTGGTCGACGACGCCGCCGGCGCCGTGGCCGGACGGCACAGCGGCGGACCCGCCGTCACCGCCTCCATGGACGAGATGGCCTTCCTGGAGCCGGTCCGCGTCGGCGACCTGGTCCACGTCAAGGCCCAGGTCAACTGGACCGGCCGGACCTCAATGGAGGTCGGCGTCCGGGTCCTCGCCGAACGCTGGAACGAGTCCGCCCCGCCCACCCAGGTCGGCTCCGCCTACCTGGTCTTCGCCGCGGTCGACGCCGACGGCAAGCCCCGCCGGGTCCCGCCGGTCATCCCCGAGACGGACCGCGACCGGCGCCGCTACCAGGAGGCCCAGATCCGCCGCACCCACCGGCTGGCCCGCCGCCGCGCGATCATGGAGCTGCGCGAGAGGCGGGCCGCGGAGGGCTTCGAGGACTGAGCGCCGGGCGGGCGCCGCCTCACGAGCAGCCCGCCTCGTCGCCCCGCACCACCGAGGACGCCCCGAGTGGCCGCGGCGTCTCGCCCCGGACCTTGGCGACGCCCTTGTAGTCGGCGCCGACGATCACCTTCAGGGTCGCCCCCTGGCCCTCGACCGCCCGCAGCTCGCTGCCGGGCAGGGCGGCGGCCAGGGACCGCGCCGAGCGGTCCCAGCGCGGGTCGTGCGCCACGACCGTGCGCCGCACGTCCTGCCGGGCCGCGTTCACCGGCAGCCGGGTCGTGCGGAAACCGGTCGCCGCCAGCGCGTCGTCGGCCCGCCGGCCGAGGCCGGGGGTCAGGGTGCCGTTCTCCACCTGGACGCGGATCTGCTGCGGGGCCACCTCCACCACCCGCGCCGGGGCCCGCTTCGGCCGCGCCGCCGCCAGCGGGCGGTCGTCCCGCAGGGCCTGGAAGATCCGGTCCGCCTTGGCCGCGTCCCACTTCAAGGTCGAGCCGACGCCCTTCACGTCGTAGCCCATCCGCTCGATCGGCACGGTGGTGAACTCCGACGACGCGGGGGAGAAGTCCCGCATCGCCCGGCCCAGGTGCAGCAGCTCGTCCGTGCCGAAGCCCTTGTCCGCCCGCACCGACCCGAGCACCGCCCGGGTCACGTCGCGGAACTTCAGCGGGTTCAGCAGCACCCCGGAGGAGGTCGCGTGGTCGATCAGCGCGGCGAGGAACCGCTGCTGGCGCTGCATCCGGCCCAGGTCGGAGGCGCCGTCGAGGTGGCGGGCCCGCACGTACTGGAGGGCCTCGCCGCCGTTCAGGGTGTGGGTGCCGGCCGGCAGGTCGAGGCCGCTGTAGCGGTCCTTCAGCGGCCGGACCGTGCAGATCCTCACCCCGCCGAGCACGTCCACGGTCTTCATGAAACTGGTGAAGTCGACCTCCAGGTAGTGGTCGATCTTCACCTTGGTCAGGCGCTCCACCGTGCGCACGGTCAGCCGCGGCCCGCCCTCCGCGTACGCCGCGTTCAGCTTGACCGGGTGGCCCGGGTGCCGTTCGCCGGTGGTCGCGTCGGTGTGCGGCGGCAGCTCGGCGTACGAGTCGCGGGGCAGGCTCACCACGCTCGCCCGCTCCCGGTCCTCCGAGATGTGCACGATCATGAGGGTGTCGGTGCAGTGGCAGGGTTCCCCGCCCAGCCGGTAGCGGCGCCGCTCCTGCGGGCTGATCCGGTCCCGGCCGTCCGTGCCGACCAGCAGCACGTTCATGCCGTGCCCCGCGTGGGGCCGGTTCTTCATGTCGCGGAACGGGTCGACCCGGGAGATGTCCGCGTCAAGACTGGTGACCAGCGCGTGCCCGATCCCCGCCGAGGCCAGCACCGCCACCGACAGGCCGGTCACCGCCCGCACGGCCCAGCGCGGCCGTTTCCGCCGTACGGGCGGACGCGGCGCGCGGCGCTGCGCCTGCGGGCGATGCTCGGGCCGGCTCGGGGACCGAGGCGGTGCGGGCACGGGACACCTCCGGACGACGGCCGTACGCGGGAACCGTGAGCACCGTAGGCCCATACGATCTGCGGCCCGGTGCAGCGCTCCCGGCGGGGCGCACCGGTGTCCCCCGTTCGCGGTAACGTGAGGCCCCTATGAACGCGAAGCCCGACGTGCAGCTCCCCGCCGTGTCCGTGATCATGCCCGTCCTCAACGAGGAGCGGCATCTGCGCGGCGCCGTCCACGCGATCCTCGCCCAGGAGTACGCCGGCGAGATGGAGGTCGTGATCGCCCTCGGTCCGTCCACGGACCGCACGGACGAGATCGCCGCCGAGCTGGTCCGCGAGGACCCGCGGGTGCACACCGTGCCCAACCCGACCGGCCGCACGCCCGCCGCCCTCAACGCCGCGATCAAGGCCTCCCGGCACCCGATCGTGGTCCGCGTCGACGGGCACGGCATGCTCTCGCCGAACTACATCGCCACCGCGGTACGGCTCCTGGAGGAGACCGGCGCGCAGAACGTCGGCGGCATCATGCACGCCGAGGGCGAGAACGACTGGGAGCACGCGGTCGCCGCCGCCATGACCTCGAAGATCGGCGTCGGCAACGCCGCCTTCCACACCGGCGGCCAGGCGGGCCCCGCCGAGACCGTCTACCTCGGCGTCTTCCGGCGCGAGGCGCTGGAGCAGCAGGGCGGCTACAACGAGGAGTTCATCCGCGCCCAGGACTGGGAGCTGAACTTCCGCATCCGCGAGGCGGGCGGGCTGATCTGGTTCTCGCCCGAACTGAAGGTGTCCTACCGGCCCCGGCCCAGCGTGAGGGCCCTCGCCAAGCAGTACAAGGACTACGGCCGCTGGCGGCACGTCGTCGCCCGCTACCACTCCGGGTCGATCAACCTGCGCTACCTGGCCCCGCCGACCGCCGTCTGCGCGATCGCGGCGGGCCTCGTCGTGGGCGCCGCGCTCACCCCGTGGGGCTTCGTGATCCCCGGCGGCTACCTCGCCGCGATCGTCGCCGGGTCCGTGCCCGCGGGCAAGGGACTGCCGCTCAAGGCGCGGCTGCAGATCCCCGTCGCCCTCGCCACCATGCACATGTCCTGGGGCTACGGCTTCCTGACCAGCCCCAAGTCACTGGCCAGGAAGGTCATCGCGTCCCGGCGGCCGGCCGTGCGGGACTCCGGCAGCCCGGACGTGACGGTCGGCTGAACGCCGCCGCCGAGGTGACCCGGACTACTCCTCGCCCTCCCGCCAGGTGAAGTTCGGGTTCACCTCCATGCACGCCGAGTCGTCCGAGGCGTTGAGCGCGTTCGCCGACTCCGGCGTCCGGTCCTGCTTCTTCGGCACCTCGTACGCCGCCCCCTCCCGCCAGTCCGCGCCGACGAACAGGGTGACCCCGGAGACGTCCGTGGACTTCCTCACCTGGCTCAGCGGGACGCCGAGGGCCTTCGCCACCCGCTGCGCGTCGCCCTCCAGATCGGCGCTCGGGAAGCGGATCACCGTCTTCTCCTCCGCGACCGGGGCGGAGGTGTCCGCCACGGCCTGCGCGAAGCCCTTGCCGGTCAGCAGCTGCGTCACCGACCAGGCCCGGCCGCCGGCCGCCGCCTGACCGTCCGACGCGGTGGCGTTGCGCACCTGGACGGCGATCTCGGCGTCGGGGGCCGCCGGGTCGTCGGACTCCGTGTCCTTCTTCGGCGGCTTCTTCCGGTCCTTGCCGTCGAGGGCGGTGTCCTCGCGCAGCATCCGGAACACCGTCTCGGCGTCCTCGGTGGGCTCCACCCGGTTGCCGACCAGCCGGTTCGGCATGGTCGTCATGGTGATGCGGTCGGTCGGCACCTTCTTCAGCTCGTTGGCCAGGTCGTACATCTTCCCGAGGGTGCCCAGCCCCTCGTCGACGACGATCGCCTCGGTGGCCGCCTCGGCGAGCTTGCGCAGCTTGTTGGGGTTGCTCAGGGTGGCGTTGGCGCGCAGCTCGCGGACCATCGAGTTCATGTACATGTGCTGCGCCTGGGCGCGGTAGAGGTCGGTGTTGTCGCCGAAGCCGTACCGGGTGCGCAGCCACTGGAGGGCCGTCTTGCCCTTGATCTTGGTGGTGCCCTTCTCCAGCTTCAGCCCGGAGCCCTCGCCCGTGCGGGTGCGGGAGTGGATGTTGGCGTCCACGCAGACCGGGACGCCGCCGATGGCGTCCGCCATGGACACCACGCCCGCGAAGTCGATCATCATGAAGTGGTCGATGTGGATGCCGGTCAGCTCCTGCCAGGTCGCCACCGTGCAGCCGGGGCCGCCGTGGCCGAGGCTCTCGTTGGTGGCCGTCGGCAGGGTGCTCGCCGGGTACACCTTCCCGTCGTCCGGGTCGGTGCACTTGGGGATGTGCACCAGCGTGTCGCGGGGCATGCTCACCACCGACATGTTGCTGCGGTCCGCCGACACGTGCAGCAGCATCTGCACGTCGGCGAGCGGAGTGCCGCCGAAGGTCTCCCTCGCGCCGCCGAGCTTCTGGTTCTCCTTGCTGTCGCGGGCGTCGGAGCCGATCAGCAGGATGTTCAGCGGAGTCTGCCCGGCCGCGTTCGGGGTGGGCGCGGCGATGCTCTTGTCGCCGAGGTTGAGGTCGTCCTTCTGGATGTTGCCGTTCAGGTGCCGGTAGTAGAGGTAGCCCGCTCCCGCGGTGCCGACTATGACCACCGCCAGCACCGTCGCCGACCAGCGCAGCGCCCGGCGCCCGCGGGACCGTCCGGCGCCACGGCGGCCCCCGCGCCGCCGGCCGCCGCCGCCACCGCCCCCGCCCCGGCGCTCCGCCGGCTCCGCGCTCCGCGGATCCGCGGCCTGCGCCTCACCGGTCTGCGGATCCGCGGACCGCGCGGTGAGGGACATCGTGTCCTCGACCGCGGGCACGTCCCCGCGCACACTGCCTCGCGCCACTTGCCTGCCCTCCCCACCCTGCACCTGACACGGGTCCGCCCCGCGTCAAGTGAGACGCACGACGGACCCGTGGGGTTACCCCTTGTTTTTCGCCCGGCCACGGGCTAGTGCCCGGCCGGCGCGCGCCCAGCCCTCCCCGCTAACCGGCGCACTGCACCTTGTCGGCCGTGGACTTCTCCACGTCCGGCGCCTTCGCCGGCGGGGTGAGGGACACCCCCGCCCCCTTGAAGTCCTTGCCCAGGGTCAGCGTCATCGTGGGCAGCCCCTGGGAGTTGGTGACGCTCTCACCCGGCTTCAGCGCGGCCCCGGACAGGCCCATGATGGCGGCCAGCCGGCGGGCCTGGGCGGCCTGCTCGGGCGCGTACTCCAGCGTCGTCCTGCTCAGTGCGGCGTCCGCGTTGCCCGCGTTCTCGGACTTGGTGACGCCCTCGTCGTTCTGCAGCCACTCGAGGGTCTTCGAGGCACTGCCCGCGGGGGCACCGCCGTTGAGGATCCGCACCCGCACCTCGGAGGGGGCGGACTTGGTGCCCTTCAGCCGGGCGGCGACCGCTGCCTTCTCCTGCGCCTTCTTCTCCTTGACGGCGGTGAAGGAGACGTCGTTCGCGATCGCGCTGAAGACGTCGGGTGCCCGCGACTCGTCCACGACGACGGTCGCCTTGACCGTCTCGGCGGGGTTGTCGCGCACCGGGACCGTGGTGAAGCTGATGTTCTTCGGCGGCACCTTCTTCAGTTCCAGCGCCACGTCCTTGAGGGTGCTGACCTTGCCGATGCCGGTGTCGACGGTGAGCGCCTTGGTGGCCGCCTCCGCGAGCTTCATCAGCTTGGAGGGGCTGGTGAGGGTGTCGCTGGAGGACATCTTGCGCATCAGGGACGCCAGGAACTGCTGCTGCACCTTGATGCGGTCCAGGTCGCCCTGGTTGCCGAAGCTGTGCCGGGTGCGTACGAAGGCCAGCGCGTCCTCGCCCATGAGCGTGTGCGGGCCCGCGCTGAGCTTGAGGTGGGAGTCGGGGTCGTCGACGTCCTTGGCGAGGCACACGTCCACGCCGCCGACCGCCGTCGTCAGCGTCTTCACGGCGTTGAAGTCCGCCATCATGAAGTGGTTGACGTCGATGCCGGTCATCTCCTCGACCGTGCGCATCGTGCAGCCCGCGTTGCGGCCCTCCTGGCCGAGGCTGGTGTTGAAGCGCACGCCCTGGCTGCCGGGGATGACCGTCTCGTTGCCGTCGGCGTCCTTCGTCGGGCAGTCGGGGATGTCCACGATCAGGTCGCGCGGGATGCTCAGCACGGTCGCGTTGGAACGGTCCTTGGCGACGTGCAGCAGCAGCGTGGTGTCGGCGTGGCCGGCGCTCCCCTTGTCGCCGTAGCCCTCGTTGCCCTTGCCGGTGCGCTTGTCGGTGCCCAGCAGCAGGATGTTGAAGGCCTCGTCCTTGCTGAAGCCGCTGTCGGCGGCGTTGCCGACGTCCTCGGTGGTGACGTTGCCCTCGAGGTGCTTGAGGTAGAACCAGCCGGCCGCGCCGACGGCCACCAGGACGAAGGCCATCGTGCCGCCGGTCCACATCACGGCCTTCTTCGCGCGGGACTTCCTGGCCTTCACGGGCCGCCGCCCGCGCCGGCCCGCCGGCGGTTCCTCGGGCGCGCCGCGGCGTCTGCGGGGCGAGGGGGCCTCACCCGACGCCGAACGGCCCGGCCGTGACTCCCGGCCTTCGCGGCCGCCGCGGGTCTCCTCCCGGCCACTGCGGGTCCCTTCCCGGCTGCCGCGGGTCTCCTCCCGGTCTTCGGGGGCCGGGGCGGCGGCGCGGCGCGGCCGGCCGGCGGCCGCGCCCCGGGGTGCGACCCGGCGCGGGCCCGGGAGCGCCGACTGCGGTGCGGAAGGGGTCAGTCGCAGTTCGTATTCACCGGTGCTCGGGTTGAGTACCCACTGGTCTGCGGGGTCGATGTGCTCCGCCCGCCCACGGCCTTGCGCGTCCACGGTTGCCTGAATCCTCCGTCGGGGCCACGCGGCGCCTTCCCCCTCCGAGGCGCTCGGGTCTCGTACATGCAGTGCGCGACCCCTGGACGGACTGTGGCCGGGAGCCGGGTGCACCGGATCGCTCACACTATCCGCCCAGTTCAGCGTCAAGCGACGACGGTGACAAATTCCACGTCCCTACAACTGGGCAATCCGGCGCATTTCCCGGGGCGGGAGCGGCCTGTCTTGGTGCGTCCTTTACCGGCAGTGGTCGTCGGCGGCGGTGTTCCCGCGGAAGGTGGGGGCGGGCGAGACGCGGCCGGCCGGGTCCCCGGAGCCGTCGCGCGGGCCGGGATTCGGGGTCACTTCCACGGGGCGGTCCGTGCGCAGCCGCTCGAACAGGCGCTCCGCGTCGGGCTCCACGAGCTGGTCGCGATTGGCGTTGTAGACGTACGACTCCCGCGGAACCGTCAGGAACTGCACGCGGTCGGTGGGGATGTCGCGCACCCCACGGACAAGGTGGTACAAGCCACGCAGACTGGCCAGTGCCGGGTCGGTGGTGAGCGCGGACGTCGCCGCGTCGAGCACGGGGTAGAGCTTCACCGGGTTCAGCAGTACGTCGTTGCCGCGCACCTTCTTGACCAGGGCCGCGAGGAAACGCTGCTGGCGGTCCATGCGGTCGGTGTCGCTGCCGTCGCCGAGGGACTTGCGGGCGCGGACGTAACCGAGTGCCTGCTCGCCGTTGAGTGTCACGGTACCGGCGGGGAGGTGGAGTTTAGCCGCCTTGTCGTGAATGGACTGCTTCAGGCAGATCTGAACGCCTTTGACTGCGTCGACCATCTCCTTGAACCCGGTGAAGTCGACGACCATGTGGTGATCGACACGAATGCCGGTCAGCTGCTCCAGGGTCCGGACCGTGCACGCCGAACCGCCGCTCTCGAAGGCGTGGTTGAACATCGCGAACATCGGCTCGGCGCGGGAGCCGTCCCGGCGCAGGCAGGCGGGGACGTCGACCATGAGGTCGCGGGGTATGGAGACGGCGGTCGCGCTGCGGCGGCCGGCCGACAGGTGCAGCAGGATCGTGGTGTCCGAACGCTCGGTCCCCGGATCCCGCCCGTAACGGCCGTTGCCGGGCCCGGAGCGCGAGTCCGAGCCGATCACCAGGATGTTGCGCGCGTCCCGCACCAGCGAGGTGGGGCGCTCCTTCTCGTACCGGGCGAGCTCCGCGGCCGCCGCCTCGTCGGGCGTGATGTTCCCGTCGAGCTTGGCGTAGATGGCCGAGGCGGTCCCGACGGCCGCCGCGACGACGGCGGTCACCCCGAGGGTGCCGGCGCGTGTCCAGCGCCTCCTGCGCCGGCGTATCAGCCCGACGCCGGAGGCCGACACCCCGAGCCCCGGTCCGAGGGCCCGTCCCGTACGCCCGGACGGCGGCATGCCTGCGGTGTCGCTCACGACTGAGTCCACCCCTCATGGGAGTACGAGCGTGACGTCCTGCTGCTCCTACGACCATGACCCGGACGGGGTCCGGGTGGGGGGTGGGGGTGGGCTGAACGGGTGAGGGCCGGCCCGGCGTTGCGCGCTCGCGGCCGGCCGGTCCATACGGGGGGCGACCGGCCCGGTGGTGCGCGGTCGCGGCCGGCCGGCCCGTGCCGGGCCCCACGCCCGTCGTCCCGGGCGGACGGCCGTCATCCGCTTTCCGGCCCTAGCGGGAGACGGCCGTCACCCGCTCGCTCTCGATCCGCTTGGCCAGCGCCTCTTCCCCCAGCCGCTCCAGGTTCCGGCACAGCACCACCGATCCGCCGGCCGCGAGCGGCGCGTACAGCCCCGCACTCAGCCCCTCCCACGTGTCGTACGGCAGCGCGGACAGGATCCGCGACCCGGGCCCGGTCAGCCCCAGCCCCGGCGCGTCCCCCTTGGCCCGCTCCACGATCTCCGCCGCGGTGAACTCCGCCCCGGCCACGATCAGTGCCGGCGCCTCCGGGTCGACCGGCGCGTACGGCGCGAACCGGTCCCCGTGGCTCGGCACGTCGACGGCGTAGTCGGCGTACCCGGCCGGCGGCGCGGGCACGAACCGCCGCCCGAGCGGGGCGAGCGACAGCGCGTACCGTTCCCCGCCACACGCCAGCCCCGCGTCGAACCGCCCGGGCCCGGCGACGACGTGGTCGGCGCGTCCCGGGTCGCCCTCGACGTCCGCGACCACGCCCACCGAGGAACACGCCAGCAGCCACACCGCCGTCTGCCAGTGCGCGGGCAGCAGCAGCGCGACCCGGTCGCCGGGTTCGGCGGACAGTTCGTCCTGGAGGAGGTTGGCGGTCTTGGCCACCCAATTGGCGAAGGTCGCGACGGACAGTTCGACGCGCTCGCCGGTGGCGTCGTCGTAGAAGGTCACCAGGGGCCGCGCGGGATCCGCGGCCAGCGCGGAACGCAGCAGGTCGGCAGGGGTGCGATCGGTGGCAGTCACCCGCGCAAGCGTACGCGGGGGCGGGGGTCCGCATCGAGCGGCGACGCCACCGGTTCGGCGGAACGGCAGGGTGACGCCCCATCGATTTCCCTCAAGTCCCCGATGGACAGACTTGTCTGACTATGTCCAGGATCGGGAGCATGCGTGCATTCCTTGCTTCCTCCATCGGCGTCACCTGTGCGGCCGCCCTGGCCCTTCCGCTGACCCTGCCCGCGGCCCCGGCGACCGCGAGACCGGGCGGGCCCCCGGAGGCAGGGGCGCCCGCGGTTCCGGGCGGCACCCAGTCGCTGCCCCTGGTGCCGCTCACCACCGACCGCCCCCTGGGCTCCGCCCCCGTCCAGGGACTGCCGCGCCGTGACGTACGGCGCTTCTCGATGGTCGGCGTCGTCTGGGACGACCCCGCCGACGAACTCCACGGCGAAGTCCAGGTCCGCGTCCGGGCCGCCGGCACCGGCACCTGGTCGGGCTGGCAGGACATCGAGACCCACAACGCCGATCACGCGGCGGACCCCGGCACCGCGGAGCGCGCCTCCGCCCGCGTCCGCGGCGGCACGGCACCGCTGTGGGTGGGCGACTCGGACGGCGTGGAGGTCCGTATCCGCGCGACGGCGGGGCCCGGTACCCCCGGTGACGGCACGGGGACCAACACCGCCGGGAACGCCACCGGCACCCCCGGAACCGGTACCGGCACCCCCGGGAGCGGCACCGGCACCCCCGGAAACGGCACCGGGACCGAGGCGCACGGGGACGGCACCGGCACCCCCGGAACCGGCACCGGCACCCCCGGAACCGGCACCGGGACCGAGGCGCACGGGGACGGCACCGGCACCCCCGGGAACGGCACCGGCACCCCCGGGAACGCCACCGGACCCGACGTCCAAGGCGCCCAGGCGTCCCTCCCGCCCGGCCTCCGGGTGGAACTCGTCGACCCCGGCGCCGCCGCCGACACCCCCGCCCAGGGCACCCCGGCCGCCTCCTCCCGGCTCGGCACCCTCAGCCCCGAGACCGTCGCCGCCTCCGAGCCCAACGTCGTGCTCGCCCCGCTCGGCGCCACCGAGATCCCGGAGCTCGACCGGACGGCGACCGAACGCGAGTTGCTGACCCTCGCCGCCGGGGAACTGACGGAGGAACAGCGGGCGAAGCCGAAGATCGGGCCGCGCCCGCAGATCGTCACCCGGCGCGGCTGGGGCGCGAACGAGAAGCTGCGCGAGAAGACGTTCATCTACACGAAGAAGGTCAAGGCGGCCTTCGTGCACCACTCCGCCACCGGCAACGGCTACCGCTGCTCCCAGGCACCGTCCGTCATTCGCGGTATCTACCGCTACCACGTGAGGAGCATGGGCTGGCGGGACATCGGCTACAACTTCCTCGTCGACAAGTGCGGAAAGATCTACGAGGGCCGGGCGGGGGGCGTGGCGAAGCCCGTCATGGGCGCGCACACCCTCGGTTTCAACACCAACAGCATGGGGGTCGCCGTCCTCGGCACGTTCGACTCCGCCAAGCCGACCAAGGCGGCGGTGAAGGCGCTGGGCCGCCTGACCGCATGGAAGCTGGGCCTGCACGGCGCCGATCCGAGCGGCAGGACCTACCTGAAGTCGGGCGGCGGCAACCTCTACCGCAAGGGCAAGAACGTGCGGCTGCACGTGATCTCCGGGCACCGCGACGGCTTCGCCACGGAGTGTCCGGGCCGCAGGCTCTACGCCAAGCTCGGCTCGGTGCGCGGATACGCGGCGTACTACCAGGGCCGCGGCTGAGCCCGGCGCGGCCGCGGCCCGGGCGGGCGGCCGCGGCCGAGGGGGCGGGGGACCGGCCGGAGGACGGGCCGGGGCGGGACCGGGGGACCGGGGGGAACTGGGGACGCTTCCGCGACGTCGTACGCCGTCGCAGGTGCCGGACGACGGTCTGCATACACTGACCGGCCGAAAGACAGTTCGGCCGGTCCCGGCAGGAAGCAGAGACGACAGGTGACAGAAGCGATCCTCCTGGTCGGCGGCAAGGGCACCCGACTGCGCCCGCTCACGGTGCACACGCCCAAGCCCATGGTCAGGGCGGCGGGGGTGCCGTTCCTCACGCACCAGCTGGCGCGGGCGCGGGCGGCGGGGGTCGAGCACATCGTGCTCGCGACGTCCTACCTGGCGGAGGTGTTCGAGCCGTACTTCGGCGACGGCTCGGCCCTCGGGCTGCACATCGAGTACGTCACGGAGGAGGAACCGCTCGGCACGGGCGGCGCGATCCGCAATGTGGCGTCACGGCTGCACTCGGGCCCCGACGAGCCGGTGCTCGTCTTCAACGGCGACATCCTCACCGGCCTGGACATCCGGGCCCTGGTGCGCACCCACGAGACGACGGGCGCCGACGTCTCGCTCCACCTGACGAAGGTGACGGACCCGAGGGCGTACGGCCTGGTCCCCACGGACGAGACCGGCCGGGTGCGGGCGTTCCTGGAGAAGCCGCAGACGCCGGAGGAGATCGTCACCGACCAGATCAACGCGGGGGCGTACGTCTTCCGCCGCTCGGTGATCGACACGATACCGGCGGGCAGACCGGTCTCCGTCGAACGCGAGACCTTCCCCGGTCTCCTCGCCGCCGGCGCCCACCTCCAGGGCATGGTCGACTCCACCTACTGGCTGGACCTGGGCACCCCCGCGGCGTTCGTGCGCGGCTCGGCGGACCTCGTGCTCGGCCGCGCCCCGTCCCCGGCGGTGCCCGGCCGCTGCGGCGACCGGCTCGTCCTCCCCACGGCGACCGTCGCCCCGGACGCGAAGCTGGCGGGCGGCACGGTCGTCGGCGAGGGTGCCTTCGTGGCGGAGGGCGCCCGCGTCTTCGGCTCGACGATCCTGCCCGGCGCCGTCATCGAACCCGGCGCGGTCGTCACGGACTCCCTCATCGGCACCCGGGCCCGCGTGGGCGAACGTTCCGTCCTCACCGGCACGGTCATCGGTGACGGCGCGGTCATCGGCGCCGACAACGAACTCCGCGACGGCATGCGCGTCTGGTGCGACGCCCGCATCCCGGCGGGCGCGGTCCGCTTCTCGTCGGACCAGTGAGCCGAGGGGTGCCGCGGCCTCGCCCCGCCCCCGCCCTCACCCGGTGCAGCCGCGGGCAGTCCTGCCACCGGCAGTCGTACCGCCGGCAGTCGTACCGCCGGCGCGGACGGGCGGGCGCCGGAGCACCCAGCTCCCGGGACCTTCCCGCGCGTGAGCGGGGCCGGCCGCAGAGGCGCCCGCGACGCCGGACCGCGCCGCCCGCCCCGCCCGGCGGAGCGCCGGTCACCGTCCGGACCCGGCCTCACAACCGCCCGATGTCCCACACCGGCATCTTCGGCACCCGCCGGGCCGGCACCCGCCCGCTCAGCAGGATCAGCCGCGCCGCCCGGTGCCGCTGCCCCGCGTACGGCTCCAGCAGCCGCAGCATCTCCGCGTCGTCCGCGTCCCGGTCCCCGGCCAGCGCCCAGCCCACGATCCCCGGCAGGTGCACGTCCCCGACGGTCACCTCGTCCGCCGCCCCGTGACTGCGCTGCACCACCTCCGCGGAGGTCCAGGGCCCGATCCCCGGCACGAGCTCCAGCCGGGCCCGCGCCGCCGGCGGCTCCATCCGCACGGCCTCCTCCAGCCGCGCCGCGACCCGCACCGCGCGCAGCACCGTCGACGCCCGCTTGTCGTCGACCCCGGCCCGATGCCATTCCCAGGAGGGGATCAGCGCCCACGTCCGCGGCTCCGGCATCACGCACATGCCCCCCGGCGCGGGCCCGGGCGCGGGCTCGCCGAACCTGCGCACCAGCAACCGCCACGCGCGGTACGCCTCGTCGGTGGTGACCTTCTGCTCCAGCACCGACGGGATCAACGACTCCATCACCAGCCCGGTCCGCGTCAGCCGCAGCCCCGGCCGCCGGTGCCGGGTCACCGCCACCAGCCGGTGCCGCGGGGTGAAGGCCTCCGGATCGTCGGCCGCGCCCAGCAGCTCCGGCAGCCGGTCGAGCAGCCACTCGGCACCAGGCCCCCACGCCTCGCCGCGCACGTCGGTGCCGCGGGCGAGGACGCGGAGGGTTCCCGGCCCCGCCGGTGTCCGGCTGCTGCGCCAGACGGACCCGTCCGGCGTCACGCGGAACGTGGGGTCGCCGGGCCCGCGCCGCAGCGGCCCGAGCACCAGCCCGAGGTCCAGCGGCCCGTCCGGCGTGTACGTCCGCACCCGCCCCGGTCCGCTCGCCGGCCGCGGGATCACACCCGGTACGGCGACGTGCCCGCCCCGCACCGTCGTACGGGTGGGCCGGGGAGCGAAACTTCCTGCCACGGGTGAGGTCCTCGGGAAGTAGGGAAGTGACCCTACGAGCGTACGGTCACCGCACCTCGATGAAGGCCGCCGCGTCCCGGTCCGTCCGGGGCTCCGGAGCCCGCGCCGGATGCCCGACCGCGACGGCGCCCATCGGATCCCAGTCCTCCGGCAGCCCCAGCACGTCCCGAACGACGTCCCGGCAGAACATCGTGGACGACACCCACGCCGAGCCGAGCCGCTCCCCGGCCAGCGCGACGAGGAGGTTCTGCACCCCGGCGCCCGCGGCGACCACGAACATCTCCCGCTCGGCCGTGTCCCGCCGGGCGTCCCCGTAGGTGTGGCAGCCGTCCATGACGAGGCACGGCACGACGAGGTACGGCGCGTTGCGCAGCACATCGCCGCGGCGCACCCGCTTGGCGATGGACTCCTCGCTCCTGCCGTCCCGGCGCAGGTCGGCGATCCACGCCTCGCGCATCGCGTCGAGCAGCCGGGTGCGCGACTGCCCGGACTCCAGCAGGACGAACCGCCAGGGGGTGGTGTGGTGCGGGGCGGGTGCCGTGACGGCGGCGGCCACGGCCCGGCGCACCGCGCCCGGGTCGACGGGCTGGTCGGTGAAGGCGCGGACCGTGCGGCGCTGGGTGACCGCCTCCCGCACCGCTTCCGACGTGCCCAGCCGGAACATGTCGTCCCGCGCGTCGCGCACCAGTGCCCGGGCCCCCGGATCGTCCGGCTCCGCCGCCACCACGTGCGGCAGTCCGCGCACCACGGCGACGGGCAGCCCGGCCGCCTTGCCCTTGACCAGGTCTCCGGCGGCGGCCAGCTCGTCGGCGGTGGCGACGACGGTGGCGCTGAGCGGGTTGCCGTACGCGTCCGTGCCGCCGCGCAGGTCGTCCAGCACCCGCACGCCCGCGGCGCCGATCGCCACGTCGGTGAGCCCCGAGCGCCAAGGACGCCCGAAGGTGTCGGTGACCACCACGCCGACGGTGACGCCGAGGATCTCGCGCAGTCCGTCACGGATCGCGCGCGCGGAGCCGTCCGGGTCCTCGGGCAGCAGCAGCACGGTCCCGGCGGGCGTGTTGGAGGCGTCGACGCCCGCGGCGGCCATGACCAGGCCCCGCCGGTTCTCGACGATGCGCAGGGTGCCCCGGCGGGCGACCACCCGGACGGTCTCCGCGTCGATCGCGGCCTCCCGGTCCGCCGCCTCGACGATCCGCCCCTCCGCCTTGGACACGATCTTCGAGGTGACCAGCACCACGTCCCCGTCGGCGAGCCCCGGCTCGGCCGCCGCGATCAGCTTGGCGAGGTCGTCCCCGGCCGCCACCTCGGGGATCCCGGGCACCGCCCAGACGCGGTAGGCGGGGGCGCGTCCGTCGGCGGCGCCGCGCTCGTCGCTCACGCCGTCCGCACCTCCTCCGCCAGCGCCAGCGCCTCACGGGCCATCCGCGCGGTCGCCTCGACGTCGGTCATCATCAGCGGGACGGCCTTGCAGCGGATGCCGGCGTCCTCCACGCGCGCGACGGAGCCCGCGTCGACGGTGTCGACCAGCCAGCCGTCGAGCAGCCCGGAGCCGTAGTGCTCGGCGACCGCGGCGGCCGTGGACTCCACGCCGACCGCGGCCAGCACCTTGTCGGCCATCCCGCGCACCGGCGCGTCGCCGACGATGGGGGAGAGGCCCACCACCGGCACCCCGGCGTCGGCGATGGCCTCCCGGATGCCGGGCACGGCGAGGATCGTGCCGATCGAGACGACCGGGTTGGACGGAGGGAAGAGGACGACGTCCGCCTCGGCGATCGCCTCCAGGACGCCGGGCGCCGGTTTCGCCTGCTCGGCGCCGACGGGCACGATCGCCTCGGCGGGCACGGAGGCGCGCAGCCGCACCCAGTACTCCTGGAAGTGGATCGCCTTGCGCTCGCCGTCCAGCTCGACGGCGACATGGGTCTCCACGCGGTCGTCGGTCATGGGGATGAGGCGCACCCCGGGCTGCCAGCGGTCGCACAGCGCCTCGGTGACCGCGCTGAGCGGATATCCGGCGCCGATCATCTGGGTGCGCACGATGTGGGTGGCGAAGTCGCGGTCGCCCAGCCCGAACCACCCGGGGCCGACGCCGTACGCCGCCAGCTCCTCCTTGAGGTGGAAGGTCTCGTCCGCCCGCCCCCAGCCCTGTTCCTCGTTGATACCGCCACCGAGCGTGTACATCACCGTGTCGAGGTCCGGGCAGACCTTCAGCCCGAAGAGGTGGATGTCGTCCCCGGTGTTGCCGATGACCGTGATGTCCGCGTCCGGCGCGGCCCGCTTCAGACCACGCAGGAACCGGGCACCGCCGATGCCGCCTGCCAGAACCACAATGCGCATGTGCCAAGTCTGGCAGGCGGACACGACAACGCGTCGGGCGGTTCACCCGGGTGGTTCGCCCCGGGCGGTTCCCCCTCGCGGTTCACGTCAGGCAGTTCACGTGGGGCGCCGCCGGGGTCCCCGCGGTCGCACGGGACTGGGAGCGGGGGAGCATCGGCATCTCGGTGAGGCCGGGGAAGTAGACGTGCAGGCTGACGGCCGGCTCCAGGGTGTCGTTGACGACCTCGTGGACGTACCCCGGTGCGAACACCCGCTGGGCGCCCGCGGCCAGCGCGCGCGTGCGGCTCCCGCTGTGCTCGGTGAGCGTGCCGTCCAGCACGGTCAGCACACCGGAGGACGGGCCGTGGTCGTGCCGCCCGCTCCCCTGCCCGGGCACCCAGGACAGCAGCCAGACCTCGTAGCCCGGGCCCGTGCGCAGCCGGTGGTACCAGCGGGTGGTGGCGTCGTACCGGACCAGGTGCCCCCACTGGGTCCGGTCGGCGGCGATGGAACGGGCCAGGCCGACGAACTCGGCCACGGTGGCCGGGTGCTCGCGCGGTGCCTGGAGCAGGTGCGGCACTTCGAGGATGTCGCCGGCGATCTGGAGGTCGCTGTCGCTGTTCATGGGTGCGGTGGTTCCTTGGCGGAAGGGCGAACAGAGGGGGGCGCGTCCCGTGGGGAGGGGAGCGAGGGAACAGCAGCCGGGTCCGGGGGACCGGGCGGGGCCGGAGCGGGTGGGCTCAACAGCCGGGACAGCAACAGCTACAGCGAGCGCGGGCAGCACCGTGGGACCCGGCGGTGCGGGTCGAGGTGAGTGCCGAGTTCGCGAGCATGCCCACAAGGACACCGGTTCACACCTGCACTGTCAACTCGACGACCGGATCATGCGATGTGGTTCACCTCATCCGGTCCATCTGTCAGGTGAAAGGTTTGTGCACGCGGTCCTCGGGACACATGGGCACAACCGGGCGCGCGAGCCCTCGTTGTGATGCTGTGATCCGACTGTGATCCGGTTCGCTTCGGCTCGCGCGTCGGAACGGGATCGAACGCACGGGCGTCCTTCTCCGTACAGGACTGTGCGGGGCCGGACACCCTCTCGGGCCCTGTCGCTGTGTCGAGGTTTATGCCGATTTGAACACTTTCCGCATGGCCTTGGTTCCGCAGAGTGAATAAGGGGCCCAATAGCAGATCTCGGCTTGACTCGCCCGGAGCAGCACACTTGTAATTTCACTCGTGTCGTTCAGCCGGAACCGGTAACGGCTACATCACGGGGACGCGGAAAAGAACAGACGAGGGGCGCACATGACCGAGCTGGTGCAGCAACTGCTGGTCGACGACGCGGACGAGGAACTCGGCTGGCAGGAGCGCGCGCTGTGCGCCCAGACCGACCCCGAGTCCTTCTTCCCCGAGAAGGGCGGCTCCACCCGCGAGGCCAAGAAGGTCTGCCTCGCCTGCGAGGTCCGCTCCGAATGCCTCGAGTACGCCCTCGCCAACGACGAGCGATTCGGCATCTGGGGCGGTCTGTCCGAGCGGGAGCGCCGCCGGCTGAAGAAGGCGGCCGTCTGACCCGCCGCCCGCGGACACCGGCGGACAAGCGGCACGAGTGAGGACGAAGGACCCGTCACCGGAGGGTTGTCCACAGGTGGCGGGCCGCCCCCATGGCCAGCCGATAGTGTGGTCGCTCGTCCGAGACGCCCCGCCGCCCCCTCGGGGTGCAGGCGTCCACCGCAGTCCACCGAACCGGGGCCCGTACCTCGATGTCCGTGCACAGCCACCCGGCAGCCCGTCAAGACGTCGCTGCCGCCCCTGAGTTCCCGCGTCACGTGGTGACCGCGGTCCTCGTCTGCCACGACGGCGCCCGCTGGCTGCCCGACGCGCTCGCCGGGCTCCTCGGCCAGGAGCGCCCGGTGCAGTACGCCGTGGCCGCCGACACCGGCAGCGCCGACGACTCCGCCCAGCTGGTCACCGACGCCCTCGGCCCCGACCGGGTGCTGCACCTCGCCCGGCGCACCGGCTTCGGCCAGGCCGTCGAGGAGGCCCACCGCACCGCGCCGCACCTCACCCCCGAGGAGCTGCCGTACCTGAAGCGGCCCAGCGGCTGGGACCCGGTCACCCGCCAGTGGCGCGACGACGCCTACGACCTGCCGGAGCTGCCGCACGGCGAGCCCGTCCAGTGGCTGTGGCTGCTGCACGACGACTGCGCCCCCGAACCCGGCGCCCTCGCCCAGCTCCTGCGCGTCGTGGAGAACGAACTGGAGCTGGGCCGCGACGACGTGGCCGTCGTCGGCCCCAAGCTGCGCGGCTGGTACGACAAGCGGCAACTGCTGGAGGTCGGCGTCTCCATCGCCAACTCCGGCCGCCGCTGGACCGGCCTGGACCGCCGCGAACAGGACCAGGGCCAGCACGACCACGTCCGGTCCGTGCTGTCCGTGTCCACCGCCGGCATGCTGATCCGCCGGGACGTCTTCGAACAGCTCGGCGGTTTCGACCGGCGGCTGCCGCTGATGCGCGACGACGTCGACCTGTGCTGGCGCGCGCACGCCGCGGGCCACCGCGTCCTCGTCGCCCCCGAGGCGGTCGTACGGCACGCCGAGGCCGCCTCCCGCGAGCGCCGCACCGTCGACTGCGCGGGCCGCACCAGCGCCTCCCCGCACAAGGTCGACAAGGCCGGCGCCGTCTACACCCTGCTCGTCAACACCCGCACCGCCGCGCTGCCCTGGGTGCTGCTGCGGCTCGTCCTCGGCACCCTGCTGAGGACCCTCGCCCACCTCGTCGGCAAGGTCCCCGGACAGGCGGTCGACGAGATCCGCGGCCTGCTCGGCGTGCTGCTGCGGCCCGAGCGGATCCTCGCCGGGCGCCGCCGGCGCGGCAAGCCGCGGATCGACAAGGGCGAACTGCGCGCCCTGTTCCCGCCGCCCGGCGCGACCGTGCGGGTCACCGTCGAACAGGTCGCGGGCAGCGTCATCGGACGCTCCGACGCCGAGACCGCCTCCGGCGCCGGACGGCACGGCGGCGCCATCGAGTCCGGGCCCGGCGGCGACGACGCCGACTTCATGGAGATCGAGCAGTTCGCCCGCCTCAAGCGCATCGCCCGCAACCCCGGCCCGATGCTCTTCCTGGTGCTGCTGCTCGTCTCCCTGGTCGCCTGCCGCGCCCTCCTCGGCGGCGGCGTCCTCGTGGGCGGCGCCCTGCTTCCCGCCCCCGCCGACTCCGGCGAACTGTGGGCGCGCTACACCGACGCCTGGCACCCGGTCGGCGCCGGCGGCACCCCCTCCGCACCGCCCTACCTCGCGCTCGTCGCCCTGCTGGCGTCCGTGCTGTTCGGCTCCACCGGGCTCGCGGTCACCGTCCTGCTGGTCTGCTCGGTGCCCCTGGCCGGCCTCAGCGCGTACTTCGCCTCCCGGCCGCTCGTCCAGTCCCGGCTGCTGCGTGCCTGGGCCGCCGTCGTCTACGCCTTCCTGCCCGCCACCACCGGCGCCCTCGCCGGCGGCCGGCTCGGCACGGCGGTCCTCGCCGTGCTGCTGCCCCTGCTCGCCCGCGCCGGCATCGCCGCCGGCGGCCTCGCCCACTCCTCCGGCGCCCGCGGCAGTTGGCGCGCCACCTGGGCGTACGCGCTGCTGCTCACGGTCACCACCGCGTTCACCCCGGTCGTCTGGCCCGTCGCCCTGGTCCTCGGCATCGGTCTGCTGGCCGTCCGCCGCGCCGACCTCGCCGCCTACGGCCCGCGCTTCCTGGCCCAGCTCGGCACGCCCCTGCTGGTCCTCGCCCCCTGGTCGCTGTCGCTGCTGCCGTTCGGCTTCCTCCGGGAGGCCGGACTGGACTTCGGCGCGTCGGCCGCCTCCGCGTCCGACCTGCTCGGCGCCAGCCCCGGCGGCTCCGGCACGGTCAGCGGGCTGATGCTGACCGGCGTCGTGCTCGCCGCGCTCGCCGCCCTGCTGCGCTCCGAGCGCCGCTTCGGCATCCTGACGGCCTGGGCGGTCGCCCTGGTCGCCCTCGTCTTCGCCGTGCTCGCCAACCGCTCCGCGTGGGCCGGCCCCGCCACCCTCGTCTACGGCCTCGCCCTGCTCGCCGCCGCCGTCCTCGGTGCCGACGGCGCACGCGCGCGCGTGGCCGAACAGAGCTTCGGCTGGCGCCAGCCCGTCGCCGCGCTGATCGCCTTCGCCTCCGCCGCCGGCCCGCTGCTCGTCGCCGCGGGCTGGATGATCCGCGGCGCCGACGGCCCGCTGGAGCGGCGCGACGACCCCGCGCAGGTGCCCGCGTTCGTCGCCGAGGACAGCGGCACCCGCGACCGGGCCCGCACCCTCGTCCTCGACAGCGACTCCGCCGCCCACGTCCGCTACACCCTGGTCCGCGGCTCCGGCGCCCGCCTCGGCGACGCCGAACTGGCCGCCGCCCAGGGCACGAACGAACGGCTCGACAAGGTCGTCGCCAACCTCGTCGCCGGCTCCGGCGCCGACCAGGCCGACCAGCTCGGCTCCTTCGCCGTGCGGTACGTCCTCGTCCACAAGGGAGCCCCGCGCGAGGTCAGCCGCGTCCTCGACACCACGCCCGGCCTGATGCGGCTCAGCCAGCAGAACGGCAGCGCCCTGTGGCGCGTGGTCCGCGACGTCTCCCGCGCGGCGATCGTCCCGGCCTCCGGCTCCGGCGAGCCGCTGCCCGTCGCCGCCGGACCCGTCGAGATCCACACCACCGTCCCGGCGGGCGCCGAGGGCCGGGTGCTGCGCCTCGCCGACTCCGCCGACGAGGGCTGGACCGCCACCCTGGACGGCAAGCCGCTCACCCGCACCACCCTCGACGGCTGGGCCCAGGGCTTCGAACTGCCCGCCTCCGGCGGCAGGCTCGACGTCACCTACGACGACCCGATCGCCCACACCGCGTGGCTGTGGGGCCGGGGCGCCCTCGCCGTCGTCCTCGTGGTCCTCGCCCTGCCCGGCCGCCGCCGCGACGTCGACGACGACCTCCCCGAGGAGCCCGCCGTCCCCGCGCAGGCCGTCAGCGGCGAGGGCCGCCGGGCCCGCCGGCTGCGCGCCCAGGCCGAGTCCGAGGCCACCGCCCCCGGCACCGTCCCGCCCCTTCCGCAGGAGGAGCCCCCCGCGCCGCCGGTGCCGCAGCAGCCGTCCTACGGCGAGTGGGACACCCCGGCCGCCGCCCCGGCCCACCCCGAGTACCAGCAGTACCAGGACTACGGGCAGCAGTACCCGGCGGACGCCTACCAGGGCGCGCAGTACGACCCCTACGCGTACGGCGACCCGGCCCGGCCCGGGGCCTACGAGCAGCCGTACGACCCGGCGTACGACCAGACGTACCAGGGCTACGAAGCGCCGTACGACCCGGCGCGGCAGCCGCACGGCAGTGAGCGTCCCGACGGGAGCCAGCAGTGAACCGCACCACCCTGTCCCTGATCGCCGGAGCGGCCGCGCTCGCCGCGGTGACCGCCGCCGCCACGCTCACCGCGCCCGACGCCTCCGGCACCGGCACCGCCCGCGCGGCGGCGCGCCTGCCCGTCGAACGCACCAGCCTGGCCTGCCCGGCGCCCAGCGCCTCCGACCTGGCCGAGACGGCGTACGCCTCGTTCACGCCCGTCACCGCGGGGGCGGCGAAGGACGGCAGGGCGGAACTGCGGACGGCCGCCCGGCAGACCGCGCGGGCCGGTGACGACGCCGAGGGGAAGAGCGGCAAGGGCGGGAAGGGCGCGGCGGGCAAGGCCCCGCTCAAGCCCGCGGAGCCCGGCAAGCCGGCCGCGGGCGACTCCTCCGGCGCCGAGTCGCCCGCGCTGATCGGCACCGCCGAGGGCCGCTACGCGCCCGGCTGGACCATCCAGCAGACCACCGAGGTCACCGCGGGCACCGGACGCGGCCTCCAGGGCCTCGGCTGCACCACCCCGGACACCGAGTACTGGTTCCCGGGCGCGAGCACGGGCCAGGGCCGCACCGACTACCTCCACCTCACCAACCCCGACGACTCCGCCGCCGTCGTGGACATCGAGCTGTACGGCGCCGAGGGCGCGCTGGAGTCCACGGTGGGCGAGGGCATGACGGTCCCGCCGCACTCCACCGAGCCGATCCTGCTCTCCACCCTGACCGCCGAGCGGCAGACCGACCTCACCGTGCACGTGACCGTGCGCAGCGGGCGGCTCGGCGCGGCGGTCCAGGCGCTCGACGACAAGCTGGGCGGCGACTGGCTGACGGCCGCCGCGGATCCGGCGGACAGCCTGGTGCTGCCCGGCATCCCCGCGGACGCCACCGAGGTGCGGCTCGTCGCCTTCTCCCCCGGGGACACGGACGCCGACCTGAAGATCCGGCTCGCCTCCCCGACGGGCGGATTCACCCCCGCGGGCCATGAGACGCTGCACGTCAAGGCGGGCATGACGACCGCCCTCGACCTGGGCGACGTCACCCGTGGCGAGGCGGGATCCCTCGTGCTCACCCCCACGGACCGCTCGGTGCCCGTGGTGGCCGCCGTGCGCGTGCTGCGGGGCAAGGGCTCCGCCAGGGAGACGGCGTTCGTCCCGGCGACCCGCGCGATCGAGAACCGGGCGAGCGCCGCGGGCAACGAGGAGAAGGGCACCACCCTCTCGCTGACCGCACCCGGCGAGGCGGCGAAGGTCAGGGTCACGGCGTCGGCGGGCAGCGGGGGCGGCACGCCCGCCTCCCGGACGTACACCCTCCGGGCCGGCACCACGCAGAACGTGGACCTGCCGGTCCCGGGCGGCCTGGAGGGCACGTACGCGCTGACGGTGGAGCCGCTCTCGGGCGGCCCCGTCCACGCGGCCCGCACCCTCACCGCCCAGCAGGACGGCGTGCCGGCCTTCACCGTCCAGACGCTCCCCGACGACCGGGGCCTGGTGTCGGTACCGGAGGCGGAGCAGGACCTGTCCGTCCTCCAGGAGTAGCGCGCGGGAACGGGGAGGCTCAGTCCTCCCCGTAGCGCGGATCCACCGTCTCCGGCGTCAGCCCCAGCAGCTCGGCGACCTGCTCGACGACGACCTCGTGCACCAGCGCGGCGCGCTCGTCGCGGCCCTTGGTGCGGATCTCGACCGGCCGCCGGTAGACGACCACCCGCCCCCGCCGCCCGTCCCGGGCCGGGATCGTCCCGCCGAGCGGCACGGCCTCGTCGTTCCAGCCCTGGCCCGGCCCGTCCAGCCGCGGCACCTCCAGGACGAGGAAGTCGATGTCGGCGAGCTGCGGCCAGCGCCGTTCCAGCCGGTCCACGGAGTCCTGCACCAGATCCGCGAACACATCGGCGCGGCTCGCGGCGAGCGGAACCTGCGGCGGAGCGATCGGGCCGCGCATGCCCCGGCCGTGACGATCACGACGGCGGGGGCCGGGGCCGGCGGCGCGGGGCGGTACTCGGTTGTCCATCACTGGTGAAGGGTAGTCCTCGCCCACGGCGTGTCGCCGGATGACCATTCCAGCCAAGGTTGGGCTCGTTTCGCATCTCCTCGAGACCGCCGGCGGCGAGGCAATTGACCCGGTCTGTTCCGGCCGACGACCGGGCCGCTCCCGCCGCATGCGCCGAAATGTGCGCGTCTGTGCAGGTCAGTGGGGTATGCCAGAAGGGGCGTGTGGGGCGTTTCACAGCGCGACACGGTGGAGTGACCTGGTGGAGAGTCGTCGCGGCCCGCTCAAGAGTGCGGTACCGTCCAACGTCGTGAGCCCTGTACGTCGCTGTTCGCGCACCGCCTGCGGCCGACCCGCCGTCGCGACGCTGACGTACGTCTACGCCGACTCGACCGCGGTCCTCGGCCCGCTCGCCACCTACGCCGAACCCCACTGCTACGACCTGTGCGCCGAGCACTCCGAGCGCCTCACCGCCCCGCGCGGCTGGGAGGTCGTCCGGCTCCTCGACGGCTCGGCGCCCGCCCGCCCCAGCGGCGACGACCTGGAGGCGCTGGCGAACGCCGTCCGCGAGGCCGCCCGCCCCCAGGAACGCGCGGCCCAGGCCGGCGGTGGGTCCCGCACGGCGGACCCCATGGAGGTCGCACGCCGCGGCCACCTGCGCGTCCTGCGCTCCCCGGACAACTGAGCGCCCCTTCGGGCCCGCCCCGCTCCCCGGACGACCGAGCGCCCCTTCGAGCCCGCCCGGACACCGCCTGACCTGAAATTACGTTGTGTGTCCGCTCGCCGGGCCGTCCGGCACGATATCCGCGTGGGCGGGTAGTTTGTGGTCACCGACAGGACTTCCAGGAGGGTTGGCCGTGGCTGCTGATCTGTCACAGATCGTGAAGGCGTACGACGTGCGCGGAGTCGTTCCCGACCAGTGGGACGAGTCGCTGGCCGAGCTCTTCGGGGCGGCATTCGCCCAGGTGACCGGCGCGGACGCGATCGTGATCGGCCATGACATGCGCCCCTCGTCGCCGGGCCTGTCCCAGGCCTTCGCGCGCGGCGCGGCGGCCCGCGGCGTCGACGTCACCGAGATCGGCCTCTGCTCCACCGACCAGCTCTACTACGCCTCGGGCGCCCTCGGCCTGCCCGGCGCGATGTTCACCGCCTCGCACAACCCCGCCCAGTACAACGGCATCAAGATGTGCCGCGCGGGCGCGGCCCCCATCGGCCAGGACACCGGCCTGGCCGAGATCCGCGCCCTGGTCGAGGGCTGGACCGAGTCCGGCGCCCCGGAACCGGCGGCCACCCGGGGAACGATCACCCGGCGCGACACGCTGGAGGACTACGCGGCCCACCTCCGCACCCTCGTCGACCTCACCTCCATCCGCCCCCTGAAGGTCGTCGTCGACGCGGGCAACGGCATGGGCGGCCACACGGTCCCCACGGTCTTCGCGGGGCTGCCCCTGACGCTCGTCCCCATGTACTTCGAGCTGGACGGCACCTTCCCCAACCACGAGGCGAACCCGCTCGACCCGGCGAACATCGTCGACCTGCAGCAGCGGGTCCGCGAGGAGGGCGCCGACCTCGGCATCGCCTTCGACGGCGACGCCGACCGCTGCTTCGTGGTCGACGAGCACGGCGACCCGGTCTCCCCGTCCGCCGTCACCGCCCTGGTCGCCTCCCGCGAGCTGGCCCGCCACGGCGGCGAGGGCACGGTCATCCACAACCTGATCACCTCCTGGTCGGTCCCTGAGGTCGTCCGCGAGAACGGCGGCACGCCCGTCCGCACCCGCGTGGGCCACTCCTTCATCAAGGCCGAGATGGCGCGCACGGGTGCGATCTTCGGCGGTGAACACTCCGCCCACTACTACTTCAAGGACTTCTGGAACGCCGACACGGGCATGCTGGCGGCCCTGCACGTCCTCGCGGCCCTCGGCGGCCAGGACGGCCCCCTCTCGGCCCTGGTCGCCCAGTACGACCGCTACGCCGGCTCCGGCGAGATCAACTCCACGGTGGACGACCAGGCGGCCCGCCTCGCCGCGCTGAAGACGGCGTTCGAGTCCCGGGAGGGCGTCACCCTCGACGAACTCGACGGCCTCACCGTCACCGCCGCCGACTGGTGGTTCAACGTCCGCCCCTCCAACACCGAGCCGCTCCTGCGCCTCAACGCCGAGGCCCGCGACGAGACGACGATGACGAAGATCCGCGACGAGGTCCTGGCGATCATCCGGGGCTGACCCGGCACGAGGCCGGGCCGGGCCTGCGCGGACGCGGGACACGGGGTGCGGGCGGAAGGACTCCCGCCCGCACTCCCGGCCAAGGCGCGGGGCGTCGGGGCGAGCCTCCCCGACGCACCCTGCGCCCTCCCCGCCAACCCCGGCACAGCACCCCCCGCGGCGGTACGCTGACCAGGCACATCCGCACGGAGCGCACCGCACCCCGGCCCGCGCCCCACCCGACAACCCGCCCCGCCCCGAAGGGAACCCCCATGCCGCTCGAAGCCGGCCTCCTGGAGATCCTCGCCTGCCCGGCCTGCCACGCGCCCCTCGAGGAGCGGGACGACGAGCTGATCTGCACGGGCCAGGACTGCGGTCTGGCCTACCCCGTCCGTGACGGCATCCCCGTCCTCCTGGTCGACGAGGCCCGCCGCCCGGCCTGACCGGGAGCGCCGGCCCGGCCCGACCGGGAGTGCCGGCACGCACCCACCCCCAGGCGACCCGCGACCACGACCCGGCGTTCGGAGGCTGCCGCCCATGCTCGACGAATCGCTGCTCGACACCCCCGAGGCCCTTGCCGAGGCGGACCACAGGGGCCTGCTGCGCGGTGCCGCCGAGGCCGGCGCCCGCGTCCGCACCGCGGCCCGGCACGCCGCCGAGGCGGGCATCGGTGACCTGAAGCCCGACGGTCGCCCCCGGGCGGTCCTGATCGCCGGCCCGGGCGCCGCCGCGACCCACGCCGCCGATCTCCTCGGCGCCCTCGCCGGCCCCGGCAGCCCGGTGACCCGTCTCGCCCCCACCGGCGTCGCCCCGGCCGCCGGCGCGCTGCGCTGGGAACTCCCCGGCTGGGCCGGTTCCGTGGACCTGCTGCTGATCACGACCCCGGACGGCACCGAGCCGGGCCTGGCCCTGCTCGCCGAGCAGGCCTACCGCCGCGGCTGCACGGTGGTCGCCGTGGCCCCGCCCGGCACCCCGCTCGCCGAGGCCCTCGCCGGCGCCCACGGCCTCTTCGTACCGCTGGCCACCGCCCCGTACGAGCACGACGAACCCCTCGCCGCCTCCGCCCCCGGCGTCCTGTGGGCCCTGCTCACGCCGCTGCTCGCGCTGCTGGACCGGATCGGCCTGCTCGGTGCTCCCGCCGGCTCCCTGGAGAAGGTCGCCGACCGGCTGGACCAGATCGCCGAGCGCTGCGGCCCGGCCATCGCCACGTACAGCAACCCGGCCAAGACGCTCGCCGCCGAACTGGCGGACGCGCTCCCGCTCGTCTGGACGGAGGGCACGTCGGCGGGCCCGGCGGGCCGCCGTTTCGCCGCGGCGCTCGCGGAGCTGTCCGGCACTCCCGCGATGGTCGCCGAGCTGCCGGAGGCGCTCGCCGCGCACAGCGCCCTGCTGGCCGGTCCGCTGGCGGCGCGCGCCAACCCGGACGACTTCTTCCGGGACCGCGTCGAGGAGCCGCCGGCGCTGCACGCGCGCGTGGTGCTGCTCCGGGACCGCCCGATCGCCGGCCTCACCGCCGCTCCCGCCGCCCGTGACCTGGCCTTGAGTCACGACACGCCCATCAGCGAACTGGAGCCGGACCCGGGCGGTGAACTGGAGACCCTGGCCGAGCTGATCGCCATCACGGATTTCGCCGCCGTTTACCTGGCGCTCGCTTCGAGGGCCTGATCTTGCCCAGGACGCCCTGAGCACCGCGGCAGCAGGACGGCACCGTACGCCACGGACGACGCCGCCCGCGAGAGAGCTGCGCCGCACACGCGAGGAGGACGTCGTACGCGAGAGAGGGACCTCGTACGCGCGCGAAGGACGCCGTACGCACCAAGCACCCGACGGCAGAAGGAACCCGGAAAGCCCCATGGACCGCCTGGACAACACCATCCGCCCCTACGCCTGGGGCTCCACCACCGCGATCCCGCAGCTGCTCGGCACCGAGCCCACCGGCGAACCCCAGGCGGAGATGTGGATGGGCGCCCATCCCGGCGCACCCTCGCGGACCCCGCGCGGCACGCTCGCGGAGGTCATCGAGGCGGGCCCGGAGCGCGAACTGGGCGAGCGGGCCGTCGCCAAGTTCGGCCCCCGGCTGCCGTTCCTGCTGAAGATCCTCGCCGCGGGCGCCCCCCTCTCCCTCCAGGTGCACCCCGACCTCACCCAGGCGAAGGAGGGGTACGAGGACGAGGAACGCCGCGGCATCCCCGTCGACGCCCCGCACCGCAACTACAAGGACGCCAACCACAAGCCGGAACTCGTCTGCGCGCTCACCGAGTTCGACGGCCTGTGCGGCTTCCGCGACCCGGACCAGGCCGCCGGCCTCCTCGACGGCCTCGGCGTCGACTCCCTCAAGCCGTACGTCGACCTGCTCCACGCGCACCCCCAGGACGCGGCGCTGCGGGAGATGCTGACCGCCGTCCTCACCGCCGACCGCGCGGAGATGGCCCGCACGGTCGCCGAGGCCACCGCCGCCTGCACCCGCCTCGGCGGTGCCTACGCGCCCTACGCCGAGATCGCCCACCACTACCCCGGCGACCCGGGCGTCATCGCCGCGATGCTGCTCAACCACGTCCGACTCCAGCCCGGCGAGGCCCTGTTCCTCGGCGCGGGCGTCCCGCACGCCTACCTGAACGGCCTCGCCGTCGAGATCATGGCCAACTCGGACAACGTGCTGCGCTGCGGGCTGACCCCCAAGCACGTCGACGTCCCCGAACTCCTGCGGATCGTCCGCTTCCAGCCGGGCGACCCCGGTGTGCTGCGCCCCGAGGCGTCCCCCGACGGCGAGGAGGTCTACGAGACCCCCACCGACGAGTTCCGGCTGTCCCGGTACGTCCTCCCCGAGGGCGGTGCGCGCCACGACCTCACGCGCCCCACGCCCCAGATCCTGCTCTGCGCCGCCGGCGCCGTACGGGCCGGGGAACACCGACTGCGCCCGGGGCAGTCCGTGTTCGTCCCGGCGGGCGAGACCGCCGAGGTGACGGGCTCCGGCACGCTCTTCCGCGCGACCGTCGTGGCCTGACCACCCGCAAGAGACGTGGCCTGACCACCCGGAAAAGGGGGATACGGCACCTGTAAGGAGCCGGTGAGGGCGGCCTCGCACGCCGCCCGCGCGGGGGCTGCAACAATGGCCCACCGTCAAGGCCGGGCAAAGCCCGAAGCGGCGTACGTAGGAAGGGACCACGCGGACACATGAGCGCGTCAGGCGGTACCAGGGCGATCGTGGCGGCATTGCTCGCCAACCTCTCGATCGCGGCAGCGAAGTTCGTGGCGTTCCTGTTCAGCGGCTCGTCGTCGATGCTCGCCGAGTCGGTGCACTCCCTCGCCGACTCCGGCAACCAGGGCCTGCTGCTCCTCGGCGGCAAGAAGGCCCAGCGGGTGGCCACCCCGCAGCACCCCTTCGGCTACGGCCGCGAACGCTACATCTACGCCTTCCTCGTCTCGATCGTCCTCTTCTCCGTCGGCGGCATGTTCGCCATCTACGAGGGCTACGAGAAGATCAAGCACCCGCACGAGATCGAGCACTGGTACTGGCCGGTCGGCGTCCTGGTCTTCGCGATCATCGCCGAGGCCTTCTCCTTCCGCACGGCCATCAAGGAATCCAACGTCCTGCGCGGCAAGAAGTCGTGGAAGGAGTTCGTCCGCCACGCCAAGGCGCCCGAGCTGCCCGTCGTCCTCCTGGAGGACCTCGGCGCCCTCGTCGGCCTGGTCCTCGCCCTCGGCGGCGTCGGCCTGGCCCTGCTCACCGGCGACGGCGTCTGGGACGGCATCGGCACCCTCTGCATCGGTGTGCTGCTCATCCTGATCGCGCTCGTCCTGGCCGCCGAGACCAAGTCCCTGCTCCTCGGCGAGTCCGCCGGCCTGGAGGATGTGCAGAAGATCGAGGCCGCGATCGTCGACGGCGACGTCGTCACCCGCATCATCCACATGCGCACGCTCCACCTCGGCCCCGAGGAGCTGCTGGTCGCCGCCAAGATCGCCGTCCGGCACGACGACACGGCCGCCGAGATCGCCACCGCCATCGACGCCGCCGAGGCGCGCATCCGCGAGGCCGTCCCGATCGCCCGCGTCATCTACCTCGAACCCGACATCTACAGCGAGACCGAGGCCGCCAAGGGCCCCGACCCGGAGGCCACCCCGGGCGGCCCGACGCCGCACGGCGCCGGCCACTGACCCCCAGGGCACAGGGAGTCACCGGCCCCAGGGCAAGGGCCCCGGACGCTCGCACGGAGCGTCCGGGGCCCTTGCCCGTCCCCCCGGCTCGTCACCGCCGGCGTCACAGCCCTCCGGCCACCACCGCGTGAGCGGCGAAGGCCGCCGCACGACGCGTGCCCCGGTCCTGTTCGCCGCGTCCCGTGGCCGGCCCGGCCCGTGCGCCCCGGGCCGCGCCATCGTGATATGCGCGATGTGTTCCGCTGCGGGCTGGGGGCAGTGGGGCCGACCGGTGTAGCTTGGGACGGAGCCAGACGTCGCTGCTGATGGCGGTCGGGCGGTCCCCTCCGGGACCGACCGAGGGAGAGAGGGCCTCCGACGGACTGCGCTGCGCGTACGCGGGCATGCCTGTGCCCTCTTTCGGGCACCCCGGTGTCCGCCGCCGCGCAGATCAGCCGTACCCACCTCGACCCAACCCCCGAGGAGCAGCTCGTAATGACGACTGTCGACAACCGACAGGACTTCAAGGTCGCCGACCTCTCCCTGGCCGAGTTCGGCCGCAAGGAGATCACCCTCGCCGAGCACGAGATGCCGGGCCTGATGGCGATCCGCAAGGAGTACGCGCAGGCGCAGCCCCTCAAGGGCGCCCGCATCACCGGCTCCCTGCACATGACCGTGCAGACCGCCGTGCTCATCGAGACCCTGGTCGCGCTGGGCGCCCAGGTCCGCTGGGCCTCCTGCAACATCTTCTCCACCCAGGACCACGCGGCCGCCGCCATCGCCGTCGGCCCGAACGGCACGCCCGACAACCCGCAGGGCGTCCCGGTCTTCGCCTGGAAGGGCGAGACCCTGGAGGAGTACTGGTGGTGCACGGAGCAGGCGCTGACCTGGCCGAACACCCCCACCGGCGGCCCGAACATGATCCTGGACGACGGCGGTGACGCCACCCTCCTCGTCCACAAGGGCGTCGAGTACGAGAAGGACGGCAAGGTCCCCTCGCCCGACACAGCCGAGTCCGAGGAGCACCGCGTCATCCTCGAACTGCTGACCCGCACGGTGGCCGAGAGCCCCCAGAAGTGGACCCAGCTGGCGTCCGAGATCCGCGGCGTCACCGAGGAGACCACCACCGGCGTCCACCGCCTGTACGAGATGCAGCGCGAGGGCACCCTCCTGTTCCCGGCGATCAACGTCAACGACGCCGTCACCAAGTCGAAGTTCGACAACAAGTACGGCTGCCGCCACTCGCTGATCGACGGCATCAACCGCGCCACCGACACCCTGATCGGCGGCAAGACCGCGGTCGTCTGCGGCTACGGCGACGTGGGCAAGGGCTGCGCGGAGTCCCTGCGCGGACAGGGCGCCCGCGTGATCATCACGGAGATCGACCCCATCTGCGCCCTCCAGGCTGCGATGGACGGCTACCAGGTCACGACCCTCGACGAGGTCGTCGAGACCGCCGACATCTTCATCACCACGACCGGCAACAAGGACATCATCATGGCCGACGACATGGCCAAGATGAAGCACCAGGCGATCGTCGGCAACATCGGCCACTTCGACAACGAGATCGACATGGCCGGCCTCGCCAAGATCCCCGGCATCGTCAAGGACGAGGTCAAGCCGCAGGTCCACACCTGGACGTTCCCCGACGGCAAGGTGATCATCGTCCTCTCCGAGGGCCGCCTGCTGAACCTGGGCAACGCCACCGGCCACCCGTCGTTCGTGATGTCCAACTCCTTCGCGGACCAGACCCTGGCCCAGATCGAGCTGTTCACCAAGCCCGACGAGTACCCGACCGACGTCTACGTGCTCCCCAAGCACCTCGACGAGAAGGTCGCCCGCCTCCACCTCGACGCGCTCGGCGTGAAGCTGACCACGCTCCGCCCCGAGCAGGCCGAGTACATCGGCGTGAAGGTCGAGGGCCCGTACAAGCCGGACCACTACCGCTACTGAGCCACCCGGCCCGGTCACCGTCCTCCGAGGCAGGCCCCCGCACCCCCGTGCCGGGGGCCTGCCCCTTTGGTCCGACCGGGCCGCGCAGCGTCCCGGACCAGCCCGTCAGACCCCAGGACCCCCATGCCCCGCGGCCGCTATTCGCTCCACGATCCGCACGATCACACCCCCCTCGCGGAAGAGCACTTCCACTGCGCCCCCGGCCCCTCCGGCTGGCGCTACGTCTCCCAGCTGACGACCCCCTCCGGCGATCACCGAGGCTCCGTCGACCTCGCCCTCGACGACCTCGGCCGCCCCATCCGCCTGGAACTCCACGCCGGCGGCTGGCAGGTCCGCGGCGCCGCCCTCGACGGCGTCACCTGGGTCCGCACGGACCCCACCGGAGCCCACGCCACCGAAGGCAACGTCCCCGCCCACGCCTTCACCGGCACCTCCCCGGCCTTCCTCGTCGCCACCGCCCGTCTCCTGCGCCTCACCCCCTCCGGCTCGGCCACCCGCGTACGCCTCGTCGCCTTCACGGACCCGGTCCTCGCCCCGCGCACCCTCGACCAGTCCTGGGCCCTGGTGAAGAGAGAAGCACACGCCACTGACAACGGCCCCCTGACCGTGGACGAATACCAGGTCACAGCCCTGGACACGGGGGATAGGCACGCCGTGCACCTCGCCGGCGACGTCGTCCTCGCGGCCCCCGGCATCGAGCTCGAGGACCTGCAATCGCCACCGAACACCTTCGACTGAACCGAAGCCGAGGGACCCGCGGCGACTACGCCGGAGGCACGAATCCCGTGGCGGGACGCTCGCCGGAGACAGACGGCGCCGCACCCCCACCGGGGTGGTGGCCGGAGCCGCCGGTGTGGCCGAAGGCAGACGATCCGGTCACGGGCGAGCCCCCGCCGGCAGTCGAGGCCGTCCCGGCCGCCGGACCGTTCCCGTACACCCGCCGGACCTCCCGCGCCTGCCGCTCCTGCAGCACCCCCGCAAGATAGGCGGCCGCAGGCACCCCCGGCGGCACCGGAGTCCCCGTCCGAGCGGCCAGATCGGCGGCGAGACGTTCCGCCATCGCCCGGCCCACCTGCGGATCGAGCTGCTGCATCCGGGCCAGGTACTGCCGCACCGCCAGCCACAGCCCGTCCGGCACCGCCGACAGATCGAGCCCCGCGAACCGCCCGGCCAGCCAGGGCGGAGGCGGCGGCACGAACCCCACACGCGCGACGGGCACCCGCTCGCGGACGACCAGAGTCCCGGCGAACACGTCCCCGAGCCGCCGCCCCCGCGCCGAGACCAGCGAGGCGACGCAGGCGACGACCCCGAACGTCACCAGGATCTCGACGACCCCGACCACCCCGCGCACCAATGCGTGCCGGAAGCGGATCGGCCCGCCGTCGTCCCGCACCACGCGCAGCCCGAACGCCAGCTTCCCGAGCGAACGCCCGTGGCTCAGCGTCTCCACGGCTATCGGGGCACCCACCAGAACCAGTACGAACGTCGCGACGGACACCGCCGCCCGTGCGGCCTCGTCCAGCGAGGCCGTCGTGAACAGCAGCACGATCGACACGAGGAGATAGGCCAGGACGGCCACGGCCAGGTCGAGCAGCACGGCCAGCGCCCTGCTGGGCAGCCTCGCGGGGCGCAGCTCCAGCGCCACCGCCTCACCCGTGACCAGCTCACTCACGCCCGCCCGCCCTTCCCCGGCCTGCCCCGACAACGGCCAGTCTGCCAAGCTGAGCGCACACCGCGCCCCGGTACGACAAGCTGAC